>JABMOV010000026.1 GCA_013203145.1 Fidelibacterota bacterium
CTCCCGACCCATTGGTATTTTTGATTCCGGGCTTGGAGGTCTTACTGTCGTGGGAGCCATTCAACATGCTCTCCCGAATGAATCCATTATATACCTTGGGGACACAGCCCGTGTACCTTACGGAAATAAAAGTCCAGTAACGGTAAAAGACTATGCCCATCAAATCACAAACTTCCTTCTTTCCCGGGATGCCAAACTCATTGTTGTTGCATGTAATACAGCTTCGGCGCTTGCATTAGAATCGCTGCAAGATACATTTGATATTCCAATCATTGGCGTCATTGAACCGGGTGTTGAGGCTGCACTTCAAACTACACAAAACGGTCATATCGGCATCATTGGAACTATTGCTACAATTACATCCGAAGCGTACCAATCAAAGCTTAAAGCGTCTAATGACGATTTAACCATTTCTGCTCAATCTTGTCCACTTTTTGTTCCTCTGGTTGAAGAAGGTTGGTTAGACGGACCCATTGTAGAGCAAATTATACAAAAATATCTAACCCCTGTTAATGATTCATCGGCGGATACCTTGGTTTTAGGTTGTACACATTATCCTTTACTTAAACCCGCTATCCAAAGTTTTGTCAAACCGGGAACAATTTTAGTGGATTCCGCAGATGTGGTTGCCACTAAAACCGCTGAACTATTGGATACTTTAAATTTGGCTGCAAATGGAGGAGAAGGTTCCTTGGAGTGTTTTGTTACTGATTTACCAGCCCGTTTCGAATCGGTAGCCGGTCGTTTTTTGGGCTCTGCGATTTCAAATGTTGAAATCGTTCATTTATAATTTATTTTTTCGTTAAGTCACGTATAATAATACCACCAGCCACAGCTACATTTAGCGATTCACCATTTCCTAATTTTGGAATGGATATAACTGTTTCTATATGTGGACTTATCTGATCAGATAATCCGTGCGCCTCACTACCCAGCGCCAAAATCCAAGGCTCATTAATCTCCAAGCCCAATGGTTCTTCGCCTTCCATACCAGCACCAAGAACGGTTGAGTTGTTACTAATCTGGTCAATATTCGTATCCACTAAAATATTAAGATAAAAATGAGCACCCATTCCTGATCGCACCGTTTTTGGGCTATGCGGGTCAACACACCCTTTTGAAAAACACACGTTCGGAACGTTAAACCAGGCCGCTGTTCGCAAGAGCGTTCCTGCATTTCCGGGATCGCTAATTTCATCCAAATAGAGCCAATTCCCACCAGCTTTGTTATCGGCTTTAGGAATAGAACACACTGCCAAAATTCCCGATGGGGTTTTCGTGTCAGACATTTCCTTTATCTGTTTCTGTGAGGCATTATAAATAGGAATATTTCTTTGTGTTAATAAATGAACCAACTGATGATATTTAGAATTCTCTAATAATGATTCCTCAATAAACATTTCTGTAATTTGACCATTCGCCTTTAATGCTTCATCAATTGCACGGAATCCTTCAATGATGAATTGATTGAATTCCTGGCGGTATTTCTTTTGTTGCAAAGAACGAACGTGTTTGATTTGATTCTGAGTAATAACCATTATTTTTTGAAAACAACTTTTCCATTTATGATAGTGAAAAGAACTTCTGCATCCAAAATCGACTTTGGATTTGCTTCTTCAAAAGGATGGGACACAACCGTAAAATCTGCATAGTAACCTGGTTCAATTCGTCCTTGCAACTCTTCTTGACCTGCTCCAAAAGCAGCCCACTCTGTATACATATTAATTGCCTCATCCAGAGACACACATTCTTGAGATTGCCAACCATCCTCTGGCCATCCTGTGGTATCTTGCCGCGTTACAGCAGCATAAATGCCATGCAATGGATTGGGGATTTCAATGGGAGCATCAGAACCTCCCGGAACAGGTGAACCAGCGTTTATAAGAGACTTCCAGGGATACGCTTCGTTTAATCGATCCTCACCGATTCGCTCTGTAATCCAATACATATCACTTGTACAGTGGGTGGGTTGCATTGCAGGAATGACTCCTAATTCAGAAAACCGGGGTACATCATCGGGATGAATATTCTGAGCATGTTCGATTCGGTTTCTCATTCTTGGATTTCCAACCTTTTCAAATATATCCAATGCCAATCGATTTGCACGATCACCAATAGCGTGTATGCAAACTTGAAATCCAGCAGCATTATAACTTTTTACTTTTGCGGCTATTTCGTCAGACTCTTCCATGAGCAAACCAGTATTCTCCTTGTCGTCTGAGTAAGGCTCCAGCAACGCAGCTCCACGACTTCCCATGGCACCATCAAAATATAGTTTAATAGCACTAATATTTAAGAAGTCGCCTTTTGTCGGACCATCCTTCAGCAAGACGAATAGTGTTTTTTCTTTATCCTCCAGCATAGAATAAACGCGTATTGGCAAGGATTCTTTTTGGATTAATTCCTTCAATATTTGAATGGTTTCAAATTCTGTTCCTGCATCATGTATTGCTGTAATGCCTAATGTGTTTAGATATTTTACCGCTCTCAAAATCTGGCGGGTTTTTGTTTCCTTGCTATCCTTTGGAACAATCTCTCCAACGATATCCAAAGCATTATCAATCAGAATACCGCTTGGGGATCCATCAGTGTGACGAAGAATCATTCCACCTTCAGGATTATTAGAGTGTTTTGTAATACTGGCTAACTCCAGAGCAGTTGAGTTGGTCCATGCAGCATGGCCGTCTATACGGCGTAAAAACACTGGATGATTTGGCGCAACTTTATCCAACATTTCTTTTGTGGGGTATTCCTGCACCTCCCAGTCATTCTGATCCCAACCACGACCTTGTATCCATGTTCCAGGTGGAAGCGTTTTGGTTGTGGATTCTACCATTTTCATTATAGTCTCAACAGATTTTGTTCCAACCAAATCCAGAATTTCTTTAGACCCTCCAAGGCCTAATAAATGCATATGGGCATCAATAAATCCTGGATACACGGTGCCACCACGCAAATCCACAGTAGGATATCCGGTATAATCAGCGGCTTGGCCAATCTCTTTTATCTTTCCATCTTCGCACAAAATCGCGTCTGCGGTCGGATGTCCATATATTGTAGCGTGTGTAAATACCGTCATGTTACTGGACTCACTAAGAATTTGATTTATCAATAATCCCATTAGTATTATGGAATATTTCCATTGAATTTTCATAGGGAAATGTAGCAATTGCTGTTGAAACCTACTGAAATTATATCATGATTATGGTTAAATATTTTTCTGTATTCTCCATGATATTTTTCGTACTCTCACCTGCTCTCTCTTAACAAAAAAAGACTAGATTAATGAAGAAATCCTCATTCTCAAAAGAAGAACTACTCAACGTTGCTGAAGGGTTAGTTTACGGCATGAAAAACGGAAAACTACCCAAACCTCCCATGCTAATGATAGATCGCATCCTGCACATTTCTGATACAGGCGGCAAATACGATAAGGGAGAAATCAAAGCAGAAATGGATATTGATTCATCCAATTGGTTTTTTGATTGCCATTTTAAAGGTGATCCGGTGATGCCCGGCTGTCTGGGATTAGATGGTTTTTGGCAACTTATTGGATTCTTTCTTTCCTGGGCTGGTGGCGAAGGCCGCGGACGTGCATTGGGCGTTCAAGATCTCAAGTTTAAAGGTCAGGTTCGTCCCTATCATGATAAAATTAGCTACAAAATTGATATTAAAAAGCTCATCACAAAACCCGTTTATATGGCTTGGGGCGATGCTGAATTAAAAGTTAAAGACCGAGTAATCTATTTCGCTAAAAATCTTCAGGTTGGATTATTTGATAATCTCACATATGATTTTGGTGGCGATCCCTCACTAGATACTTTTTAGTTTTAAAAGGAATAGTATTATATGGCACTTCGCTGTGGAATCGTTGGGCTCCCCAATGTTGGAAAATCAACAATCTTTAATGCACTAACAGCATCTTCCGTCCCTGCTGAGAATTATCCGTTTTGTACAATTGAACCTCATATGGGTATTGTTCCTCTGCCTGATCCCAGGCTAGCCATACTCGCTACTATTTTTAATCCCGCCAAAATAACGCCTGCCATTGTAGAATTCACAGATATTGCAGGTTTAGTCCGAGGTGCAAGCAAGGGCGAAGGATTAGGAAATCAGTTTTTAGGGCAAATTCGTCAGGTTGGGGCGATTGTACATGTCGTACGTTGTTTTGAGGATGATAACATCACTCATGTGGAAGGATCAATCGATCCGCTGCGCGATGCAGAACTCATCGAAACAGAGTTACTTCTTGCAGACATGGAGACCATAGAAAAACGATTTAACCGTATTAGCAAATTGGCAAAAACTGGCGACAAAAAAACCAAGTATGAGGCAGAGCTAACTGAAGCATTGTTTAATCATATCAATAACGGAAATATGGCACGCTCTTTTCAAAAGAATTCCCCTGAGGATTTAGCCATTATTCGTTCAATGTTTTTGATGACAAGAAAACCAATTCTCTATGTCGCCAACGTGGATGAGGTTGAAATCCAAAATAGTATTCGCAATAACTATGTTCAGGCATTATTCGATTTTGCTGAAAAAGAAGGAAACCTTGCTATTCGCTTATGCGGAAAGCTGGAGCAGGAAATTGCCTTATTAGAAGGCGACGACAAACAAATGTTCCTGGATGAATATCATATGCCAGAGCCGGGTTTAGACAAACTCATTCATGCTGGATTTAAGCTATTGGGGCTTGAAACTTTTTTTACTGGCGGACCAACGGAAGTTCGAGCCTGGACTATTAAAGATGGTGCAACGGCACCTGAGGCGGCTGGTGAAATACATACGGATTTTCAACGTGGATTTATTAAGGCTGAGGTCATAAAATATAAGGATGTGGTTAAGCTTGGTAGTGAACAAGCAGTGAAAGAGGCAGGATTGGCTCAGTTAGAAGGAAAAGAATATATCGTAAAAGATGGGGACTGTATTTTCTTTAAGTTTAATGTGTAAATAATTTCAGGTGTCTTATCTGTCGAAGCCACCTGCTAATAATAATTTAATCGAGCAAAAAGCTATTAATCCTTTTCGTCTTCTTCGTCCCAATCTTCATCATCGTCTTCATATTCGTCATCATCATCCTCTTCGTCGTCTTCGTCAGAATAATAATCTTCTGGAGGATACCCGTACATAGAATGAGAATCGTCTTCCTCTTCGTTATCGTCTTCTTTTTCAACTTCTTGTTTTACGACGATAACTCTGGGTTCTTGATTACCTTCATTTGAATTTTGTAAAGCTGCTTTTACCAGTTCTTTATCTTCAGGTGAAAGATCATAAGGTTTTTCTTCTCGGCTTCTATTAAACAAGACTCCGGCTATAACACCAAATAGAATTACCAAAAGCGAAAATATTGTTCCTTCAGCCTTGAACATATAGCCGCCAAAAATATCCTGTTCCATGCCATAGGTCATGAAAATTCCAATGCCAATTAAGAACGCAAATGCAATGATCATATTACCCATCGTGCTTGGCAATTTGATCTCCATTACCAATGCATATAGGAACCAGCCTAAAATCCCAACAACAGCAAAAACGATACTGATGAGATATAATCCGGAAAATAATGAAACGGCATATCCAACTAGCGCTCCAGCTGGAATAATATATCCAATTCCTGATTTTACTTCCATGGACATTCTGATTTTCTCCCGATTAGTGAAAACGAATTAGGTGCAAATTGGTTGTTTTATCGACGAAAATCAAGAAGATTTCTGCATATTAAATTTTAATGGATAAGTTATAAGGTTCTACGATCTCAGAAACAAATACGTTTTGAAATAGACTATAACACTTTAGCACATGAACCCCACTGCACAATTTTATAACTTCAGGGCGATTGATTTAATAAAAAACCCGGAAATGATTTAATGAGAATTGGTGTTATTGGAGTTGGGCACTTGGGGCAGCATCATGCTAAACATTATGCCAAGATGAAGGATATTACATTTTCTGGCGTTTTCGATACAGATGTGGATCGTGCTCAATTGATCGCCAACAAAACAAATACTATCGTTTTCCCCACACTAAACGATTTATTAGAAGCCTCTGACGCCGTTTCAATCGTAACCCCAACGCCACTTCATGCAGAGGTTGCTGAAACCTGTATCAAAGCGGGTAAACATGTTTTTATAGAAAAACCAATCACTCAAACCATCGAACAAGCAGATCATCTATTATCGCTGGCAGATAAAAATAATGTATTGATTCAAGTTGGACATATTGAGCGGTTAAATCCGGCCTTAATGGCTCTCGCGGGAGTAAATATTGACCCGAAATACATTGAGGTTCAACGACTTGCCCCATATACAACTCGTGGCACGGATGTCCCGGTTGTACTGGATTTAATGATTCATGACATTGATATCATTTTAGCGTTAGTCGATTCTCCTGTTAAAAATATTCGAGCTAGCGGTGTCTCTATTATGACAGACTCCGTCGATATTGCCAATGCTCGGATTCGCTTCCAAAATGGAACCGTAGTGAGTATGACGTCCAGTCGAATTGCCAAAGACAAGGTGCGTAAATTCAAAATATTCCAGAAAGATCTCTATGTGACAATCGACTTTCTATTGGGATTGACAGAAATTTATCGAGTATTTGAAAAAGATCAGAAAGACCATGAATCAATCCTCACTGCACCTCTGGACAACAATGGTCGACATCGTGAGATTTCTTATGAAAAACCGTCCGTCACCTCTTTTGATGCAATGCAAATGGAACTCACCAATTTTGTTCGGTCCATCCGTGGCAAAGAAAAACCTATTGTTGATGGTAAAGCCGGTCGAGATGCCTTAGATCTTGCCATTAAAATTCATAACATGATAATTGAAGACATACATTAATATGGATATACGAAATTTCTTTTTTTCCAATCGCAGTTATACGCCAATTCCACTCGCATTAATAATCATATATTATTCACAACCTTCATGGCTCATGTTCATGTTTGGATTTCTTGTATTGTTGGCGGGAGAATGGATTCGGCTTAATGCTGTTCGCTATGCCGGCGGTGCAACGCGAACTATGAAAGTAGGCGCACCATCCTTATGTACATCTGGACCTTATGCCCGAGTGCGTAATCCACTTTACGTTGGAAATATGGTCATGTATACAGGAATTGTACTCATTGCAGGCGCACCAAACATTGGTTGGATGTTGCTTCTTACCTGGATTTTCTTTGGGATTCAATATTCGTTGATTGTCGATTTAGAAGAAGAAACGTTGGTCAAATTATTCGGTGACGCCTACGAAAACTATCGGCAATTTGTACCGTCATTAATCCCCCGAATTTTCCCTTGGAAAAACAATGATGATCGGCAACCGGCAAGCTGGAAAAAAACATTTAAAACTGAAAAGCGTACGCTGCAAAATATTAGCCTGATCATTATTATTATTTGGATACGAAGTCTTTTCTAGTTTTCGGGCAACGTTACAATTGCCTATCCTTCTATTGATTCCGTTTGTTTTACCATAAATTCACTCCTATCATGACAAGGTCTTCTAAAAAAATATTTATAGTTGCCGGCGAAACCTCCGGGGATATCCATGGCGCAAAACTCATGGAAGCTTTAAAACAACAGTCCCCTGAAATTCAGTTTATGGGACATGGCGGCGATTTGATGAAGGCCCAGGGACTTCATCTACTGGAACATGTTGATACTCTTTCTATGATGGGATTTTCTGAAGTGATTAAGCATTTACCATATATGACGCGAGTAATGAAAAACACTGTTTCTGCAATTGAGACTGAAAGACCCGACCGCATTATCCTTATTGATTATCCTGGATTTAATTTGCGATTGGCGAAACGGATTTCCAAATTGGGTATTCCAGTCACCTATTTTATTTTACCACAAGTGTGGGCATGGAAAGAAAAACGTGTGAACGTTCTTCGGCAATTTGTAGATCAATATATTAGCATATTCCCCTTTGAGCATGATTGGTTTAAAAAACGCAATCTAACTATAGATTATGTGGGTCATCCTTTTGTGGAGCGTACGATTACTCACGATCAAGTAATGGATTTCTACAATCGTCATAATTTATCTGAAGAGCATCCGCGATTAATCCTGTTACCAGGAAGTCGGCAACAGGAAATCGATCGCCATTGGCCAATCTTTATGCAAACTGTTCATGAAGTGCGGATTTCTGTTCCAGAACTGCAAGTGATTTTAGGAAAGGCTCCCGGAGTTGAGTTAAATCCAATCCCTGATTTTATTCATGTGGAAACCGTCGATATTCCAGCTGCCATTCAAGGTTCTACTGCTGCTTTGGCCTCATCCGGTACGGTCACATTGGAGGCTGCCGTATTGGATACTCCCGTTGCCGTTTGCTACAAATTATCAGCAATGAGTTGGTTCTTGTTAAAAAGGTTTGTAAAGGTACCATTCGCATCCATGGCCAATCTTATTGCCGGACAAAAAATCGTTCCGGAATATTTACAAAATGCAATGCGCCCACATGAAATTGCTGCGGAGTTAATTCCATTACTGTCACATACTGCACAACGTAAAAAGATGCTATTAGGATTTGAGACCATTCGCCGCTCATTGGGAGCTCCAGGTGTTTATAATCGTGCCACAACATTAATTCTAAATCGGTTATAACCATGTCTGGCCATCTTCATTCTATAAAGATATTTTTTGCCAAATGGATGCTAAAAGCCATTTATGGCACATGCCGTTTTCATGTCGATGGCGAACAACAATTGTTTGATCTGATAGCAGAAAAAAAATCTGTGATTATTGCCTGCTGGCACGGTCGCTTACTTATGCCTGTCATGTATTTTGCCAATCGAAATTATTATGCCCTAGCCGGGACACACGCCGACGCTGAACTCATTTCACAAATCGCATCGCGCATTGGGTGGCAGATGATTCGCGGCTCAAGTTCAGAAGGCGGGCAGGATGCCTTTAAAAATATTGTTCGCTCATTAAAGAATTCGGGCAGTGTTGTTTATATTACACCTGACGGTCCGAAAGGTCCGGCGTTGGAACCCAAATCAGGAACAATCCGAGCTGCGCAAATCACAAATTCTGTTATTCTTCCAGTTGGTGCACAATCAACAAGACATTGGGGTTTTACAAATTGGGACACTTTTTTTGTGGCAAAACCTTTCAGCAAAATTGAAATGGTAATCGGTGAACCAATTTCATTTACTCGTGATGATGATGAAGAAAATGCAAAAGATCAATTGAAAACTGCCCTTGATCAACTATCGGATAAAGTAGACGATCGTGTCCAATCATAAACATTCAACGATCAACAAATGGCGTTTTTTCCTTTTCCCCTTGGCAGTGGTTTATCAACTAATAATGGTTTGTCGAAATCTGTTTTATAATATTGGATTTTTCGTCACTCGTTCATTGCCCGCTGCGGTGATCAGTATTGGGAACATAACCACAGGTGGAACAGGGAAGACACCCACAGTGATCGCCATGGCAAATTGGTTAAAAGATGAAGGCTTCTCCGTCGCCATTTTAAGTCGCGGTTATGGCCGAACAACATCTGGAACTGTTATTGTGACAGATGGAAATACTATTGAAAAAACATGGCAGGAGGTTGGCGATGAACCTGCAATGATGGCAAAACTAACAGATAGTATTCCAATTGTAGTAGATGAAAATCGCTATCGTGGCAGCATGTTTTTATACAAACAGACAAAACCTGATATTATTATTCTGGATGACGCTTTTCAACATCGTGCCATTGCGCGGGATATTGATCTTGTGCTTGTGAGCGCTGGAGATTCTGTACAAGATCATAAATTGCTCCCTCATGGGAATCTGCGAGAACCATGGAACCATATTAAACGGGCAGATGCTATTCTAGCATCTAAATCCAATCTTTTCGATCCAAAACCCTTTTTAGTCGCTCAATTAAAGCGCACACCTGTTCCTTCTTATAAAACAGAATTCACTTCTATACTTAAACATCACCATGGCAACCCAGAAGAAAGTCCGTTTGTCATGGTTTGCGCCCTGGGCGATCCTCATTCCTTTCGCTCAGCCCTTGACCATCAAGACATTACAATCTCTTATGAAATGACATATTCAGATCATTACCAGTATACTCAGAATGATATTGAACAGATGCAGAAATCAATAAGTCATTACAGTGCTAATGGAATTGTTTGTACGGATAAAGACTGGATAAAGCTGGCATCCCTGGAAATACCTTTTTCTGTTTATGTATTGTCGATTGAAATCATACTTCCTGACGATTTAAAAACTTTTATTTCAGATAGACTCCCTAAATCATAATGGTGTCAATTGGTTGACAACCTTTTATGGATTTTTGAGACGAAGTCTTATTGCTGTTTGTGCAAATGGATAACTATATCTAAACTTGCAGTAATATGTTAATGGAATTCGACCAACACTCATTCCATTCTGTTCATAACCATCAACCAGTGAGCGTGATATGTCAGATTATTCTCGTCGTGATTTCCTTAAAGTTACAGGCTCCGGTTTGGCGTTAGCTTCTTTATCCGGTGTATTACCCGGGATAATGGGCTGTGCCACCACCAAAGAAGTCCAATCCGCACTCTTCACACGCTTTGGCATTGATACAGAGACGATTCGGAAGGTTTTATCCGAAGCTCTAGTCTACGGCGGTGATTACGCCGATGTTTTCTTTGAAAACACCATCAGCAATTCTATCCGTCTCGAAGACCGTATCGTTAACTCTGCCAGTACCAGCGTGCAATTAGGTGTGGGAATTCGTGTCCTTAAAGGTGATCAAACAGGGTATTCATTTACCGAAGACCTCAATCTTGAAAGTATGAAAAAAGCTGCCAGAACAGCTGCAAATATTGCCCAGGGATCAAAAACGATTCCTCCACAAGAATTCAAGCCTATGAATTTGCCGAATTATTACCCGGTAAATGTGTCATGGGAATCCATTGGGATTGATAAGCGTGTGGAGATTGTTAAATCTCTTGATAGTGAAGTATTCGCAGAAGATTCCCGAATCATTAAAAACTATGTTGGCTTTACCGACTCCGAAAAATATATCCTGGTTGCTAATTCTGAAGGTCTGCTCAGTACCGATTATCAACCCATGTTACGGGTAATCGTTTATTGTACGGCAGAGCAGGATGGTGAACGAGAATCTAATTATTTCGATTACTCCATGCGCGATGATATCAGTTTCCTCACACCTGATCGATTAGCGCGGATGCCAAAAGAAGCTGTTGCCCGAACAGTGAAATTGTTCGATGCCAAATCCGCTCCTGCAGGTGAATTTCCTGTGGTTCTTACACCGGGAAGTTCCGGCATTTTGCTTCATGAAGCGATTGGTCACGGCATGGAAGCGGATTTCAACCGAATTGGTACATCAATCTATGCGGATAAATTGAATACAAAAGTGGCTCCTGAGTTCGTCAACATTGTTGATAGCGGATTAAATCCAAGTCTTCGTGGATCCATCAACGTTGATGATGAATGTTATGATTCCAAAGAGACTTTCTTGGTAGAGAATGGGATTCTTCGAACGTATCTCCATGATCGGATTTCAGCTAAACATTATGGTGTTGATCCTACTGGAAATGGTCGTCGTGAATCATTTAAACATTATGTTATGCCGCGGATGCGCAATACGTACATGCTCAATGGTCCACACACACAGGAAGAAATCATTGGGAGTGTAAAATACGGCATCCTTGCTGATCAATTCACGAATGGTCAAGTCAATATTGGTCCCGGAGACTTCACATTTTACGTGAAATCCGGCTCTCTGATTGAGGATGGGAAAATCACTGCACCGATTAAAGATGTAAATATTATTGGCAATGGTCCTGATGTGCTCGAAAAAGTGTCCATGGTTGGAAATGACTTTGCCATGACTGAAGGCGGCTGGACATGTGGTAAAAATGGTCAATCGGTACCGGTTTCTCATGGATTGCCCAGTGTCCTTGTGTCATCCATAACTGTTGGCGGAAAGGGGTAGAATATGAATAAACTAGATCTTGCAAAATGGACTCAGAATTTCGCCAAAAAACAAGGCGCGAATGATACATCCGTTGTAATCAGCAATAGTCGTTCCATTGATGTTGAATTTCGCGATGGTAATATCGATAAATTGACAGAAGCCACCGAGAATTCTTTATCCATAGAACTCTATGCTGGTGGAAAATATTCGTCTCATCGAACCAATGATTTACGGAAACCAGCCCTGCAGAAATTTGTCAATAATGCTTTGGCTATGACAAAATATTTGGGTGAAGATCCTTTTCAGGCGTTACCAGATCCCGAATTGTATAAAGGACGCCCGGAAATGGATTTGCAATTATTCGATGCCAACTACCATCAAGTGGAAACAAAAGAGCGCGTAGCGAATGCTCGTCAGATTTTTGAGCGTATTGATGGAAAAGATAATCGGATTGTATCTGTGACCTCGAATTTCAGTGATAGCCATTATGAGAATATTCATTTGAAATCGAACGGTTTTGAAGGTTCATACGAAAACTCAACATTTGGCGCTGGTGCCGAAGTCTCCTTGGACGATGGTAGCGGAAAAAAGCCCCAAAGCTGGCGATATTACAGTACCCGTCATCTGAAAGATCTTCCTGACTTAAATATGATTGCTGATGAGGCGCTTAAGCGTACGCAGGATTCCGTTGGGCAAGACAAAATTGAATCGGGCTCCATGTCCATGATATTACCCAATGATCAGGGTCGCGGATTACTTGGACGCATGTTTGGCGCCCTTAATGGTGGCAATCTCCAGCAGAAAAATTCCTATCTGGATGGAAAATTGAACACAAAAATCTGTTCCGATCTTTTAACCATTGTTGATGATCCAACTATCATCCGTGGAATGGGTAGTCGTTATTACGATGGCGATGGGGTCGCCGCGAAAGTCATGCCCGTTATTGATAAAGGTGTATTGAAAAACTATTACATCGATGTTTATTACGGACGAAAATTGGAAATGACACCTACTTCAGGTGGGACATCCAATGTGACCTTTGCTCCCGGTAAACGTTCCGGTGCAGAAATAGAAAAAGATATGGATCGTGCCATACTGGTTACCGGGTTTATCGGCGGAAATGCCAATACCACAACCGGCGATTTTTCGCTGGGTGTTTCAGGGTGGCTCATCGAAAATGGTGTGCGTACAAAACCCATTAATGAAATGAATATTTCCGGAAATTATTCCGACGTGCTCAATCAATTGATTGAAATTGGGAATGATCCGTATCAATATTCATCCTGGCGGACACCAACGTTGGTGTTTGATGGTATTCAGTTCGCTGGACTATAAAATCCAATAACCTTGCGAAGGTTTGAAACCTTCGCAAGGTTCAACCATAGGAAAAGGGTCGCCAAATGGTGGCTCTTTTTTCTACCCATAAGTAATAATTATTTCTCAGTTGGGGTAATATATACCTGACCGCCATTATAGTTTTTTTCAATGGAATCGGATGTTTGTTTTAATCGATCAGTAAGACTATTAATTCTGATTGTATTATAGGTGGTTAGTATTATCGTCGCGGTAAGTAAAAATATAATAAATATGTCTTTTTTGTTCTTCATCGCAGCCTCTTTGTATCATTAGTTTTATATCCTATTCCCTTTACCTTCTTCTGAGGCCTTTGTTTCAAGTTTTAGTAAATCTTCCTTAGAATTGGTGTTTACAGTATTAATAGTGCAATTAAACGATAACAGTTGAATGAATGTTTCTTACCATTTTGTTTGCATATAACTACACATTGCGTAGTATAACGCAAACACTTTTCCACGCTTATTCCTTAAAACCTAAACCATACACCTTAAAACTTATCTTACATTTGCGACACGCCCCAGGCAAACATGACGCCAACAAAGGTGAGCATGAGGGGCCAACTGGTATTTACAAATTGGCGAGCGCTGGGGTCTTCAAATACATGAATCTGGAAATTATGTGTAGTGGTGGCACCATGTTCATCAATAGCCAATATAATAATGTCATTTGGGCCAACCTGATTGTTGCGGGGTTTCCAGCGAAACGTTCCTGTTTTTGTATTAAACTTGGCATATTTTGGTACTCGAACAGGGCGCAACGTGACATTGTCTTTGTTTAAATCTTCTACCGTCATTTTATAGCGATATTCATAGCCTGTGAGTCCCACAGGTTTTGGGCTGGATATCACACTCGGAGCAATATTTACAAATACTTTGTGGCGTTGAATATCTTCGCGATAACCATCGGATACTTTCAGTTCAAACAAATGCGTATTGATTTGCGATGCTTCAGGAACCCACACAATCTTGCCTTCCCGCGTCATTTGCATTCCTTGCGGTCCTTTGACAAGTTCATATTCCAAATAGGCGTCGCTATTGGCATCTTCCACCTGCACCTGATATTTATACACATCATCAACCAGCCCCATCACCGGCGGGTTAGAAACAATGGTGGGCGGATGGTTCACATAAACATCAAATGTTTGCTCATCTTTTGTATAACCATCGGATGCCAAAAGAGTAATGGTTTGCTGATCCACCTGGTCTTTGGTAGGTGTCCAGTGGATGGTTCCTGTCAATTCGTCAACGGTGACACCTTCAGGAAAATCGATGAGAGAATACCGTATCATCGAACGCTTTTCAACCACGACGCGAGGCGGTTTCCCTTGACTGCCTTGGAAAAATTCCCATAGAATATCTTTAATCTTTACGGTTCGCTCATCAATTGTAAGCACGATAACATAGAGACGATCATCTTCGAAGAATACGGAATGAACATATTTTTTAAGATTGAGGCGTGATACCTGCTCTTCTTCGGGCAAATTGGGATCCGTCAGATAAACCGTTTCAGCATTATTCCAATCGCCGATATAACGCTGGATATTTTCGCGATATATATCATCAGATACATTCACAGCATAAAGTCGCGTATTTCCAGCGTCAGCAACCTTTACGACGTTATTAAAAGGTAATAGGGATGATCGATTGCGATCCGTTGTCATAATATCATATGTGTATTCTTCGCCAACGGTTGCTTTCATATTTGGGATAGATACAACTTTAATAGGAGCATTTACAAAAAATTCTGCCTCTATCATACGGCTTTCACGCCCATCGGTAATTTCTATAGCCAGAGATGAAAAGTCCACTTGATTTGATGTGGGATCCCAGCGCAAGCGACCTGTGAAGGGATCCATGCGCATACCTTCTGGCATTTCCAATGCAGTAAATACCAATTTGTCAATCATGTTTGGATCAGTAACGTCTATTTGGAAATCCCAGGTGTCACCGACATTAATCAAATTCATAGGTGGCGGTGCGGATTGAATGACTGGAGGGTGATTCACAAAAATGTTTACCCGTTGTGTATCCGTAGCGACGCCTTGATGGGCAACGACGGTGATGTATTGCGTATCAATCTGGGTTTCATTTGGCGTCCATGCAATAAGTCCTTCCGGCGATATGGTCATTCCATCGGGTGCTTCAAAAAGATCAACCGTTACAGCTCGATTCAAATCCTGGTGATAGACTTCCGTAATATATTCATAGGGTTGGTTCACGGAACCTTCCCATGTCGGTGTAGAAATAATACGCACTCCCGCACGAGCAAATAATTTGAATTCCTGAGCTGTGCGATCAAATCCATCCGTGACGACCAAACGCACATCATAAACATCGACGTGAGTACTATCGGTTTGCCAATGCACGACGCCTGAATCCAAGGTCATGCCAATAGGTGCAATTTCCAAATCATACTGGAGAAGTTCTCCTATGTTTCTGTCGCGGATGAGTGGCGCATAGTCAAAGGCAGTATTTGCCACAAACTCAACGTCTTCAGGTTCAGATAAAAATGCTGGTGGATCATTTACATAAATCCACAAATATTCGTCATATCCTTCCAGTTCTGGTTTTACCTCATAAGACATAAGTGAGTCCGCGTCGCTTGGTTCTGCCTCGACGGTTTCGCCGATACGCATTTCCACATGATACGCAAGTTGAAAAGCCCCTAGATGGGTTTCATTTGGTGTCCATAAAATGGATTTTGTATCATAATGGAAAAACATGCCTTTGGGTGGTGGTTGCAACCAGCGGAACGAATAAAATCGTTCACCTTCTTCTTCAGGAATGGTGTAAGCAAAGGGTTGGTCAATGCGCAGTATGTGACGAGGTAGAATTCCTGATGGCAAAGGTTGGCCTGCAGTACGAATGGGTTTCGGAATTTGTGGCAACGAAAACTGATCTGGGGATAATTCAGGAAACTCTGTGAGGAGTTCTTCCTCTTCCTTAACAAGCGTTTCTGAATCGGCAAAAATATTTGGTAACGCAATCTTTGGCCCCTGACCCATTTCTGTTATAAAAACAGCGCTCAGTTCACCATCCCAGCCAGCACCGATAACCGAACCAAGATAAATACCTAATTTTGTCAGAGGTAAGGTTGTGAAGACTTGCATGTCTTCAGAGTCACCCTCTAATGAGAAATATTCCGAGGTAAGCTCATCTGAATCGCTACCTACAACCAAGGTCATTAAATTCATTTCACCAGAGACAAGCAACAAATCGGATAATCCATCCTGATTAAAATCGCCGGTATTTAAATCTGATAGTGGACCTCCATCAACGGGTATGGTATCAATGATTGTGGTTTCTGGTGTAAGAG
>JABMOV010000027.1 GCA_013203145.1 Fidelibacterota bacterium
GAAAACCTGCTATAGGACCAGCAGCTCCAATTTGCAATAATGCTCTTTTTTGATAGATGGGCGATTTAATCTTTATAAAAGCACCAAAGGTGCCAATGAATGTTGGCGCTGGAATAAAATAGGGTAATGTGGCATCCACACGGTGTTTTCTGGCAAAATAGTAATGACCAAATTCATGCGTACCTAAAATCAGCAAAAGTGTAAACGAAAATGGAATCCCTGCAGTTATTGACCACGGATTTGCAAATACATTTGCCCCTTCCATGAGAGCTCCGGCAAATAAGGTCGTAAGGATGGTCAATAGAAACAGGATAATATTGATGCGCGGAATCTTTGGGAGTTTGAACAAAACATCATCTTTATCTTCAAACCGGATATAAACATTATCCATTGTTCCCTGAATCGTAATACTTGCATCCAACTTGGATGCCTCAGTTTTAATCTCATCCATGGTGGTATTATCAGACAATCTTCCTGAAGTCACCCACGTATTGTCAGAATGCCCAACTTTTTGCGGCAAATACAAACCATCCAGTTTTGTGAGAAGTGTTTTGAATTCTGTTTCGTTCATAGCAAATAATCTACTGTACAACCATCATTCTCTCAAAAGGTTTCCATGTGAGAAAGTTTCAAGTTTTGTGGTATAAGTTTTATCAATTCTCATATTCATACAAATATAGTGTAATAGATTAATGGCTTTTATTCACATTTTATATATTTGCGTAATCCGTGGAACCTGTCAATCGTAGTTCGAAGAACGAAGATTGATTCGTGGTTCAATATTGGAGGTTTGAAATTTCATCTGGTTTACCGAATTTTCACCATGAGAAAACTACTATTCTTTTGTTTTTCTAGCATTCTATTGTGTCAACCAACAACGCCTCATCATCCTCTTAGTATTGATGTGCGAACGAAATTATTTCAGGATGATTTACTAAAGATTGTTGTGCAAGTTGAAAACACGTCTGATCGTAATATCGAATATCTGGAAGGCTTTTTGACTGAAATTGATGCAACGGGTTCAATGACTAAAGAAATTCGCATGCAGATTGTTCAACCTTCAGATGCACTGTTTGCATCGAATTCAATATTATCAGACTCACACACCATGCCATACAAAGAGCATCAATTCTCTAAATTCCTATTTCATATAAATAAAATCAGGTTTCAAGGGGATTATAGATTATATACCTACCATCCAGCAGTAGGATTAATTCGGATAGACTAAATTACTTTTTAAAAACGAATGAAATTAATCGAGGTATTTCATTTTCATCTAAACAGTCAAACCACTCATCAATTTCTTCAAGTTTAAACCCATTATTTTGGGCACTGGATACATACTCAGAACTATGATGCGTGTAAACTTCTAATTCTTCAATTCCATTTTCCGATTCAAACCGTGCTTTACTTCCGGCATATTGTTTAAAGGGATGTAATTCGCTAATAAAGAAAATTCCGTTGGGTTTTAACTTTTTATAAGCTTGGTCAAAAATAAAATGCAAATCCTTTATATGTTCAAGCGTTAAGCTACACGTTATTAAATCAGCACATTCATTTTTCACATCCCAAGGTCGGGTTAAATCTGCTTTTTTAAAGGTTACTTTGCCGTCCGTTACCTTTGCTTTTGCTAACGCTAGCATTTCCTGAGAAAAATCAAATCCTATAATGGTTTTGGCTTTCGTTAATAACCATTCTGTATTCTTCCCTGTCCCACACCCTAATTCCAAAACATGATCAAATGTATACTTCGTTAATGTAGCTTTGGTTGATTTTTTATCTAAATCGCGTGTTTTGTTTTCGTTGGTATCATACAGTTTAGCCCACGAATTATATGCTTTTTCTATGCTCATTCTCGTATTATTTCTATCGGGGTTTTTTATAAAGTAGGCGGAGCGATATCGCAGTATGATATCATATACTGTATTATGCTAAATCCTGATGGAATAGATCTATTCTTGTTTTGATTTCTTTAGCTTCTTTTCAGCTTTTTTTTCTTTTAGAGATTTAGCAGGTGCTTTTTTTACGTTTTTCTTTGTGTCTTTGCCTTTTCCCATGATTAACCCTTTAAAATGTTTATGATGTGTTGCTCTAATTTAAAACAATGTGTACCAATTTCTATAATTCTATTACTCTATGATAAGTTTAGCTATTCAACCAACTGACCAACTTTATTTACTACTTTATAATCTATATTATCAAATTCCTTAAAATGCGCTTTTCCACATATTATTTTTAACTGTTCATCTCCTTTTAGTTTTGATAAATCAACTTGTGGTGTTCCGGTATCCTTAGTTTCCACCACAAAATAAATTTTCTTTTCATCCTCAAATACTACTGCCCAATCAGGATTATAATTCCCAATTGGTGTAGGAATCTTAAACCAATTTGGGAGTTTGAAATAGAATTTAATCTGGTCGCTTGTTTCACAATCTTTTGCAAATTGATTTTCTATCCCTGAATCTAAAGGAATGAATTCTTCATAAATAGTTTTTGAAGTATCTGAAACTTTAAAAGTATAATCATTTAGATAAGCTTCTAATTCTTGATCTTCAAATAAAGTCATTTCATATACGGATTCTCCAACCTTTTGATATTTAATTCCATCAATCATTAAATCATACAAAGATCGTCTGATTGCTTGGGAGGTTAAATCAAGGAATAATTGTGGATTAGTCAATATATCGCCAACACGGTCTGATTTGCTTAAAATCTCATGTATAGTTGACCTTGTTAGTTCAGTTTTACTTTGTATGAAACCTAGCACGTCAGGAATCTTCCAAGTGTAACCAGCAAAAGATTTTACTTTATCGCCAGTATATCTTGTATCGACACCATCGTCCGTCATGGAAACGGACACTTTGGTTGAACGAATTGAAGGAGCCTTTATTTCGGGCAAATTCTTAATTGCTTTTACTGAAGATTCGATTAGGTCAATTGTGTCATAATCAACACGATAACTGGTTTTCTTTTTGAGCTTTTCCCAAATCGAAAGGAATATTGGATCAGCCTTAAAACCTTTACGGAATTTGATGGCGGTTCGTTCTCTTTTATTTTTTATTCTACCTTTGAACTCAACACCACAATCATCTTCAATCTCTTTTTGCAAGGCTTTGGCAAAATCGTCATAGGCTTCATTAGCAACTACTGTCAAACGATTAATGTTTTGGTCATAAATTCGTACACCTTTTTGGTTAACAGCTAAACGCAAACCTCTGCCAATTTCTTGACGCTTTTTAATATCTGATTTAGTTTCATTCAATGTGCAGATTTGAAAAACATTTGGATTATCCCAACCTTCCCGCAATGCCGAGTGGGAAAATATAAAACGCAAAGGATTCTTGAGCTCCAATAACCTTTCTTTGTCTTTCATTATTAAGTTAAAAGTGTCTGCTGAATCTTGACTGTTTAGAGAAGCTGATGTTTCTTTTGTATCTTTCCACTTTCCCTTTTTGTCCTGTGAAAAATATCCATTATGAACTTGTTCTACAGGAAAGTTGTCCAATTCCTTGAATGTTGATTTGGCTACCATTTCCAGATAAATCTCTTCAAACCACTGTGCAAATTTTCCCAGTATCGGATTTCCTGCATCGTCATATTTCCGATAATTGGAAACTTTATCAATGAAGAATAATGATAATACTTTAATGCCTTTTTTATTCAGGCGTTTTTCTTTTTTTAAATGTTCTTCAATTGTCTTACGGATTTGCATATTCATTAATTCGTCCGTCAATCCGCCTTGCGTATCGCCTTTGTACAAAATATTCCCGTTTGATAGTGAAAGACAGTTGTTTGTTGCATCAATTTCTTCAACAATATATCCGTCTGAATAAATCTCTCTTTCATTAGAAAGTTTATACAAATCATCACCAACTTTTACACTTACTTTTTTCTTTTTAACTCCACCTTTTTCGTTACTGTTTATTGAAACTTTGGCGGTCACTTTTGTTTTGGTTGCTTTAACTGAATCAACGGACACAAAAGCATCATTGTATGCGTTTTCTTCCACAATCGAATCAACCTCAATTTGTTTTACTAAACCCAAATCGTAAGCCCTAACAGGATTTAAACTATAAGTCAAATTGTAACGGTTTCGATGGGTTGCAGAGTAACGAAGTGTACAAAGAGAGCTTAAATTGTTAATGGCATTTATTCGCTTTTCAGTTTCCATATTTTGAGGTTCATCAACAATTACAAAAGGTTTTGTGGATTGAATAAATTCAATGGGTCTTCGCCCGTTAAGTTTATCATTGGGTTTGTTAATTATGTTTTCATCTTTGGCAAATGAATCAATATTGATGACTAAAACTTCAATAGTATTGCCCGATGCAAATCCTCTCAATGCAGAAACTTTTGAGCTGTCATAAACCTGAAAATTAAGAGGGACATTATCGTATAGGTTTTGAAAATGTTCATGGGTGATGACAAGATTTTTAAGCACGCCTTCCCTAATTGCAACAGATGGAACAACTATCACAAATTTCTTAAAACTGTATTGTATGAATAGCTCATAAATCGTTCGCAAATACACATATGTTTTACCTGTCCCAGTCTCCATTTCTATGGAAAAGTGCATACCATCTAATTTAGATGATTGATCAATTTCATTATCTTTTTGAACTGTTTTCAAGTTTGCTAGTATTTGTTTTTCTGATAAAACGAGATTGTTCCCCACTCCATTTATTAGGTTTAAAACACCTTCTTCTTTAAAATTATATTCTGCAATTGAATCTTCCATTGGCTGACCTTCAAATAAATCAGTTATTGACTTTATTGCGTCTTGCTGGAATTGTAGATTGGATTCAAAAGTTAATTTCACAGTTTATATCGTTTTAAATTCGATTCCTGCATCTTTCATTTGTAAGGAAGTATTTGTTTTTAACTGGTCATTTCCCTTAAATAGCCTGTCTAAAGCAACCACTTTTCGCGGCTGTTCTTTCAATACAGAATCAATGATGTCTTGTGTTGCTTTTTCAAGCATTAAAACCAATTCTGAATCATTCACGCAATAATACTGCGCCTTGTATTCAATCTTACTATTTAAGTCTTTGCCACTTTTTAGCAAGAGTTCATAAACCATATTTTCGGTTGTGGCATTTTTTGAAACTGGGTCAACAAAAAGCTTCATTTGTTCTTCCAGTGCTTTGGCATCATTGCCTTTTATTTGTTGCCATTGTTTGAAGTTGCTATCAGATAGTTTAAGTACTTTGAAGCCTAAATCCTGGGATTTGAGATTTTCGATTTGAGACTTGAGATTCTCTAACTCTGCTTTAGTTTCTTCTGTAGGTAGCTCTCCGTTCAGTTTTTTTATGTCAGATTCTACCTTTATGATTTCTGATTTTAATTCTTCTTGTATTTTTACACCTGCTCTGCGCATACGTTCTTTAGATATATCTGCTATGGTTTTATACCCCTCTTTGAAGGCCTCACTTTTTTCATTGCATAATTCCGGAAGCTGAACACAAATATATTTTCTACTCCCGCCATCTTCTTTATTTAAGTCCATTACTGCATGGGCAGTCGTCCCTGAACCTAAAAAAAAGTCTAAAACATAAAAATCAGTCTCATTTGGGAAAAGTTGCATCATTCTTTTAATTAATTGCTTTGGCTTAGGTGTATCAAAAAGTGCTGAATTTTTAAACAATTCTTTAATTTCCGAGTTTGCCGCTCTAGTTGTGCCGAATAATTCTCCTTGCCACAAATTTTCAGGTATTCTGCCATCTTGGTTTTTTAGATAAATCTTTCTTATTATTTTTTTTTCATTATCACTAAAAATAATTTCCCCAGTTTCAATTTTTTCTTTAATAGTTTCCTCACTCCATCTCCATCCATTTTTAGGTGGAGAAATAGAGTTACCATTAGGTGTTCGAATATCAAAACAAAGAGTTTTTCTATAATTAGGACTTCTTACATCGCCACTTCTCCATAAGCCATTCGAGTCATTATCAGGGTTTGAATAATTCTTATTGTCCTCAATTGTTCTTGGAAATCTAAAGCTGGGGACATCATCTGTTTTCTTATAAACCAATTGATAATTAAACTGTCTTGAAAAAAAGCGCTCATCATTTTTACTTTGCTCAGTATGTTTCCATACAACATTTGCAACGAAATTTTCTTCACCAAATACTTCATTCATTAACAATCTCAGATTATGAACCTCATTATCATCAATTGAAATGAAGATTACACCATCCTGTCTCAATAGGTTTTTAGCTAAAAATAAACGTGGATACATCATATTCATCCAGTTACTGTGGTATTGTCCGTTTTCTTTGCTGTTTTTTTTGAACATACCATCTTTGGTCATAAATCCTTCCTCGTCTTTGTCACCAACCCTTTTTTCGTATTCTGCTTTGGTTTCAGAAAATTTATCGGGATAAATAAAAGAATCATTACCAGTATTGTAAGGTGGGTCTATATAAATCATTTTCACTTTACCGAAATAACTTTTTTGAAGCACTTTAAGTACTTCAAGATTCTCACCCTCAATAAAGATATTTTCGGTTTCATCAAAATTTATGGATTCATCTTTGGCGGGAATTAAAGTCTTAGAAGATGGTGTTTGCAATACTCTAAATGCTTCGCTTTTTCCAGCCCAATTGAGTACATAACGCTCATTACTGAAATTTATTTCCTCACCAAGTGTCGCTTTTAATTTTTCAAAGTCAACTTTGCCCTCACTAAATGCCTCGGGCAATATTTCCTGTAACTGTTTCAGTTTAATTTCTTGCGGTGTAAGACTTTTTCCATCCATATAACAATAACCCTATTTCTTTAAGTAGCAAATCTCATATTTTATACAATTGTCAAATCAATAATGTGATGGCATAACAATATTACCGTTGAGAGTTGGATTTTGAACAGGTGAATATATAAAACCTCTTATTGTATAAACTCACTTAAATCTCCTTTCGCGACAATTTGTTGCGAAACCTGTCGCAATATTAAAATTATGCTAACCATAATTTAATAAGTTCAGCTTTAGGCGATGGGATTGATTGGATAATTCTAAATAATCCTTCAGTATTGGCTACTTGAATTTTTCTGATTTTACCATCTTTGGCAAGCATTTTCAACTGGTGACAATTTGTCACCGTTTCATTTCCATCTTTCTTTAAGCGCTCTTTTAGCTTGTTCCAATACTTTCTTGCTATTTGATAATTTAACTGGTCTGGTATTGTGCTTCCACTTTCCATAGCTTTAAACACTTCTTCAAACTTTTGGTCGGTTTCTAATTGCTTTTTTTCAATACTGTCTATCCGCTGTATCAATCCTTGGTTATGGGCTAATGTTTTCCGCATAGTTACAAAAGCATTAATGATTTGAATGCTCACTTGTATGGCAATATCGCTTCTCAGAACCGCCGAAAGCATTGCCACGCCTTGTTCGGTAAAAACATAAGGGTTCACACACTCGAATATTTCAAAGATTGAAACCGGTCGCAATTTGCGACCAGTTCATTTTTTTCTTTTTCTGTGAGTTGGAATCTAAATGATTCAGGGAAACGTTCTTCGTTCCGCTTTACTTGCTCATTTAGTCTTTTTACCAATACCTGATAAAGTTCTGCTAAGTCACGGTCAATCATTACCTGAGTATTTCGGAAAGTAAAAATCCGGTTAATAATAAAATCTGTAGATATCATCGCAATAATACCGCTCATATCAACCCTTTATATTTTGTAGAATAGTTGATCGTTCTCCATTCAAAGATTATCTGTTAAGAAATTTATATATTAATATGCTATATACTTCCTAATTCCCCTTCGCCCGATGCTTCTCCAATTTTTCATTCAATAAATCTGAACCATCTCGTTCATCCAATTGCATATATAAACCATTGATCCAGAAGCGACTTTGTTTGATGTATTCATCAATCATATTCATAGGCATTCGTTCTGCATACATGGTGGCAATGATAAGTGCCGATGGAAGCGGTATCGTTAAATTGTAGGCATCTTCATAAAAAAAGTCAACAGCTCTCACCAATTCTTTGGTGGACATATAATCGGTGATATCCGCAAATAAACTATCTGCCAATTGTGGAGCTACATTCCATGTTTGTAGGTAATCATAAAGGCGAGCATCCATAATTCCATTGATATAGGCAGCTTTTACCTGATAAATCAATTCAGGATTATGATCCACTTTTCTCTCAATTCGTTTCCAGTCACCACCATCCCAGAATAATCGATGTTGCTGGCTGAGCCCAACCGTTACCAAAATAAAAAATACAAAAAATAGTTTACGCATTATTTTACCACTACCGTTTTAATATTTACAAATTCACGAATGCCCAATGCTGATAATTCCCTGCCATAACCCGACTCTTTTACGCCACCAAAAGGTAATCGCGGGTCTGATTTTACAAAATCATTTACAAATACGCACCCTGCTTCTAACTGGTGCGCTGCAAGATGATTTCCTTTTGCAATGTCGGATGTGAATATTGCCCCGCCCAACCCAAATCGCGATTGATTGGCTAATTGTATCTCTTCAGTGGCAGGATTTACCGATCTGAGAAAATCTGACACCTATTTATTCAAGCCCAGTTTATCGATGATAAATGCATAATTAAATGCCACTTCTTTTAAATAATCGTAACGACCGGAAGCTCCGCCATGACCGGCTCCCATATTTGTTTTCAGCAAGAGGTCATTATTATCGGTTTTCAACACACGGAGTTTTGCCGTCCATTTTGCCGGCTCCCAATATTGAACCCGCGGATCATTGAGCCCAGCGGTAATGAGAATATGATTATAATCCTTGGCTTCAACATTGTCGTATGGCGAATAGGATTTGATATAATTGTAATATTCCAAATCCTTTGGATTGCCCCATTCATCGAATTCAATTACGGTGAGTGGAATCGTTTCATCCCACATCGTATTTACAACATCCACAAATGGAACTTGTGCAACTGCCACTTTGAAAATCTCAGGTCGCATATTTAATACGGCACCCATCAATAAACCGCCAGCACTTCCACCGCTCGTAGCCAATAATTCAGGATTCGTATATTTTTCGTCCACAAGAAAATCTGCACAGGCAATGAAATCGGAAAATGTATTTTTCTTATTAAGCATTTTGCCATCTTCATACCATGGGCGACCTAAATAACCGCCGCCACGTGGATGCGCCAAAACATAGATAAATCCACGATCTAATAAGCTTAGTCTGGAATAACTAAAGTAAGCGTCCATTGATGAACCATAGGACCCATATCCATATAAGTATAATGGGTTTTCGCCATTCTTTTCGATTCCTTTTTTATGCACAACAGACATAGGAATCTTTTTTCCATCTTCGGCTGTAGCCCATAAACGATAAGTTTCGTACTGTGACTTATCATAGCCACCAAGAACTTCATCCTGTTTCTTCAATTCACGATTGTGACTATCCATATCGTAGTCATACACTGTTTTTGGTGTAATCATAGATGCATACGTATAACGTAATACGGATGTATTAAAATCAGGATTTGAATTACCCCAAAGAGCATAAGCTAATTCATCAAATGTGACATAATGTTCTTCACCAGATTCCAAGGATTGAATTCGGAGATTATCAAGTCCATTTGTTTTTTCATAAACTACTAAATGATTTTTGAATGCATTTACACCATCTAGCTTTGTTTCTAACCGATGATCAATGACTGTTGACCAGTTTTCTTTCCCAATCGAATTGACAGATGTCTTCATTAACTTAAAATTGATAGCATCTTCATTGGTCAGGATATAAAAGGTATCAGAATGATGAATAACATCATATTCTACTCCATCGGATCTTTCAGCAAATAATGTAAAAGCTCCCCCAGGAGAATTGGCATCGAGATAATGGAATTCGGATGTATTGTTATTACCAAGTTGTATAAAAACATACTGGTTGCTTTTTGATTTGGATAAACCAACAAAGTATGAATCATCTGGCTCGTGGAATACTAAACCATCTTGGTCCATAACTCCTAAAACGTGTCGCCAGATTTTATCAGGTCGATGGGCATCGTCCAAAGTGTTGTAGAATACAGTTTTGTTGTCGTTGCCCCATTCCATGGAATAATAAATACCCTCAATTTCATCAGGGAGCATTTCTCCTGTTGTTAAATCTTTGAATTTCAAAATATAGTTTTCACTTCCATTGTCATCCACAGCAAACGCCAGCAAATTATGATCAGGCGAAACTTCAAAAACACCAATGCGGAAATATTCTTTCCCTTCAGCTAAAACATTTTCATCCAGGATAATTTCTTCATCGGCATCCAGACTGCCTTTTTTCCTACAATTGATATCATACTGTTTACCTTCTTCTGTGCGGGAATAGTAGTAATAATCATCAACTTTCACAGGAACCGATAAATCTGTCTCTTTGATCCTACTTTTCATTTCCCGATAGAGGGTTTCTTGTAAATCTTTCGTGTGTTCGGTCATGGTTTCTGTATAAGCATTTTCTGCTTCCAGATAATCAATGACCTCTTTGTTGTCACGATCACGAAGCCAGAAATAATTATCGATTCTTGGATCATTATGTACCGTTACATCCTTTGGGATTATTTTTGCAACAGGTGGTGTTGGTGCCATAGGTATTTTTTCCGTTATTTGACTTGGTTGTTGAGTGCAGGATGCAATAATAAAAACCATCCCTGCTAAGATTAGTGTTTTGCTAATATTCATGATTAATCTTTCTTATTTAAGCAGGAATTCTTCCCAAAATAGGCTCACTGCATTTTGATAATATGTCCTATTAAATTGTTTCCGAAAACCATGACCTTCATCCATAGCAACCATGTACCAGACGTCGCCACCGTTCTTACGAATGACATCGCGCATCTGCTCTGCTTCTGTTACAGGAACCCGGGGATCATTAAAACCTTGGATAATGAATATGGGCTTTGTGATTTTTCGTGCATTGTTATTAGGTGATATCTTTTCCAAATGCGCATTCATTTCAGGATCACGTTCGTCACCATATTCTGCGCGGCGTAAATCACGACGATATTCTTTGGTGTTTTTGAGGAAAGACACAAAATTAGAAATCCCAACAACATCAACGGCTGCTCTGAGACGGTTATTATAATGTGTCATACAGGCTAAAACCATATATCCGCCATACGATCCACCATAAACTGCCATGCGGTCACTATCCAA
Organism: Fidelibacterota bacterium; assembly: GCA_013203145.1. GTDB lineage: Bacteria > Fidelibacterota > Marinisomatia > Marinisomatales > JABMOV01 > JABMOV01. The sequence continues at coordinate 11,141 of JABMOV010000027.1, forward strand.
ATCAGGTTGATCATCTACCCAATTAAGGAAATACTCGATATCTTTCACAGAATCTTCTCTTTTAAATCCATTATCCAATTTCAGATAGCTTTTTCCATATCCATTGGATCCCCGCACATTGGTAGCTAATACAGCCAAACCAAGCTCATTTACCCAATACTGAAATGTGGATGAAAAATATGGATTATACTGGCTTTCAGGTCCGCCATGGATATACACAACCACTGGATGTGGTCCTTCACCCTTTGGTTTGAAAATAAACCCGGGTACTTCTAAACCATCGAACGATGTCACATGGATTAATTCTGGTATTACAAATTGATCCGTATCCAAACCACCTACTTCACTTTTTGTCCAACGAGTGAGTTTTTTATCACGAATATTTAATACATAAATATCGCCTGGTGTTTGAGGTGTATTCATGGTAAATGTTAATCGTTTGTTGTCGGGATGAAAACGTAATCCACCTATTCGACCCATAGGTAAAACGGGGATTTTTAGTTCTTTATTATTCTTTGTAAGAATGAGATGCAATTTTGAAATTCCATCTTCATTGGATACATACGTCAAATATTGTCCATTGTCAGACAACGTAAATCCCCCAACATTCCAGGGAATATGTTCAGTAAGTAGTTTTGCTTCCCCGGTAGACAAATCCTGATATCGCAAATGACTAAACTCAGTGTTTTCGTCTGATGTATAATATATTCCCTTACCATCCTTGCTGAATTTTGCTGATCCGTACGATATTGGTTCATCTTTAGGATTGAATTGAGTCATTTCTTTCGTTTCCACATCGATAATCCAAATATATGATTCAGTTATGGAAATATATTTTTCTACTAATAACTTTTTATCATCGGCTGACCAGTTCAAAGGAACCCAATAACCATCTTTATCAAAAAGCTGCACAGGTTCAGCTCCATCAATGGTACTCACAAACACATTCATGTCTTTACCATTAGTCATATTTGATGTATAGGCAAATTTTGAACCATCATTAGACCATGGACCACGACCATTGCGTGATTCACCGTCGGTGAGCATGGTATGTTGACCTGTATTCAGGTCAAACCAGAATATTTGATAATATTCACTTCCGCCAATATCTTTAGAAAAAATGAAACCCCGTTTTGTTGGATCAGGGCAAAAGCTTCCTCCACCAACTGGTTCGTTATAAAATGTAATTTGTTGACGAGCTCCTAATGGTTCTTCAATATAATGAAGCTGATTTGTTTCTGCAAAACGTGTGGATATGAGCATTCCTGATCCAGCGGGATCCCATGATGAAAATGATGCTGAGCGTACATTTTGATATTGTCGTGTACGTTCTTTGATTTCATCTGGAATGTCAGGGACATCCTGCATGATGAGATTACCCACTTTTGTTTCTGTCTGGGCAAAAAGAATAGAAACAATTATAAGAGGAAGAATTCGGAATTTCATCATTTCTCCTGTGTGTTAAAATGTGAAAAGAAGAAGAGAATTTAATGAGTGTGAGTTAATAGATGTTAGACGTTTTATGTGTCAATACTTGGCATTACAAGAAGGAATTGGGTTCAGACGTAGTAATATCATTTTATCTACTCACGAGATCACCACACCTTCGGTTCGTGATGACAGGAATTTGGTTTTTGTGATGAGATATGAAGTATCGACAAAGCAATCACTTGAAAATATGTTTGGTGAGATTGCTTCACTATGTTCGCAATGACAGGAATTTGGTCATTGCGAGGAGTCACAACGTGATGACGAAGCAATCTACCCATCAAATAGAATATTTATTCGTCAATTACTTCTTTAAATGAAAATGACGTTGTAAAACTTTCTGATACTTTTCCATCAATTTTCACATAAGGATACACACTGAAATTGGCAACATCACTGGGAGCTCCATTGGGCAATCGAATGTCACGGCCAACGGATAACATTATTCTACGTTCGTCTAAATATCCGTAATAATCGACTTTCTCAGGACTATCATCGGCTTTTATTATATCCAATGGAATCCATCCCTTTTCTTCGGTGTGGTATTCAGTCCAACAATGATAGTCAGATATATCACCTTCAGTTGTATCATCCATAGAAAAACCAATATTAAATCGTGCAGGCATTCCGTGGGTACGCGAAATCGCATTGAATAAGCTATGATAATCCGTGCAATTCCCTTTTGCGCTATCACTGGCATATATTGCGTCTCCAAGACCCCAACCTGCCTCAGATGTATCGTAATCCATATGATCTAATACATACCTGTATAAATTTCGACCAAATTGCTCACCTTCACCTGAAAGAGCACTACTAATACGCTCAAACCGTTCATCGCGTGGGACTAAATCCATTTCAGCAGTATATACTGCAAACATCTTCTCGTTGGTTTGGTCGTAGTAGGATTGTGTTTCCTTACGTGTAAATGTATACGAGATATCAACAGATTGCGGTGCCATCACTTGTCCATCTAAAACAATAAATGTATTTCTGTAAATGTCATCTTTTGCGATATACATATTTAATTCAGTATCAATGGACAAATTTGAAACTATTTGGTGTTGATTCGTTTGAGGTATAGGAATCCATGCCTTCAAATAGCCTGATTCAGTGAATTCTACATTATAATTAAATTCAAAAGTGGCTGATTTTGGCTCAATTATTTCTTGAGGCTGGTGCGAACAACCCCACAACAAGAAAATTAGAAGTTTTAAGGCATAAGGTTTAAGGTTCAATTACACGTCCATTAGTATTTACTAAAATTACCATATCTGGTCCTTTATGACGTACCACTTAAAACTTCTAATTTTAATCCTGAACTTTAGCTTTTAGCTAATCGCATTGGTTTAAGCTTCATTCCACAATCATCACATGTTCCAGCTTCTTCTTTACGAACATGGCCATGAGGTTCCATTGGGCATCCCCAGTATTCCATTTTTTCTTCAGATGTGATAACGGCTTTCACCATGTCCATATTACATTCTGTACATTTTCCTGCTTCACGTGAGTGTATATGTTTGTGAGATTCCATGGGACATGTATAATAAATGACCTTTTCTTCCTGCGATACCATGGCATTCATTTTAGTGTTCTTATCCATAGCATGATCGTGCTCAGCTTTTTTCCCACATCCAATTAGAACCAGTAAACCAACCGATAATATTATGATTGTTTGTTTCATGTTTCGTTCTCCTTTTGTCGAAATTAAAGTTTTCCAAAATACATTAATATCCCAATGACGACAAAAGCTACAGCTGCAACCTTTTCAATTATCACTGGATTAATATGTTGATGAAGTAAATCACCAAAAATGATTGCCAACCCGGTAAGAACAGCAAAGGCAATCATCGAACCTGTAAATAATCCCCAACCAGACAAACCTTTGCTTTTTAGCGCTAATACTGCCAGTTGTGTTTTATCACCTAATTCGGCGATAAATATTGTGCCAAAGGCTATCCAAATTGCTTTCATGTGGTTTCCTTGTTTTTACCTAATTGAATTTCCTGTACCCAACAATAAACAATTGGTACAACAAATGTTGTTAAAATAACAAATACCATACCTCCAAAACTCGGGATCGCCATGGGAACCATGACATCCGAACCGCGCCCAGTTGATGTCAGAATCGGTATAAGAGCAAGGATGGTCGTTGCGGCAGTCATCATTGCCGGTCGTATTCTTCTGGAACCCGCTAAAATTGTTGTTTCGCGTATTGCAGCAATAGATTGTGGATTTTTCTTTCGAAAACTCTGATCCAAATAGGTACTGATGATCACTCCATCATCAGTTGCAATACCAAATAGTGCCAAAAATCCGACCCACACGGCAATACTCAAATTCACAGGATGGATTTGAAATAATGATCGAAAGTCTACACTTCCCAAATGGACGTTTAAAAACCAGTCTTGTCCATATAACCACAACATGGTAAATCCGCCGGCCCATGCCACTGCAATCCCTGAAAAAACGATCAGTGTAGTAGAGACACGCCGAAATTGCATGTAAAGAATCATGAATATGACGATTAAGGATAATGGTAAAATGACTCGCAATTTCTTTGTGGCACGAATTTGATTTTCGTAAGAACCGGCAAATGTATAACTCACCCCAGCAGGGATTTGCCATTCACCAGAATCTAATTTATTCTGTAGATAGACTTGCGCCTGTTCTACGACATCAACTTCCGCGAATCCTTTCTTTTTATCGAACAGGACATATCCAATGATAAAAGAGTCTTCACTTTTAATCATTTGCGGTCCGCGTACATAATGAATCGATGCCAATTGAATTAATGGGATTTGCGCACCGTTATTCGCAGGAACCAGTACATCTTCAATTGATTCGATATTATCGCGTAATTCGCGCATATAACGTACTCTAACGGGATATCGCTCTCGTCCTTCAACGGTATAGGTAATTGTTTTTCCACCTACGGCTACTTCAATAATATCCTGTACACGTTTTAGAGGAATTCCATAACGAGCAATGGCTTTGCGATCAATTTCAATTTCAAGATAAGGTTTACCTACAATTCTATCGGCGAATACGGTAGCCGGTTCAATGGAATGAACTTCCTTTAAGTATTGTTCGAGTTCCATTCCTACCCGTTCAATAGTCTCTAAATCAGGACCTTTCACTTTAATCCCCATAGGAGCACGCATCCCACTTTGCAACATGACAAGACGTGCAGAGATAGGTTGTAGTTTAGGCGCAGATGTCGTTCCAGGGATTTTCGCCACTTTCACAAGTTCATCCCAAATATCTTCGTTTGTGCGAATATGATCACGCCATTGACGGAAAGGTTTGCCATTTTTGTCAGGAATTAAGTCCCCATTCTCATCTCTCGGGTAAGAACCATCCTTCTTCTTTATAAATAACTGATGATTGCCATGCTCATCGACAATGTACTCCGATTTATAATTCACAATCGTTTCAATCATGGAAATTGGTGCAGGATCAAGCGGTGTATCCGCTCTTCCCAATTTTCCAACAACCGTTTCTACTTCAGGGACAGACATCAATGCCTTATCCAGCTTTTGAAGAACATCTGTTGCTTCTTCTATACCAGCATGAGGCATTGTTGTGGGCATATATAAAAATGAGCCTTCATCCAGCGGTGGCATAAATTCTTTACCCATACCCGGGAAAGTGTGAAATAGAGCACTGTAAACAGGATTATTTTTCATGAATTGCGGAAAATACAGTGTGAGATTGCCAAACCCTAACCATGCCGTAAATCCTATTATTGTTAGCATACCGGGGACGGCTAAAGCTTTTACTTTATGATCTAATCCCCAACGAAGTATTTTGGGATACACTTTAACAAACAGCATCATTAATCCCATTATTATTCCAATTAGAACAGCAACAAATATGAGGTTAGTAAAGGAACTGTTATCGAAACCAAGCGGCATCCATACTGAAGATAAAATAATCATCACAATTGCGATTATGATATAATTCGACCAACCTGGAATTTTATTTTGTATTGCCACAGGTATCCGCTTCTTGAAATACGGATACACTCCATAAAGAATTACAATTAGCCCAATCCACCACTTCAATGTGATCATGATAAATAATCCTGCGCCAATCATAAGAGCCCTAATTGCCATTTGCAGGTTTCGTGTGGTTTTCCAGTTTTTATAAAGGAGTTGCGCGAAAATCGGGAGCAATGTCAATGCCACGATTACCGATCCAATGAGAGCAAATGTCTTTGTGTATGCCAAAGGTCTAAAGAGTTTTCCCTCAGCGGCTTCCATGGCGAAAACAGGTAGAAAACTCACAATGGTTGTGGACACTGCCGTTACGACTGCCCCACCAACTTCTGCCGTTGCGCGCATGATCGTTTTTCGTATGTTTTTATCACCATCTTTATCCAGATGCTTTAATATATTTTCCGATACAACAATCCCCATATCAACGATGGTCCCAATGGCTATGGCAATCCCTGATAATGCAACAATATTTGCATCCACACCAAAAACGCGCATCCCAATGAATACGAGTAAAACTGTAAGGGGTAAGATTCCGGTAATGAGAAGCGAAGTCTTCAAATGCATCACCATGAGCATGACCACAATGATAGTAACTAAAATTTCATCGCGTAGGGCGTGATTAAGCGTACCAAGTGTTTCTTGTATGAGTTCTGTACGATCATAAAATGGAACGATGGTTACTTGAGACACTCGACCGTCAGCCAACGTTTTCTTAGGCAATCCGGGACTGGTTTCAGCAATTTTCTCTTTAATATGTTTTATGGTTGCCATTGGATTGTCACCATATCGAACGACGGCCACTCCCCCAACCACTTCTGCACCAGCTTTGTCAAGAACTCCACGACGAAGCGCAGGCCCTAAGGATACGTGAGCCACATCCTTGACATACAAAGGTACATTTTCGATGGATTTAATTACAGTATACTCAATATCGCTAATATCTTTGATGAAGCCTAATCCGCGAACCACGTACTCCACGCGATTGATTTCAATCGTTCTTGCTCCAACATCCAGATTTGAGTTGCGAACTGCATTGAAAATTTCCGTTAGACTTACATTGCTTTCGCGAAGTGCTGCCGGATCAACATCGATTTGGTATTCTTTTATATGACCACCTACCGATGCCACTTCTGAAACGCCTTCGGCTGATTGCAATGCGTAGCGCACTGTCCAATCCTGGATGGAACGCAATTCATGTAAATCCCATCCTCCGGTGGGTTTTCCTTCCTCATCGCGACCTTCGAGCGTATACCAGAATACTTGTCCAAGAGCAGTAGCATCGGGTCCCAGTGATGGATTTACGCCATTGGGTAATGTTCCCATTGGTAGTGAATTAAGTTTTTCAAGAATTCGGCTACGAGACCAGTAGAATTCAGCACTTTCCTTGAATATTACATAGATGGTAGAAAATCCAAACATGGAATAGGATCGTATGGTTTTTACTTCCGGTAATCCCATGAGTGCTGCTGTTAACGGATAGGTTATCTGATCTTCCACATCCTGTGGTGATCTCCCCATCCATTGTGTAAACACAATTTGTTGGTTTTCTCCAATGTCGGGGATGGCATCAACAGGGACAGGATCGCGTGAGAATCCGGGTGTGTTCCAATCAAAAGGTGCAACTCCTATTCCCCAGCCAATGAGAACCAGAAACAATAAACCGATTATAAGTTTATTGTCCAGGCAGAAACCGATAAACGATTCCAGGCCTTTTGGTTTCTGATCAATGGTCATGAGAATCTGACTCCTCACTCATATCTGGTGAAAATGTTTGCGTAATGGAACCACAATGCAACATTTTAGCACCAAAGTATGGATTATTGACTTCTTTACCTTTTTGAACCCAGGATGCCCCTTCATTATCAAATGCCATTGGGCAGAACAATGTATAAAGTGGTTCGTTGCCCATCAATTCAAATGATTCCATCATGTGCGAAATAGTAAGGCTTACATTTTTAAAGCTCTCCCGTATTTCATCAATGGATGACCAGTGCTGAGCATGTTCAGTCTGTTTTAATAATTCACTTTGCGCTTCTTCCCATAATTTTCTTGAATTGTCATCTAACCCAAAATCTTTATCCGTTGCGGCGGTCAACACCATTTGGAGAGCAAATAATGCAGATTTTGCTTCTTTGAAATTGTCGTTAGCTAATGCGGTTTGGGAAATTAGATATGCATCATAAACCAAATTTAATGCTCGAGAAAAGTGTTCATTTACAGAAAGTTTTTTCATTTGGTGAGTCATGGTACGAGGCTTAGAACTATTTGTTATTTTCTTCGTAGGTTGCATGCCATGACCTTCATGCCCTGTGGATGAAACTCCTCCTTCAGGATTCATCATGCTGGGTTTTGCTGCAATCTGCATGGCACTGTCAATCTTGAAATTGCCATGGGTGACAACTTCCTCACCTTCCTCCAAGCCGTCAAATACAATATATTGATCGCCTACGCGAGGTCCCAATTCAACTTCTCTACTTTGAAATACCAATTTGTCTGTACCTGGCTTCTTTATATAAACAAGGGCACGTTTCCCTGTAAGTAAGACAGAGCTTGCGGGAACTAAAATGGGATTTTCTTTCGAAGAAGATTGTGTTATTCCCAAATCTTCAGCACGGACTAAATCCATGCCACACACATCGCATTGACCCGGATGATCTTTTACGACTTCTGGGTGCATAGGACTTACCCATTTCCCCTCCAGCCACGGATTAATTACATGTCCATGTACATCCAATTGCGATTGGATGGTAGCTTGCGCAAACATTCCAGGTTTTAGCTTCATATCCGTATTTTCCACATTGATGCGAACGCGTGCTGTTCTAGTCATGTCATCCAGTACGGGATCAACAAATGCAACTCTTCCTTCAAAGGTTTCACCCGGTAGCGCATTTACGGTGAATGTAACAGCATTCCCAAATTTTACCCAACCTAAATCAGATTCATAAACATCCAGTGTAATCCAGACACGATTGAGATTGGCAATTGTATAAATTTTTGCTCCAGTGTTAACATAATTACCCACCGTTGCATTTTTATGAATAACTACTCCAGCAATGGGACTTGTGATTGTAAAATTATCCGTGGACTCACCTTTATCTTCAATGGCTTGAATTTGTTCGTCAGTTAATCCCATTCGTTTCAGCTTTTTTCGTGAGCCATCGATAGCAAGTTTTGAGAATTCGCTATCACTATTTTTTTGAAATATTTGAATTGCCTGAAGTAATTCTTCCTGTGCATTTATAAGATCCGGACTATAGATATCTACAAGATGATCACCTTTTTTAACTACTATGCCTGTATAATCCACATAAAGATGCTCTAAACGGCCTGGAACCCATGCCGATATCGTTTTTATCTGTGTTTCATCGTACTCAACCTTACCTGAAAGGGTGACTTCTTTTATGGCTTTGCCCGTCATGATCTTTGTTGTTTGTATTTCAGCAATTTTCATAGCGGCTTCTGTCATAGTAAGATCAATATCAGATTCTTCCCCAGATGTAGTTAATGGAATGAGATCCATATAACAAATGGGACATTGACCCGGTTCTGGCAATTGCACATTCGGGTGCATGGAGCATGTCCATACCTGCGATTTAGAATGTTCATTATTCTCTGTTACCGAATCTGATGTTTCTGAATTCCATGGTATCATAACACCGATCAAAAAGGCGATTAGGATATAAATCCAGGTTTTATTTGATTGAGATAAATATTCTTTAATTCTGCTTTTCATAAACCCCTCCATAAGGGTGATAGGTTAGGTCAATACCATCGTGTATTTTAGATAAGATGATATATTAATACGTACAGGAATTGTCCTGCGACAAGCAGATTGGATTTAGATCAGAAGAGGACTAATAAAGGCAGGGGGATGATCAGGGATGTCCCTGTATCTATAAACAAAGGATTCAACAATCGTGTTTATTGAAATAGCACTTTCGCTCATTACTGATATAATTAGCTCTTTTTCAACAGAAACATGATTAAGTGGAGCTGATACAATGGGGAGTACGATTGGTAATTCGCAATTCGTCATTTCCATTTCGCATGTTTCTCCAATAGCAAGACAGCAACATTGATCCATTAGTGAATCACAACAGGTTGATGTATTGTTTTGTATAAATGGTGCAAATGCAATTCCGACCATAAATATTAACATGAAAATGGATGTGAGTTTTCTCAGCATGTGACCTATTTTACACTTTTAATTGAGAATGTTCCAATGTATTTAATTATTGTAGTTACTAAGAGGTAATCATGCATTGGGTAATTATAAGATTGCTTCTCCCGATGAATCGGGAGAAGCAATGACAGTGAATATTTATGTCATTAGGCGGAGTGTAACGACAAAGTAATCTCGAAATAATAGTCTCGTGATCGCAGTAGTGTTGTTTCATTTCAAACAAAATCGTTATTTCGAACCATGCTGTAGGAATGCGTGAGAAATCGAGTTTGTTATTAATTCAAGCATATAAAGTAGATTCTTCACTTCATTCAGAATGACAGAGTTATTTGGGCACCTTTGTATTGGACTTAACCTCATCGTACTCTTGCGCAATCTTGATAATTTGAATACATATCTCATTTGGGAATACGGTCTTTTCGCGAATTATTTCTACAGATGAAGCTGCGATTTCGTCAATGCTTCTAAATTCTTCAAACAGTTTTTTTATTCGAGCTTGCCCCATTCCCTTAATATGACTGAAAACCGATCGGGTCATATCTTTCGATCGTTTTTCTCTCTGAAAGGTGATAGCAAACCGATGGGCTTCATCACGAACTTGTTGAAGCAACTTCAGTCCTGAGGATTGTTTTGCAATTGATTGTGGATCACTATTACCAGGCATAAATACTTCTTCAAGTCGTTTTGCCAATCCAATAATAGTAATGTAATCCAATCCCAATTCACGCAATGCAGAAACCGCCATGGACAATTGTCCTTTTCCACCATCGATGAGAATTAAGTCAGGCAGAGGCTTCTCTTCATCCTGGACACGTTTATATCTTCGATAAACTACTTCACGCATGGAAGCGAAATCATCGATCCCATCTACTGTTTTAATATTGAACTTTCGATATTCCTTCTTACGTGGCTTACCATCCATAAAACATACCATGGATGCCACTGTATTCGTTCCCCCTAAATGGGATATATCAAACGCTTCGATTCGACGTGGGGGCGCTTCCATATTGAGATCATCCTGCAATTGTTTCACGCTGCCAGAAACCGCATCCCTGCGCTTAATACGATTTAAAAGCCATTCCCCTAACAACAGTTTGGCATTTTGATAGGCAATCCTAATTTCTCGCGCTTTTTCGCCTCGTTGCGGTACTAGAATTTTAATCGCTCCGCCACGTTTATTTTTTAGAAATTCAATTATTTCATCTTTTTCATCAGGTTCAAATGGCATAAGAATGTGTTTGGGAATAAAATCCCCATCCAGATAAAATTGAAGAATAGTTGATCGAAGGGTTGCACCCTTCTGCTCGTCCAATCCTTGGAGGGATATTTTTTCACGGCTAAAAATGCGACCCTGACGAATTCGAACAATTGCCATGACACCAATATCATCTTCTTGTGCCAATGCGAATACGTCGCGATCCTCGAAATCGTTAGCAACTTTCATTTGCCGTTCTTTGTAATCGCGAATGGCAGTTAACTGATCTCGAATAATAGCTGCATCTTCAAAACGCATATCTTGTGATGCCTGTACCATATCAGAAGTGAGGCTTTGTTGCGTCTCTTTTGTATCGCCCTGCAAAAACTGATTTACCTGCTTAATCATACTTTTGTAATCATTTTCTGAAACGAATCCTTCGCAGGGACCTCCACATTTTTTTATATGATAATCCAAGCATATTTTTACTTTACCTGATTCAATCACATTGTCGTTGATTACATAACTGCAACTGCGGATAGGAAATACTTTGTGAATCGCCTTGAGGGTTTGTCGCAACAAAACAACATTTGTATATGGACCAAAATATTTTGATCCATCTTTTATGATATTTCGTGTTAAGAATACCTGCGGAAATGGTTCATTCGTAATCCGGATATACGGAAAAGATTTATCATCTTTGAGACTAATATTGTACTTGGGCTTGTGTTTGCGAATTAGATTGGCTTCTGTCAACAAAGCTTCAACTTCACTCCCAACAACTATCCACTCTAAATCGATAATTCGTGCAATAAGCGACTGATTTTTAGGAGTTTGATATTTATTCTTCTGAAAATAGGATCGTACCCGATTTCGCAGATTTTTTGCCTTACCGATATAGAGTATTTTTCCAACCTCATCACGGAAAATATAAACTCCCGGTTTAGTTGGAATGTTTTTTAGTTTGTTTAAATAAGGATATTCTTCCATTGTACGGTTAATTTTATCTGCAAAAATAGCAAGTTTTATTATAGATAACCTCTTTTGAAAATCTTGCTTAACCTGTATATTGTGTACAGCTATTCAGTACATAACAAGAGAATATCATGCTTAAAATATCCGTAAATCAATTTCGTGCCAAAATAAAAACATTTGTTGATAGTGCTGTCTCAAACCATGAGCCGGTTTTGGTTCATCGCCGTGGCAATGAGGATTTCATCGTTGTAAGTGCCGAGGACTGGGACAGAGAGCAAGAAACAATATATGTTTTGCAAAATAACTCGCTGATGAATCAAATCGCCGAATCATTGGAGTCATATAGAACAAATTCCGGCCACTTAGCCACAGAGGATGAACTCAATGAGATCACTGGTATTTGAAGGAAATACCTGGGAGAAATATGAAGAACTTCGCACAAAGGATAAGATTCTTCATCGCAATTTATGTAAGATATTAAAAGAAATGCTTCGCAACGATCCCTCATCAGGAATAGGAAAGCCGGAAAAACTGAAACATAAATTAACAGGATTGTGGTCCAGAAGAATATCAAAGGGCGATCGTATAATTTATACATTCGATAAATATTCTATCCACATTCTTGCCATTGGTGGACACTATGATCAGCACTAATAAATACGAATACAAATAAAATGATTCATCCTACACATATTTTATGCCATTATGCTGAAATTGGTCTCAAAGGTCAAAATCGCTCATATTTTGAACGAAAGCTAAGAGATAACATAAAACTTCAGATAAAAACATTTTCACCCGGAACATTTTCTAAAATTGAACGACTACAAGGTCGATTTTTGTTACACCTGTCAGAAGTTGGAAAACAAAATATTGTACAGTTGACCGAAATTCTTCAGAATATACCAGGAATCGCATGGTTTGCTCCTGTTCAATCAATTGATCCTGATTTTGACAATATGATCCAAGAAGCAATTCAGGCATTTAAAGATGAAAATTTTGATTCATTCAGGGTTGCGGCACGTAAAACATATTCCAATTTTGAACATGCAAAACAGCACATTCACAATACAATTGGCGCTCGATTAAATGAGACCTATGGAAAACGTGTCGATCTTACAAATCCTGATCTCACATGCTACATTGACCTTTTTTATAACTATTGTTTTATTTACCTGAAAAGATTCTCAGGGATCGGTGGTTTACCTATTGGCAGCGGTGGTGCTGTAGCTGTGATGCTTTCTGGAGGAATTGATTCTCCCGTTGCTGCTTTTTATGCGATGAAACGAGGTACCAGAGCAATATTTGTCCATTTTCATTCTGTCCCTCACGTTTCACCGGCATCTATAGAAAAAGTAAAACAAACAGTTGAAATCCTGAGAAAATTCCAACCTCTGGCAACATTATACCTTATTGAATTTGCTCCTGTCCAAAATGAAATCTATGCAAATTGTGATCCGAAATATTTTGTTTTACTCTATCGTCGATTTATGGTACGAATTACCAATAAGATTGCAGAACTATCGCACGCTAAAGCCATTATTACTGGAGAAGCCATTGGACAAGTTGCATCTCAGACGTTGGAGAATATTGCTGTTGTTGACCCTGTGGCTGAATTTCCGATCCTTCGACCCGTTATTGGATTTGATAAACAAGAGATTATTGAAGTTGCTCGTAGAATTGGTACATATGATATTTCTATCGAACCTCATCAGGATTGTTGCACATTATTCGTGCCAGCACATCCTGCCACTAAAGCAAAACTTATTGATATTGAACGTCAAGAGGCGATTTTGAATATTGATGAGCTTGTGACCAAAGCGATAGAAACTGCTGATATCGTAAAATATTAGATTTTCCGCTAAAAAGTTCGCGCTTAAAAAGTGATTATATATTGGTTGTAAACCGATAAAAAGAGAATAAGAGTAATTAGTCTTTTTTTATCATGATTGGTGGTTGTTTTTGTGTAATTTTTGCACTGGATTTTTATTAAAAAGGAACGAATTCCTCACAACTTGAATGCAATTTTAAGGAGACTCCTCATGATAGTCGCAATACCTAAAGAGATTATTCTCAATGAGTCCCGTGTCGCTGCCACACCTGCCACTGTTAAAGAACTGATCAAAGCAGGATTAACAGTACAGGTAGAAGCTGGCGCAGGGAAAGGATCCTTCTTCTCCGATAAAGAATATGAAGAAGCCGGTGCAACCATCGAACCGGATACAAAACAACTTTGGTCCAATGCTGATATAGTTTTAAAGGTCAACCATCCGGTGACAAACGAAACAGTTGGATCACATGAAGTTGAATTGATGAAAGATGGCGCTACGTTTATTTCATTTTTTCAAACAACGAAAGAAATCGATAGCGTTCAAAAGCTATTAGCCAAAAAAGCTACCGGTTTCTCAATGCATCTTATTCCTCGTACAACCTTAGCTCAAAAAATGGATTCCCTGAGTTCTCAAAGCAATATCGCAGGATATAAATCCGTTTTACTCGGTGCTTCGCATTTAGGGAAATTTATGCCGTTGCTCATGACTGCCGCCGGGACTATCCCTCCTGCTAAAGTCCTAATTCTTGGAGCAGGCGTTGCAGGATTACAAGCTATTGCTACTGCAAAGCGTCTTGGTGCTCAAGTTTCAGCATTTGATGTGCGACCTGTTGTAAAAGAACAGGTAGAAAGTCTTGGAGCAAAATTTGTCCAAGTCGAAACCGAAACCGATTCATCTGATGGTGTTGGTCAAGGTGGATACGCCAAAGAAACTTCTGATGATTACAAGATAAAACAACAAGCGCTTATTAAAGAGCATATCGCAAAATCTGACCTTGTAATTACAACCGCATTGATACCAGGCAGACCTGCTCCTATTCTTATTCCTAAGGATGTGGTAGAGGTCATGCATGCCGGATCGGTTATTATGGATCTTGCATCTGAAAATGGCGGAAATTGCGAAAACACAGAACCGGGTAAAGTCATAATCACATCCAATGATATCATTATTGATGGATCTTTGAATATACCAGGTACTATGCCTGTCCATGCTAGCCAGCTTTATGCAAAGAATATCACCAGCTTTTTAACATATATGGTAAAAGATGGTGAATTAAATCTGGACATGGAAGATGAAATAATTTCTGGTGCAATGTTCGCTCACAATGGCGAAATCACCAATGAAATGACCAAACAAGCAATACAGAATTAAGAGGCTTGCAATGGAAATGATAAATATTCTTACAGTGTTCATTCTGGCGATTTTCGTCGGATTCGAAATCATTACAAAAGTACCACCTACATTACATACACCTCTCATGTCTGGTTCAAATGCCATATCAGGGATTGCCGTAGTTGGTGCAATTATTGCCACAAAAGTTGGCGGTGAAACAGGATCATATCTTGGTGTGATTGCGGTTGTATTTGCCACTATCAATGTTGTTGGTGGATTTTTAGTCACTGACCGCATGTTAAAAATGTTCAAACGTAAATAGGAGATGGAATAATGATTTACGCAAATATATTCTATGTGGTTGCGGCTGTCCTGTTTATCCTTGGACTAAAAAAGCTCAGTCACCCAAAAACCGCACGCGGTGGTAATACGCTTGCCAGTGTCGGTATGCTTATTGCAATTGTTGCTACACTAATTGCCTATGGTGGTATTGATTGGAAACTTATTGCCATTGGAATGATAATTGGATCCATTATAGGTGCGTTGTTTGCAATAAAAGTGCAAATGACTCAAATGCCTCAAATGGTAGCAATTTTCAATGGATTTGGTGGTGGTGCCAGTGCTTTAGTAGCAGCTGCCGACCTTCTAAGCAATATTCAAAATCTAATCAACGGTTCGCCGATTCTGGTTAGCGGAATAGAGATACATCCTACATTTTATAGCGCAGTTGTTGCCTTCAGTATTTTTGTTGGTACACTCACATTTACCGGTAGCTTTATTGCCTTCGGAAAACTGCAAGGATTTATCTCTGGTCAACCAATTGTCTTTACCGGACAAAAAGTACTAAATGCCTTAATAGCAATTGCTTTAGTTGGTTTGGCAGTTATGATGGTTATTGATCCAGTAAATATGATTACGTTTTTCATTGGTGTAGTCGTTTTATCTGCTATCATTGGAATAACCCTGGTCCTTCCAATTGGTGGTGCTGATATGCCTGTTGTCATATCTTTACTGAATTCTTACTCAGGTGTTGCAGCTGCAGCTACTGGATTCGTTCTTATGAACAATGGATTAATCATCGCCGGATCACTAGTTGGTGCTTCTGGAATTATTTTGACCAACATCATGTGTAAAGGCATGAACAGATCATTAGCGAATGTAATATTTGGTGCAGTTGGTTTAGTTCAAGAAGGCGCTAGTGGTACGCAGCAGCAAATGAATATTAAAAGTTATTCAACCGAAGAAGCGGCGATGATTCTGGATGCAGCTGAAAAGATCATTATCGTTCCAGGTTATGGATTAGCAGTTGCACAAGCACAGCACGCTGTTCGTGAAGTCGCTGATTATCTGCAAAGTAAAGGCAAAAAAGTTCTTTATGGTATCCACCCTGTTGCTGGTCGTATGCCTGGTCATATGAACGTCTTACTTGCTGAAGCAAACATTCCCTATGACCAATTATTGGATTTGGATCAAATTAATTCCGAATTCGAAGATTGTGACGTGTCAATAATTCTTGGGGCCAACGATGTTGTAAATCCTGCAGCTCGTCATGATAAATCCAGTCCCATTTACGGTATGCCAATTATTGATGTTGATAAATCAAAAACAGTACTTAT
The DNA here is from genome assembly GCA_013203145.1 of Fidelibacterota bacterium. Lineage (GTDB taxonomy): Bacteria > Fidelibacterota > Marinisomatia > Marinisomatales > JABMOV01 > JABMOV01. Next base: position 27,757 of record JABMOV010000027.1, read on the forward strand.
CAACAAACGTACAATGAATCCTGGTTTTGCAGGTATTGCCAATGAATTATTCGGATTTGATAATTCTATTATGGTATTTGGCGACGCTAAACAAATGCTGCAACAATTGCTTAAAGATTTAAAAGATCTTTAAACAGTAAGTTCATTTTTTAAGGAAAAGGGGTCCACGTGACCCCTTTTCTTATTTTACATATTTCCCTTTTTCATAGGATTGCATTGCGTTAATTAATGCTTTTATCCCTTCTTCAGGCATTGCGTTATAAATTGATGCGCGAAAACCGCCAACCGAACGATGTCCTTTTAATGTCAATAATCCACAATCTTCACAATAGCTTAAAAAGTGAGCGTCATCTCCCGTACCATCAAATAAAAATGGGACATTCATCGTTGATCTATCTTCAGGTGCTACGGAACTCTTAAAACATAAATTGCTTTCAATTTCATTATAGAGTAAATCAGATTTTCTAATATTTTTCTCCTCGATCACACTCAATCCGCCCATATCCTTTAACCAATGCAATGTACGATTTACTGCATATATTGCATAAACGGGTGGTGTGTTAAACATTGATCCCTTTGATACATGAATACGATAATCAAACATTGAAGGAATATTATCATTTATTCTGTCAAGTAAATCATGCCTGATGATCACCATTGTTACACCTGCGGGTCCCATATTTTTTTGGGCACCAGCATAAATAATACCAAATTTATTCACATCAATTATTCGGCTGAAAATATCAGATGACATATCAGCAATAAGAAACCCATTTGGATTTATGAGATTAGGAAATACTTTATACTGCGTTCCGTATATCGTGTTATTACTAGTGATATGTAAATATTTACTACTGCTATCTTGCTGAATCTCTTTCGGTATATAAGAATAAACAGAATCCTTTGAAGAAGATGTAATATTCACATGACCAAAACGTTGCGCTTCTTTTATAGCTTTGGCAGACCATGCACCTGTATCAGCATAATCCACTGTGTCTGTTTTTGATATAAAATTCATTGGAATCATAGAAAATTGGGTAGAAGCTCCACCTTGTAACCAACAAATATCATAGTTTTCAGGAACGTTTAATATTTCTTTAACAAGTTCAGTTGTTTCTTCAACCATGGAAGAGATTGGTTTTGAACGATGGCTCATTTCAAGAATACTCAAACCATGATCATTATAATTAATAGCTGCTTCTGACAATTGTTGTGTTACAATTTTTGGTAACACTGCTGGACCCGCACTAAAATTATATACTTTGTTTGACATTACTTCTCCATAAATGATCAATTATTAGATATCAAAATTATTGAAGATATAAAATAAAAAAAGGGCTGATTAAATCAGCCCTTTACGAAGAAAACTTTACGGTCTAACAGATCGATATGGTATTCGCCACATTTCTGAGTGCACAGCCTCATCTTCTGCATATAGAGTTCCAAAGTCAATTACTTCAAACCAGGCCATAAATACTCTACGTTGATGCCCTTGCCCTGGTCCATGAATTCGCCAGACATTTGTAAATATATTATCATTTGCTATGGCATCAAACCCAGTCCCGCTATCAGAGAATTTGCTTCTCCCGCCTTCGTGTCTGCTTCTACCATATTTCAACAATACAGCTTCACCGCTCCTATAGGGAAACTCAGGGCCTGTATTTGAGACTGACACCTCAAATCGGACGGGAGTTCTGAATGTAAACGATGGAATAGAATCTCTGGATATATACACATTCCCTAAATCATTTGTATTAAATGAATATAGAGGATTTGCGCTATCAGGTTGATAAACAGCAAACTGTTGAATGCTTACCTTATCGCCCATTTTGCCATTACCAATTGTAAAAGCGTCTACAATCCATGGTCGACCATTCTCATCATCATTTTGAATAAATCGAACACTTTGATTAAAAAGACTTTCAAATGGTTTGACAAACGAATCTACGACTGCATGATTAGAGTCAATCGCAATTATTCGCAATTTCCCAAATACAGTTCGTGTAATATGTGCAAAGGCAATACCATTGTCTTCGTCGATATCCCATTGAACTTCACGACTTAGACTATCTTTTGTTCTTCCAAGTCGAATCCGATAATCATCGTTGTTTGGCCAAAGAGTATCAGCCATAATTCTTCCAAAACCACCATCTTCTTCGATACCAGACGTATAATCTAAATCAGGTGTTCCATCATCTTCAAAACCAACAAAAGCAATAAGCTCATCGTTGTCCAAAAGTACACTTAATTCATTCTGTACGTCAGTAGTTTCATTGGTTGATGTGGTATCACATCCAATGAGAAATAATCCTAGTCCAATCAAAGCATAGTTAAATATTTTCATAATTCGTTTCCACCTTTTTGACCTTTTTGTCTACCCTCTTGCATTTTTTGGCGAATCTCACGCTTAAACTGTCTGTCCAAAGTTGAGAGTTTTATTACTTGTTCATTTGATAAAGTACCTTGCATACTTTTTATGAAAGTGTTTCGTGCATCTACACGTTTATGTTCTAATTCGTTGATTTTCTTTAGTGATTCCTCAAAATACTTATCCGTGATAGTTTGATCTTTGTTAACCTTTTTTCGAATCTCATCTGAAATCTCTTTCAGTTCATTGTCAATCTGTTCCATTTCTTCACGATGTTTGTTTAGCCGCGGGAAAAGAACCGCTGCTTGATCTTCTGTTAGAGATAATTCCTCAGTCATCCTCCACATCATCATCATAGCTACTTTTTCACGATTTTGTCCGCGTCCAGGATGCATTTGTTTACCCTGAAACATCGCAGGATGGTTTCCCATAGTTGGGACAAGCATTGAACGTTCACCAGCGTGAAATCCTCCACCCATTGGTCCCCTTGGTTGCGCTATTATGATCCCACATAATAATAGCATGATTAGCATATTTATTTTCATCAGCTTCCTCCACTCATAAGATTGCTTACCGGTTCATAACCGATTTCATTTGAAAAATTCTAATGTTTCCCAAATATCTTCACTTTCATCCACGAGATATAGGGCAAATTCTTCAACCATTTCATCTGTATAGGCATCATCCATGGTTTCAGAGTAGTTTTCAATAACGATCGGTGTATTGTGACCATTGAAAAGATTCACGGAAAAAACACCAACAAATAATATAATTACGGTAGCAGCCATTCCATTCATAAGTTGATGCTTGTGCCGATTTCTTTTTATTCGTTGACGATGAAACCTACCCATTAGTTCATCAGGGTTTATTTCATTATTTGAATCGAAAATTGATTCTAAATGTTTTTCAATATTCATACTAGTTCTTTCATTGATCCTTGCAAGGATTTGATTCCGTAATGGTAATTCACCTTAGCAGTACCTGTGTTTATTCCCAAAATCTCACCAATATCTTTAAAAGGTAATTGTTGGGATAAACGCATTATGACAACCATCTTTTGTTTATGGGGCAAGGAATTAATATTCCGCCATAAATCATCTTTGTCAAATTCATGTTCTTTATCATTACTTTCCAATACCAGGTTTTCATTTGGTTCTTCAAACGAAAATATTGATCTGATTTTCTTTTTGCGAAGATAGTTTCTGACCACATTTGTATTAATTTTGTATAAATATGTTTTGAATTCTGCCTGAAACCTAAACTGGTGCAATCCTTTATATAATTTGAATAATGTTGTCTGTGTAAGGTCTTCTGCATCTTCTTCATTTTGAACCATAGCGTTGAAAAAACGAAAAATATCTTGTAGGTACCTTTTCGCCAATTCGTCGAATGCGGCGTTTTGTCCTTCTTGATATTGTTGAATAAGTTCTGCATCGGTTCTCATCAATTTGCCCTTTTAGACCACTGATATTAGTAAAGGTTAAAAATCTTTTAATAGAAGTATTTCTTTTAGATTAATGATAGGGTTGAATAGTCAGGAAAACCTAAATTTTTATATGAGCTATCGCTATCCCGACTTTCATCCTGTACAAGAACAACAGACTGCAATAACACACCCTCCAGGACCATTACTGATTATTGCTGGCGCTGGAACCGGTAAAACGGCGACTTTGTTGCATCGCATACGTTATCAAGTGATAACGAAGCAGATGAATCCTGAAAATATCCTCATTCTCACGTTTACTGAAAAGGCTACAAATGAATTAATTACACGAATATCAGATTTAGATATTCCGAACAGTAAGCACATAACCATATCAACATTTCATTCTTTTTGCTATAATATTGTCCAAAACTATGTGAATCCTGAAAATCATAAAACATCGCTGATGGAACGGCATGATATCGCTTTTATGATTCTAAATCGAATCAATGAGCTGACTTTTCTAAGATCTCGCCAATTCAGGTTACATCCCAGGGATGCCATTGAAAATGCATTTATACCCTTTTTTAACAGAGTGCGTGATGAACTTATTTCTCCTTCTGAACTATCACTATTGATTGATAAATCAAATTTTACAGTCGACTCAGTTCATAAAATATTTCCGGGACTATCGCCAAAGGCTGATCCTGACGAGGCGTTAAAACAACTTCGCGATTTAATTGATGTATATACAATTTTCCAAACCTGGAAACACGAATCAAATGTTGTGGACTATGGAGATATGATCCAGCAATGTTGGGAAAGTTTAAAAGACCCCACTGTATTACAACAAGTCCGAGAAAAGTATAAACATATCATTGTTGATGAATTTCAAGACAATAACTACGCATTAAATAAAATAGTAAATCACATCGTAAAACCGAATCCCAGTTTAACTGTCGTCGGCGATGAAGATCAGTGTATTTACAGTTTTCGAGGCGCTAATTATTATAATATTCATGACTTTAGGAATAAATACAGAAATCATCCTCAATTCAAAGAAGTAGCATTAGAAACAAACTTTCGATCAACACAGTCAATTTTAGATTTGGCAAATTCGAGTATTTCTAATGATCCAGAACGTACTAAAAAACAATTAAAGGCTTTTCAACCCGATCATTTGGGTCAAAAACCTACTTGGTTGATTGGGAATTCCGAAGAGTATTTGATTGAGATGAAATACCAGATTGTCCAATTCATTAAATCAGGCTATTCGTATGAGGATATTGCAATCTTATGTCGAACAACAAAGCACGTAAATAAAGCGGCAAAATTCTTTGAGTATAATGAAATTCCTGTTCAGGTTTTTCGCGATAAGTTTAGTGGAATTCCAGAAATCAAGCTCTTTACAGCCTGGCAGCTTGTTTTGGTAGATTCCGCAAAATTTCCAATAGCTTGGTCATTTCTGGTTAAGACCTATACTGACATTTTAAATAATCGCACGCTCACACTAGATTTTAAAGCAATATCTGATTTCGATCTATTGGAAATAGAGAATCCACAATTAGAGAAGTTAATCTCAACTATCCAAGAGTTGATTAGAAAACTGAACCAAAATGTACATCCCCATGAGATGGTATGGAATATTCTTGAAGCTACCGATATTCTTAAAGAATCCAGAAAATATTACCGTTACAAGGATCGATTAGCTTTACGGAATATTGGTCACATTTTAATTCAGGCCAGTCAATTTCGTACTTCATATCCTGATGCACAATACAAGGATTGGCTCCTATATTTTGATTTGTTGTTTGGACATGTAAATAACTCAGCGATTGAACCCGAATCGAACAGTAATGGTTATGGGGTTCAGCTTATGACTGTACACAAAAGCAAAGGTTTGGAATTTCCCATTGTATTCCTACCATATCTGCAATCGGCTAGTTTTCCTCTGAATTTTAGGCCTGACATTTTTGTGAATACACTTCCCGAGCCTTGGTTTAAATGGTCACCGGAGTCTGGTTATGATCCAAGACTGGAACAGATTAATGAAGAAAGACGTATTTTTTATGTCGCTCTGACTAGAACAAAAGAACTCCTATTTATCTGTGCACATAATAAACGTTTATCTCGATTTATGAAAGAGTTAGAATCTTCAGATGATAATCTCATAGTGCAATATCATGTTAACCGTAATGAGGATGAGTTAATGAATACATCTCAAATGGACACAAAACAATTTCTATTGGCCGAACTAACCCGGGAAATCGGTTTGAATAATTGGGATAACGCCACTTCTTTGCTAAATGGAATAAAGCAGATTGAAAAGGACGGTAAAATCGTAGATGAGAACCCCTATTCCTATTTAAATGCTCAATTGTCAGATGTGGATAATATTTCCAATTTTGACTCAATAACTTTATCAGCCTCTGCGGTGGAAGAATATCGACAATGCCCATATAAATATCGTTTAAGTAAAATCGACCGTATACCACAAAAGAAAAGTAATGCACAGATGTCATTCGGTACCATCATGCATCAAATTTTAAATGAATTTCATAAAAATAGTGAAAACCAATCTAAAGACATGCTTTATAACCTACTCGAAAAATTCTGGAACTCAGATGCCTTTGAATACAAATTACGTGAAGAAGAATTCTACAAGCAGGCTCAGGAAATAATTGAGGAATATTGGGCATATCTGCCAAAACTCTCCACTACATTTTTAGCAGGCGAAGTCGATTTTTCTTTCAGTCTCGATGATGCAAATATTCAGATTAAGGGCAAAATCGATCGTATCGATAAATCAGGCGATACACTATGCGTTATAGATTATAAAACAAGTAATAAACCGGCAAATGACACAACAAAACAAAGCCTTCAATTAGCATTATATATTGAAGCAATTAATAGAGGTGCTATAACGGGCTTAGCTGGGAAACCTGGAAATGCTCAGCTGCTCTACTTAAAGGATTTAGCTGAATTGTATAATCCGCACAAATTCACTGATGCAGAGCTAGATAAACACCTAGAAACAGTATATAATGCTGCACAAGGAATTCGAAATCATAAGTTTCCGCAAAATCCCAGTGACTATACTTGTAAAAATTGCGATTATAAGGATTTTTTATGTCCTGCATGGGAAAACGATTAATGTGATGCTGCACCCTTCCCAGTGACATCTCCTGACCCAGAAACATGTTCAGATACATCTGGTGAGCCATAATAAACAACATCTCCACTACCAGAGATAAATACTTCCAATTCATCTTCGACCTGTAATATAACGTCACCCGAACCACTAATATGTACTTCAGCCATTTTCGAAGCAAATTGTTTAGCAGTATAATCACCTGATCCTGAGATGTGGATATTTTGGCGATTAGTTTTACCACCAACTTCACATTCACCGGAACCATTAATTGAAACATCGAGGTCATCACACTTTAGGTATTCTATTGATATTTCACCTGATCCGCTAATGTGTGCATTCATATCATCACTGGCAATTTTATCAGCATTAACATCGCCAGACCCGTGAACTGATAAACCAGCCACATTCTTTATGTAGACCGTATAATGGATTGTGGACATTGATTTTGGATGCCAATTCCACTCAGTTTTTAAACCTAGATGAAGTTTATTTCCATCAACCTCAGTTACAACTCGATTAATGATATCTTTATCAGCCTTAACAATTACTTTTTCTTCTTTTCCTTGGATGACTGTAACGTCACCTGATCCGTCCAAAACAACCCAATCGTAGCCACTCACGTCACGAGTTTCAGTTACCGTTTCACCTGCAAATAACAAAGATATGACAGCGAAAGTAAAAATGGGAATAATACTTTTAATTTTCATGGTTTTTTCTCCAGTTAATGCACATATGACTTGATCAATTAATTATAGTTGTCGAGTTATTTATCGACTGCAAGCACGCACTGAATTTCGCCAGTATAATCCTCCCCTTTGAACTGTACAGATTTAGGATTAAACAAAGCGGTTGAATCCCTTGAAACATAAACCATATTTCCACCCCAATTAATTGGCCATAACTCCACATTATTTTCACCATAAAACGTAATAGAAAGCGAATCAGAATTGCCGGCACCAGTTATTAGCAATGTGGTGCTAATAAAAGATGATGAATCAATTACACTGAACGATAAACTGTACGATTCATTAAAAGTATAATTGTCTGCTTTCAATGCAAAAGTAAATGCTTCATTTGTATTCACAACTGTAGGAATATTATCAACCAACCCGTCGTTTAAATCTTCAGGTCCCACACAAGCAAAGATTAGTAAAATTGAAAAACTTATTAATAAAATATTTTTCATTCTGATTCTCCTGATATCGTTTTTATATCTTGAGTTAATTCTAATTCTGTGATTTGATCGACGGGTTTTTGCAATTGATTATGTCGCGGTCCAATCAATTCTGCATAATGGTTTTGCACAACTTGCAGTGATTTCCCCATTGTTTCTACCTTACTCGTATACTTGCTCCATTGTTCCTTAAAAGATTGGACCAATCGTTGCATATCAGCCGCTTTGGTTTCCAGAGCAAAATTATCAACGGATTGTCTAATCAATGATAAAACTGCATAAAGTGTCAACGGTGAGCATAATACAATTTTTCGTGATAAGGAGAAATCAATTAGCTCAGGATCTTCCTTATTAAGAAAAGAATAGATACTTTCGTTCGGTATAAAGAGAAGGACATAATTAACAGTTCCATCCGCAGGGTTTATATAATCTCTTTTGGATACATCTTTAATGTGAGTTTTCACATCTTGAATAAATGATTTTTTCTCACGATCACGAATCTCATCATTTGACTCAATGATATATTTTTCATAATGGCTCAACGGGAATTTTACATCCATGTTGATTCGTTTTCCCTTGGGTAGTTTGAATGTATAATCTGGTCTTCCTGTGCCCTCTTGTACCTGTTTTACATAATTAACGCCTTCAACAAGACCAATAAAATTCAATATGTCTTCAACCATTCGCTCACCCCATTGACCGCGAGCCTGGCTGCTAGATAAAATCTGTCGAAGTTTACTTGTTGTATCAGTGAGTTGTGTAATTCCTTCCCGTGATTCCTTCATATGCCCTTTTAGAGCCGATGTTTCCTGAGTCAGATTTTCCAGAGATTTTCTCATATCGCGCACGGATGCATCAATGAGCTTTTTCTTTTCATCTAATTGTGCATCTGAAGTGGATGTCAGTTTTTTAAATTGATCTTCTGCCAAAGTTAAAAATGTTTGAATATTTTCATTTAAGGCATCCTTGGAAACTTTACCAAAAGCCAATTCCAATTCATTTTGTATTTCTATGTCACTTTTCTTCTGGGATTGTTTTATAAAATTATAGGATAGAACACCAAAAACTGCACCCATAACAAAAATGATAATACCAATAATAATTTCCATGGATTAATTCTCTTCGCCAGCCAAACCTAATTCACTGGCTTTTTCTTTTAAGGCATCAATAACAAATTGAATATGTTCAGCTCTTTCAACTCCAAGCTCTTCGATTCCTAGAGCAATATCTTCTCGGCTTACTTTGGCAGCAAAACTTGATGTTTTTAATTTCTTTGTAACGGATTTTACTTTCACATCATGAATTGATTTTGAAGGACGAACGTATGTTACTGCAAAAATAAACCCTGTTAATTCATCCGATGCAAATAATACCTTGGACAAAAGTGAATTTCGAGGTGTTCCTGTATAAGCAGCATGCCCCATAATCGCTTCACAACATGCTTCAGGATACTCTTTCTCTCTTAATATGGAAACTCCTACCATAGGATGCTCGTTTGCCGTAGGATGTTGCTCATAATCAAAATCGTGCAATAAGCCTGTAATACCCCACAATTCCTCATCTTCACCATTTTTACGCGCATAAGATCGCAACACTTGTTCCACAGCTAAACCATGTTTTCGTAGCGATTCGGTTTTTGTATACTCAAAAAACAATTCTAGTGCTTCTTTTCGATCAGGTAATTCCATTTATATTCCTAACGGTTACTCTTAAATATACAAAGCCCCAAACAGGATTTGTTCAGGGCTTTTAATTAGTAACTAGTTTTAATTAGACGTTAAGCATATCCAGGACTAAACGTATAACTTCACCACTGGCACCTTTTTTCGGAGTATACGGTTTTTCCTTAACTCCCCAAGCAGTACCTGCAATATCAAAGTGTACCCATGGGATATTTTCGTCAACAAATTCTTTTAGAAAAGCACCGCCGGCAATTGTCCCTGCCTGACGTGGTGCACCAGTATTTTTCACATCAGCAATATCTGATTTCACATGTTCGCAGAACTCATCCCACAGAGGAAACTCCCAAACTTTTTCTCCGGTAATTTTTGATGAAGCTTTAACTTTCTCGATTAATGCTTCGTCTGTACCCATAATACCTGTAGCAACATGCCCTAAGGCAACTAATACAGCTCCAGTAAGCGTCGCGAAATCCAAAATGTACTCAGGATCATAATGCTTACTAGCATATGCTAATCCATCAGCAAGGATTAACCGACCTTCTGCATCAGTATTTAATACTTCAATTGTTTTACC
>JABMOV010000028.1 GCA_013203145.1 Fidelibacterota bacterium
AATCCTGAACGGGCAGTGACCTATTGGGATTGGAGTCTAATACCTGTTAAAGATAAGTACGGGGTAGTAGATGGACTTATTCTGACGTTACTCAATGTGACGAAACGAATATTGACTGAAGTTTCATTGAGGGAAAGTGAGACAAAATACAAGGGATTATTCAATGGTATCCGCGATTCAATCCTTGTTGCTAATACTGACAGAAAGATAATAAACTACAATCCTGCCTTCTCTTCATTATTTGGTTATTCTCTGAATGATATCATTGGAAAACCAACTCTATACATCTACGAAAATGAGGAGCAATTTATAGAGCTCGGAAACGCAATAAAAAAGCATGTCGCTGATTTGACTCCTTTCTTTTATACTGTTAATTATAAAAAGAAAAATGGAGATGTATTCCCTGGCGAGACTGGTATTTATTATTTGAAGGATACTGATGGAGAGGTCTTCGGTTTCATTGGCTTAATTCGCGATATAACTGAAAAGTTAAGAATAGAAAAAGCCTTAAAAGATTCCGAAGCAAAATATAGAAATATCAACACTGAACTTGAAAAAACTAACAATATGAAAGAACTCCTGCTGGATATCATGAGCCATGACCTAAGGAATCCCGCCGGTGCAATAAGTGGATTGACAGAAATGGCTATCGAGGAAAATCCTGAAGATGAAATACTCCAACTTATTAAAAGTGCTAGCGACAGTTTATTGCAGGTTATCGAAAAAGCAACGATACTATCAAAGGTTGCGTTAGACGAAGAAATAGAAAAAGAAGAACTGGATTTATCCAAATTGATACGCCAGGTTATCAATGAGTTTAAAACATTTCTGAATAGTAATGGAATGAGTGTGGAATACCAACCATTAGAAGCTTTAACGATTAAGGCGAACTCAATTATAGGTGAAGTGTTTAGGAATTATATTAGCAACGCTATCAAATATGCTCACATTGGAAATAGGATTGTTATTGAACAAGAAATCATGGACGATGTTGTGACGGTTTATGTAAAGGATTTTGGTAAGACAATTCCCATAGAAGAATACGACAATATATTTGAAAGAAGAGTTCAGTTGAGTAAAGTAGAGAAACGGGGTCAAGGCCTGGGCTTGGCAATTGTCAAACGAATTGCCGAAGCTCATAAAGGTGAAGTTGGTGTAAAACAAAATGAACCAAATGGAAATATATTTTATTTAAAAATTCCCAAAGGATGAAGCCCTGTTCAGCTTTACATAAATAACCATCATTGACGCTTATAGCGTCTGTGATGGTTAACCAGATAAGTAAAAACAGTAATCCAATTATTCTTTGTTGTATTAATTATAATACTGGTAGTATCACGGCATGAAAAAGAAATATTTCAGAATCAATTACACAGCTCTACTTGTTTTCCTAATTAGCTTAAATATCATCCATTCGAAGGATAATTCTCTCGTTGAAAGCAACAATTGGGGATATAGTTATGGTGATCTACTAGTCCAACTTGATGAATGGAATGCTAGTCCCTGGGTTACAATTGATTCAATTGGTGCCAGCGTTCAGAATCGTACACTATGGGAATTGACCCTTACCGATACAATTCAATCAGATGATCCAAAGCAAACTGTTTATATGCACGTACGAACTCATCCAAATGAAATTCAATCATTCTGGGTTGCGAATGAGTTTATTAATCAACTTCTTTTGGATGATCCCTTTTCGCAGGAAATGAGGAAAAAGTGCACATTCTATATAGTGCCCATGTATAATCCAGACGGTGTTGAATTGGGCTATCCGAGGCAAAACGCTAATGAAATTGATATTGAGAGTAATTGGTCCACAGAACCTATGGAACCTGAACCGACGGCATTGAAGCAACGGTTTATTGATCTGATGAACTCAGACCAACCTATTCGAATTGCTTTAAACATGCATGCAGCCTATAATGGAAATCCGCGATACTTTGTGTACCATCATGAAAATGGAACTTCAGTTGAATATAGCCAATTAGAACAAGAGTTTATCGGAGGAGTGGGTTCATATTATTCTACTGGGATTGGTCCCTGGGATACATTTGTATCATGGACATCGGGAACACCATCCCAATATCCTGAAAGTTGGTTTTGGTCAAATCATGGGGCGGATGTGATGGCACTGACCTATGAAGATTGGAATAGTGATGATGCCGGGAATTATGATTCAACTGCTAATGCTTTACTCCATGGGATCAACGAGTATTTAATGAATCATAATATCAGTACAATTTTGGAAGAATCACAATTTCCCAAAGCATTTTCTCTTAAAACCAATTACCCAAATCCTTTTAATTCAACTACAACAATACGTTATGCGCTTTATGAAAAGTCGATGGTGTCATTGTCCATATTCAATTCAAATGGACAATTAATAGAAACATTGGTTAATGCAAATCAGGGTATCGGGGAATATTTAATTCAATGGAATTCTGCGCAAGTTCCTAGTGGAATATATCTTTATCAGTTGAACACCTCCACGTCAACTGAAACTCGAAAAATGACAATTTTGAAATAAACTTTTGTGAGTTACGCGCTAATTTGATTTAATCGCCAAAATTTGTTCCCACCATCCTGGCACTTTCAATCAATGGATGATCGAGCGGGACAGTTTTTCTTTTTCCTACTATATCTTTGAGGGGGACAGAAGTTGGTAAATCATTTTTCATGGCAATCATTACGCCATACTCTTCATTTTGAATTGCTTTTGCGCACGCTGATCCCAACTGTGTAGCCAATAATCTGTCCGCCGGGGATGGAGCACCGCCACGCTGGACATGTCCTAATATTGTAACTCGCGATATTAACCCAGTTAAGATTTCCAATTGACGTGATAATTCTATAGTATTATTGGAAAAAGTTTTCTCCAGTTTGACGATAGATTTTTTTGCTTTCCGTCTTTCATCTTGATTTGATGCATTTTCAATTTCTGACCGTACCTTCTTCAATATTTTTGCATCTTGTTTGGAGAGGGCGCCTTCAGCAATAGCGACGATACTAAAATGTTTTCCTTTTTTACGTCGCGAACGTATTGCCTCGGCAATGGATTCAATCTCATAAGGAATTTCAGGGATTAAAATGACATCGGCCCCACCAGCTACACCAGCACCCAGCGCAAGCCATCCGGCATTATGTCCCATAATTTCTGCAACAATTATTCGATGATGACTATGTGCAGTGCTGTGCAACCGGTCAACGGCATCTGTGGCAATTTGCAATGCTGAATCATAACCGAAAGAACGATCTGTCCCAAAAATATCATTATCTATGGTTTTTGGAAGCGTGATGATGTTCATCCCATGTTTGTATAAATGATAGGCATTTTTTTGTGTGCCGCCACCACCAATGCAGACCAACGCATCGAAATGATGTTTATTGTACACTTCAAGCATAACATCTGTCATATCCATTGTGCGATCACCAACCTGCATTTTGTGTGGTTTGTCTCTACTTGTTCCAAGGATGGTACCACCAATTGTGAGTATCCCAGATAAATACATATTGTTGAGCCGGATAAATCGATTTTCCATCAATCCACGAAATCCGTCTTGAAAACCGATTAGATGCATATCGTATTGTTGCTCACCAGCTTTACCTAAGCCACGAATAGCTGCGTTTAATCCGGGACTATCACCGCCTGCAGTTAAGACACCGATATATTTGGACATAATTCCCCTTTGGTCTTTGATAGGTTGAAATAAGTTATCAATATGGCGTACAGAAATCCATTGTTTGATTGTGTAAATTTATATCTCAATAAATCGTCGAGGATAGGATGAAATACAAACGATTAGGACGTACAGGTTTAAAAATCTCTGAATTATGTTTAGGAACCATGCAGTTTGGATGGTCGGTAAATGCAAAAGATTCGTACAATATTTTATCAGAAACTTGGAGTCGTGGCATCAACTTTATTGATACAGCTGATATGTATTCGAATTGGGTCGAAGGTAATCCAGGTGGTGTTTCTGAAGAAATCGTGGGTCAGTGGCATTCGAGTAATAAAATCCCCCGGGATCAGCTTATTATCGCCACAAAAGTCAGAGGAAAAATGGGAGAAGATCCCAATAATATTGGTCTAAGTCGCCAACATATAATGCACTCGGTTGAGCAATCTCTTAAGCGGTTAAAAACAGATTATATCGACTTATATCAGACACATTCAACTGATCCTGACACTCCCATAGAAGAAACTTTGCGTGCCCTTGATGATTTAGTACATCAGGGAAAAGTACGATATATAGGTTGCTCCAATTATCCTGCTTGGCAGTTGATGGAAGCACTATGGACAAGTGATTCACAAGGGCTATATCGTTTTGATTCACTCCAACCCAATTATTCACTGGTTTTCAGAAAGCAATTTGAACAAGGAAATGAATCAGTATGCAAAAAGTATGGTATTGGTGTAATTCCCTATAGTCCATTAGCTGGAGGATTTTTAACTGGCAAATATCGTCGTAACAAACCGTTACCGAATAGTATTCGGGCATCGGCAGTACAGGATAGACATATTAAAGAGAAAAATTGGGAAACATTGAAGGTTGTTGGCGACGTGGCAAAAAGTCATAATGCCAGCATGTCTCAAATCGCCTTGGCATGGTTGCTCCATCGACCAGTGATTACTTCTCCAATTATAGGCCCCAGGGATGTACAACAATTACAAGATAACCTAGGTACGATTGATATTTTGTTAAGCAATCATGATATGACTATATTAAACGAAATAAGCGCCTGGCAGGATTAACTCAAATTTGCAAATTTGATCAAAAATTACATGAGCAGTAAAAACAAAAATAAAGTTGGTGTCGTTTATTCAACAAATCCTGATTTTCAATATTCTGTAGATGGACCAAATGATCGGGAAACCCTTTCTCCTCCTGATCAAGATTTGAGGATATGGCTAGAACGAAGAGGGGGTGGAAAACTGGTTTCAGTAATTAAAGGATTTATTGGAAGTGATCAGGATTTGAAAAGTTTAGGAAAAGAATTAAAAAAAGTTTGTGGTGTTGGTGGTTCTACAAAAAACGGTGAAATTCTGTTACAAGGTGATATGCGGGATAAATCACTTACTCATCTGAAAACAGGTGGTTATAATGTTAAGAAAAGTGGTGGCTAGTTGAAGATAATATGCAATAGATTTCTTTAATTGATTTGATCACTAAAACCAGTTAATCTTCATAGGCGTTCATCATAATTATTAAGGATTTACATGGAATTATTTCCACCTATTAAACCATTCAATACGTTTTCGCTGAAAGTGTCGGAGTTGCACACGATTTATGTTGAGCAAGCAGGCAATCAACAAGGACAACCAGTCGTGTTTTTGCATGGAGGTCCCGGAGGCGGACTTGAGCCAATTTATAAGCAATATTTTAATCCTCAAAAGTATCATATTATTTTATTTGATCAGCGTGG
>JABMOV010000029.1 GCA_013203145.1 Fidelibacterota bacterium
ATTTGCAGATGTTCCTTCGGAATATACTGTGTTGACGTAAAAACAATACTCGGTACCATTAGTCAGTCCATCCAAAATAACTTGAAGACTACCATCAGTAACTGTAGCTGCTAAAACACCGTTACTGTAAACTTCGTAGCTCACATAAGTACCACAATCAGCTGGAATTTCGCGTGAGGTATTTACATTCGACACATGTTCTCGCGCATCTGCCCATAAGGCGTCTACATCAGCTTGCGTACCACCCAGATCTAATATTTTTTCAGCTTCTTGAGCGACAACTGTTTTATAGTCCACATTTTGTTCACGTGTTCCAGTTTCCTCAATCAAAATCTCAAAATTTCCATTACTAGTACTAAAACCATCGACTACGATATAATACTGACCAGGACTGAGCGTTACACCAAGTAAGCTGCTATACAAACCGCTAATTGCACAAGCGTTATCATCGTTATAATTAGTAGTTGTACTTGCCACACAATTTGCATCAGCCGTAAATATTTCGAGCTTCGTATCGTAATCAGTGCCTGCATTACACAAAGTGATATCTATCGCAATTGTATTCGCAACATTATAAGTAAAAGCATAATCCGCATTATCAGAGCCAGATACATCCCAGTCATCTCCCATACCAGTGGTAGTACCTGTTGTAGTAAAAGGTAATGCTGTAACGCCTTCATCCCCACAGCCTACATTGCCTATGGGTTCATTCCATGATACAACTAATTCCATATCAGCTTCAAATACTGAAACACCAGATGGTGCACATAGTTCTGCTGCTTGCCCAAACATAAATGAACTGCTGAGCACAAAAAGAACTAAAACAATTGATCGCGAATTCTTTAACATGAATCCCTCCTAGTTACGTTGATGGGTATCGTCTATTAATGTTTTCGACAATAATGTCGCATATATACTTCGAAATTTACATCAATGTTTTTTTATGTCAACTATTATAAAGCAATATTTTTTGCCAAATTTAAAATTGTATAAGGATAGGTGGTTAAGTACTTAGGTATATCAATCCATTCTATCTCGGTACTGCAAATATTTACACACTATTTAGCAGTCACATAATGGAGCAATTCTTGTGACTGTCATCACGCAGATTTAAATCGCTTTTTCGAAGCTTATAATAATATTCTGTAGCTCATTTATTGGTGAAACTGTAACGTCCCAAAGATACCACAATGGTTTATCTATTCTCAAATAAAAAGGTTTATGATAAATGGATTTTTTTATTTCTAATCCAAAACCACCCGAACCAATTATATCACCATCATAATCATTGCCCGATTGATCCCATACTATCCCAATATCATTAAATGATGTAACAGATATATTTATGAAAGATATTGGCAATGAATAGCCAATTTCAAGATTTCCACTGATGATTGCATTCGCTGGTGACAAATTCAAGCCAGTCAGTCCTCTGATATTTCCGTCGCCAGAAAGGTGATACGCCTCAGCAAGTTCTGTTATTCCATAGAAGCTTTCTGGATGCCGTAAATAACTTTTCTCAAAATAATCGTAAGGATTGGCACCTGAAATTGAAAATTGTTCCTGCTTAGGTAGGTATGAATTTGACCAGTATTTCCCTGCTAATAAGCGGGAGAAAACTGAAATGGCACCCATTCTTGATCTTTGGGTTAAACGAAAATACAATTTACTAAAACCCCAATCCGACAAACCATCCGGTGCCACTTCCATACGTGAAAGTACATTTATATCACCAAAATTTATCCCATAGAATCCATATATTCGCGCTGTTTGACCTTCATCAAATGCAGGAGCACGCAACGAATCATTAGCTTGAGATACTCTTAATCCAATTCCTGAGTAATGACTCGGTTTCAAATATTCGCCTTTCGAACTAATCATCAAATAAGCATTAACTTGCCTATGTCCACCGTAGTCATAAGCACTGACATTTATGGAGGCACCAGTCATTTTATACGGAAATTTACGGGTTGTTGAAAATCTCCAGAATAATCGATTTGATTCGGTAGCAAAATTCAAATCAAGCTCTGCGGATTCCCAGTTATAATATTCTTTATCAAGCGATATCCCAGGCATCCAACCATCAATTGGATGATAATCCAATAACGGAAACCAAGTAACATGGTATTTATTCCGTGGTCTGTATCTCATATCTCCCCATCGGAATGACCAATCTGCTGGCATCTGCCCACTATAATTATTTCGAAAATCGATATCTGTCGTATACACATTTGGATCGATAATTACACTTACAGGATTAAATGGGATCGTAAAATTAACAGTATGTGAAAAATCCCAGGGATTGCCCTGCAACACTTGCTTAACAGATTCGCCATCTTTAGATAGTAGTGCAACGGTCACGGGATAGAATCGATCTCCTTTACGTTCAACCTCCACCAAGACATCCCATGTACCATTTTCAATCGGAGTTTTCTTCCAGGATTTAACTCCATAATCAAGAATCTGAGTATCATATAGCCAAGGATCAAAAAACCAATCCAGATCATCACCATAGGTATCTTCCATCGCTCTAATAAATCGATGGTCATTTACATGCTTCAATTTCCATTGATCATAATAATTATTCATCCCAACCATAAAAAGCGAATCACCCATTATATATTTTAGTTCGCTCAATAAGATTGATCCTTTTGTGTAAACGTTGGATCTATATACTGAGCCAGAATTATATTGATACGACCTACGCTGCAACGGTTCATCTTTTCCACCTGTTTGCAGGTCTATAACTCTCCATTGACTTTTTCGGACACCTGGATTATGCTTCCAATGATTCTTTTGATAATCAGATTTCTGTGAATTATCCCAATCAATTCCGAAAGGTGGATAATAATATTCCTGATACCAATTTGTTTGAAATGATGTAAATCCCTCATCCAACCAGGCTGCGTCAATTTCGTTATTCGCAAGGATGCCATAAAACCAAATATGTCCCAACTCATGAACAATTAGACCTTCGCTCTCACTCCCATTCATTATCAACATTGGATATTCCATCCCACCACCACGCATTCGATCCGTAATTGTCACTTGAGGATATGGGTATTTTCCAAATTTGGATAACCAATCCATGGCGCGAATGGACCGTTTCATCACTTTCTTCGACCATTTGGAACCATTATTTTTGTTGTATAAAACATGAATATCAATGCCATCAGAATGAGCATATTCATAAATGAATTCTTTCGACGCTACCCAGGCAAAGTCGTGTACATTTTCCGCTAGAAATGTAACAGAACGACGTTCCTCTGTAGTATCACTCTCTCCTTTGACGTAAACAGAATCAAGCCAAACACTATACTCTATTGTTGTGTCATAAGCGACATCATTCCAACCAGGATTTCCATCTTTAACAATACCTGATGCTGCAATAATGTATGATTTTGGTAAATCAAACTTGATACTAAATGTGCCAAATTCACCATAAAATTCACCTTCTGCATGGAATGGATTTATATGCCAACCCTCTTCATCATATACCATTGGTTTGGGATACCATTGTGCCATATTGTATTGGTCTTCGATGCGTCCTGCTCGCTCAAACATTTCGCCATTTACATGTTTCCAGTGGATGGTAATATCAAGCGAGTCACCAGATAAAAGTGGTTTCGGTAACTCTGTTTCAAGAACAGTATCTTCAATTTTATACTGATAGGATGTATCTGCATCCTGCATGTTTACATAAAAGGTGTTCACATCAAATTCATGGAAAAGCTTTTCTAAGCCGTTCGCAAATTTCGCTGCACGACCCAAAGCTCCGTACTCACGCAAAAATTCCTGATGTTTAACTGATCCCTCTTTAAAAGCGTTTGGATATAGATTTAAATATATTCGCGTTATTTCGTCCGGACTATTATTCACGTACGTAATAATTGATTCGCCATAAACAGCGTTTTCTTCTGGGACTAGTTTGACATCCATATTATAATGGAGACGCTGCTGCCAGTAATTTTGCCCAAATGCTATATACACAAAAGCGAGAATGGGCAATCCTCGCTTTAATAATGAAATTGTATGATTGATTATTATTTTCATCCTATAAATCTATTTCTCTCCTTGGTGTGAACAGACGAGCACAAGACTCTTATGATAATTCACATTTTAATTATAAATAAGGTTGAATATCCTGATAAAATATTTCTTCCGATCTTGGTCCTACATACGTTTTTACAATGTGCCCATCACGATCAATGATGAACGTTGTTGGAATTCCACTAATTGGTTGCCCTATCGCTTCACCATATTTCTGCGTAACCATTTGAGTTTCATTCCCCTTAATATCTGTTAATATTGTATAATTCATCTTCCAATCATTCATGAATTTTTTAATTTTTCCAACATCACCTGAGCTTAATGTAATCCCTACAATTTCTAGTCCCTCATCTTTGTGTTTTTCATATAAATTAATGAAATCCGGAATTTCTTTTCTACAAGGAGGACACCATGTACCCCAGAAATTTAACAAAACTACTTTCCCCCGCATATCAGCCAGAGATACCCAATTGCCATCCATATCAGCTAAAGTAAAATCAGGCGCTTTTAATTGGTTTTGTGCTGATTTTTTTTCTGGCTGTGGGGCTGGTTTCTCTATATTATTTTTTGACGAAGGTTTCTCACCTTTGACTTCACAGGCACTTAAGATAATAAAAGTGCTAAGTACTGAAAATATAAGTGTCTTTTTCATATTTATCCTTTTAATCCTTTATCCAGAAACTGGATGAATTTTTTTAAATCTCTCGTCAAACCGGGAAATTTGGCAACCACATCATCTTCAGGTGTTAAAATAACATAATATGGTAATGCAGCTGTACCAAATCGATCAATTTCATATTGTTGTTTTTCACGATAATTCTCTCCACCATCCGTATATAATTGGACTAATACAAATTGATCAAAACGGGATTTTACTTCATTTTTGGTAAATACATTTGATTCCATCCATCGACAATTGGTACAGGTTAATCCAGTGAAATCTATAAATAGATTTTTACCCGTTGTGTTTGCCTCAACAAACGCATCTTCAAGATTATTATACCAATGATGGGTTTCAACTTCGTGCGTAGTAACACTTCCACCATTAGTATCTATAGACGTTATAGCGAGCTTTGGTGGTAAGTAAGACTTAATCAATCCATGGATGGGTTGACCAAATAATCCGGTACCCATATAAATGGAGAAGGTTATGAAGAATAAACTCAGTAGCATTCGAGGAACACCAATAATATCAGTGGGAGAATCGTGTGGTAAACGAAGTTTTCCCAATAAATATATTCCTGTGAAAAGCATAATAACAGTCCAGGTAGCAAGGACAGATGTGTGGGTTAATATATTCCAGCCCCAGACCAGATCCGTATTGCTAAAGAATTTAAATGCTGCGGCTAATTCCAAAAATCCCATTACAACTTTTACCGAATTGAGCCAACCGCCTGATTTTGGCATCTTTGCAAGATATTGTGGGAAAAGTGCCAGGAAAAAAAATGGTAATGCAAAAGCCGCACTAAAAGTCAACATACCTAACGCTGGCCAGAACCATTGCCCATTTGCGGCAGCAACTAACAGTAAACCAACAAATTGTACCGTACATGTAAAAGAAGTAAGAGTAAATGTAAGCGCCATAAATAACACGCCTAAGTATCCACCCTTTGATTCTCCTTTTAATGTAAACTGACGAAGTTTCTGAGGAACTTGTATTTCATACATTCCAAAGAGGGATAGTGCGAAATACACGAAAAGTGATCCAATGAAAATATTTACCCAGGGATTTGCTGCTAATTGGTTTGCACCTGAAGCACCCAGAAATCCTGCTAGTAATAGCCCAAGAACACTAAATGTAGAAATGATTCCAAGTGCATAAACCGTTGCCTGTTTTATTGGATTTGCGCCCCCAACTTCACCTTGATGCGTAAAAAATGAAACGGTAATGGGTATCATTGGAAATACACAAGGCGTTAGTAATGCCAAAAATCCCATGGAAAGGGATAAAAGAATAAAGGGAAATATTCCTGCTTTAATTGCAGCATCTAATTCATCGTCACCAGTTAATTCGCTGGATTCACTGGATTCTTTAGTAAATGCTAAATATTCTTCGCGAGGTTCACCTGCTTTAATAATAGTCAATATTGGAATTTCTACTTCACGCGGCGGATAACAAAGAGCGTTATTGCACGTTTGATAAAAGAAACCAACCGTTAATGTTGTCTCAGAAGAGCCTATACTTTCTTTTAGTTTTACTGGAACTAAAAATTCAGTTGTACCAGCATGGGAGTAGGTTACCATACCAAATCCATCATCAAATTTTGAAATAGGTTTTGGTTCAATAACACGACCAACTTCCTCGATTGCAGAACCTGATACGGAAATTTCTGTTGGCAACGGACCATCGACGGTATCATGCACAGAATAGATATGCCATTCATGATCCATGGATGCTGTAACCGTAACGTGAACAACTTCACCTGCTCGTGGAATATGATCTAAAGAGGCAGTGATAGAAACAGGATTCTCAAACTGTCCCAGAAGAAGTATTGGGAGCAATAATGGCAAAAATAGTTTAAGTATATGTTTCATTGTATCCCTGCTTTGACGAAAATTGACTTGAAAAGTAACAGCATTTATTTGTGATTCCCAAACCATTGTTTTAACCGGAATTGCCACGAATTACGTTCATCTAACTCACTCAATAATCCTTGAACTTGATTCTCCACAGCTTCAATCCCCGCTTCATACAGCTCATCAAATCGCTCAAATTGCGACCAGTGCAGTCCTTCGACTTCAGGACGAATAATATAATCTGCATTTGTTAAAATGGCATTACACAGATGTTGAGATGTAATCCGTTCTGATCGTGTCATGAGTTCAAGAATATTCACTTTCTGCATAGGTTCAGGTTCGCCGCGAGAGATATCCACCGCTATGGTGTAATCTACTTTGTTTTTCACGCTATACACAGGAATGGGCCTACTGGTTCCACCATCCAGCAACAATTGTCCATTATCTGTCGTGGGCGTGACAAAACCAGGGATTGAGGAACTTATTGAGATTGCTTCGATGAGATCACCGGAAGAATATTCAACCGGCTTTCCGGTATGAAAATCTGTAGCCACAACTGTCATGGGAATTTGCAATTCCTCAAATGTTTCAACTGGTATCAGAAATCGCATGGCTGTTTCAACTTTTTCACGACGTATTATAGATTTACTATTTAGCGCCATGATAACGACCATCTGATTCTTAATGAATTTCGCCGCCTGACCAAAAGCCGAGTTAGGATCGCGACCGGGGATTATTCGATCTGTACCTAGCTGGGCGAATTCTTCACTTTCAAGAAATTCACGGAATCGCGACTCCACCCAATCTGGATCACGAGTTGCAGAATACATAGCGCCGATGATTGCACCGGCACTCGTACCTGCGATATAATCTGGAATTATCCCAGATGCATGGAGAGCTTGAAGTACTCCGATATGAGCTGCGCCACGAGCACCTCCTCCACCTAATGCAAATCCTATGGAAAACTTATTCAAGTCCCTCAACTGACGATTTTGGAACGATTTTTACAGTCATCTCAACTCGTTGATGAGGATTATCTCCCTTATCTCTTGGTGAATTGACAATTCGATCTACGACATCCATGCCTTTTAGAACATTACCAAACACGGTGTATTTGTTATCGAGTTGATTTACGTCGGCTACACAAATGAAAAATTGACTGCCAGCACTGTTAGGGTCCTGTGATCTCGCCATTGATAATATTCCACGACTATGTGGTTTGGCATTGAATTCTGCCGGTACCATCCAGGTTTCAGGATTTTCTTCTTTTCCAATTTCATAATATTTGCCAGCGTGTCCACCCATTCCGTGCATGGATCGATCTTCGCTTTTGGAATTTGGATCACCACCCTGAATGACAAATCCAGGTATGACGCGGTGAAAAATAGATCCGTCAAAGTATCCCTCATCAGCCAGAGTCTGAAAACTCTCCACGTGTTTCGGCGCCACCTCCGGATAAAATTCGATCACAATATCTCCCATAGATGTGGAAATCACGCCCACCTTATCATTCTCAACAGCTTGCATCAGCGATACTCCTAATAATGTAATTAAAAACAGTTTATTCAACATTTTGACTCCTTGATTCATTTCGTTAAATGCCGACTCCCTGGTTTCTTCACAGGGACTTTCATTAATTCTTCGGGGACTTCCTCTTCTAAGTATGATACTGCTTCTTGCTTAGTAACAGCAAATTGGTTTTTATGCAAGGATGCAGATCCATTACTACGATCTACGACAACACCAACTCCAACTATTTCAGCTCCCATAGATTCGCAACAATCCATGACTTCTTTCACTGATCCACCGGTTGTAATCACATCTTCTACAACCAAGATTTTTTCACCCTTTGCAATTTCAAAACCACGGCGGATTGTCATTTGTCCATCTTTGCGTTCTGCAAATATTGTTTTAGTGCCAAGTTGTCTGCCCACTTCAGTTCCAATCACAATTCCACCAATAGCTGGACTAATAACGGTATCAATTAGATGGTCATTAAAATGTTCCGCAATTTGTGCTGCAAAGTCAGATAGATGTTCTGGATGTTGCAACACTTTTGCACATTGAAAATAAGAAGCACTGTGACGACCTGAGGTCAGGACAAAATGTCCTTCTAACAATGCACCGGTATCCTTAAATATTTTGAGTATTGTTTGATTACTCATTCATAAATTCCCTCATTTCAGATACATAATCCTCTGCTGCTTTGCGAATAGCATCTGGCGAATGATCACCCGCAAATGAAATCCCACGGGAAACATTTATAATTGCCGGACCTGAATAATTACCAATCTTGATACTGGTTTCTAAATCACCACCCTGCGTACCAACACCGGGAATTAACAAAGGTAAATCTGGTGCCACTTTTCTAATTTTTTTCAATTCTTCGGGAGCGGTGGCTCCAATAACCAATCCCACATTATCATTTGAGTTTAAACCCTGACAATCTTTCGCGACTGAAATATAAACGGGATTTCCTAATTTTTCATGATTCTGGTAATTCGCAGCTGATTTATTGGATGTACGAGCCAATACAAATGCTCCATATTGTGCGCGTTCAATAAAAGGTGCTATGGAATCGACTCCCATATAGGGGTTTACAGTAACCGCATCAAAATGAAAATAGTCGAACATACTTTTTGCGTATTGTTTTGCAGTATTACCAATGTCACCCCTCTTTGCATCACCAATAATAACAGGGCCTTCGCCAATCTGTTCGATGACTTCTATGAGCCATTCAAATCCAGCAATACCCCAACGTTCAAAAAATGCCAAGTTGGGTTTATATGCAGCTGCTAAATCTTTTGTGGCGTCAATAACCATTTTCGCATGTTGTTTAACATCGCCAAAAGATGCATCTTTTTGTCCCATTCCTTCAGGCGTGATGTCTAACCCAACGCAAAGCCAGGATTGGGATGACTCTATACGTTCTTTCAGGCGTGATGTAAACGATTTCATTCAGGGAAATTAAGCCAGAGATAGATTATTGGATAATGGAATATTAACGAAAATAGGATTTACTCTTTATTAGCCATATATGAATAATTCATAATCAAAATATGATTATTTATTAACAAATTACTTGGTTCTCACAAACCCAATCTTTTGCCAGTATCCCGTTACTTTTATCAATTTTCGTAAAACTCATTTTTTCAACGCTCCATTCTCTCTGTAACTTTGTTGGATGGAACAACTCTCTTTATACAATGAAGCCCGCTCAGAATCCCGTGTGATTGCATCCAGTGGTGTCTTTCAAATCGAACTCCTTGAGCACGTTGGGGAAAAGGACCATCCAGCTTTGATTGCCATATCTGAGCAACTAGCAATAGAATATGGTGAAAAGGCTATCCTTACGAAAGCAACTATCCACCGTTACTTTAATAAAAAAGGCTCTCTCCCCTTTATTGCACGATACCGCAAAGATATCATTGGGTATATTATTGGAGTCCCAATAGAGGAATTAAGTCATGAACCTTGGGCTCGTACCGATCCTAACTTTGGCAAATACAATACGTTGTATACATATGCCTTTGTAATGATGTCAGATTTCAAGGGAAATGGTTACGCCAAAATGCTGAAACGTGTGTTTATCAGCTGGGGGAAAAAACGTGAAGGTATTCACTTTATTACGGGACACGTAGAGGTCGGTGTGTCTTCAAAGTTTTCGGGAGAAGTCAAAATCGCCAGCCGGGTAGAGAATTGGCAAGGCACAGGTAAATCATTTGAATATTATTGCAGGGATTTACACCCTGATCAATCTCCCTATCAATCAAATAACCCTCCTCTAGCTACAAGGATATAATGATGAAAAAACTACTTAATTCTGGATTTGGATTTACTCTATTTCTCTTGGTTCTTATCATTCCAGTTATTGCATTTTTGAATATTTAATGTTTTCAGTTCGAACCATAATTCTATTTTGGGTTATGGTCATTTATGTGTTCTTCCACAATTTTATTTTTACTGATTCAACTTCTTTTCTTCATCAATATATCGATGATATATTATTAGTCCCGATTGTTGGTACCATTGTATTGTATTTTCATAAACGATTCAGAGAAAATTCCTATACTCTGCCTATTTCACATATTGTAACTATTGTTGTGGCAAATGCTATCGTATTTGAATTGATTCTTCCCTTGTTTTCTGAGCAGTATACGAGGGATTTAATTGATATTGCGGCTTATACGATTGGTGCCATGTTTTTTCATTTAGAGATGAATAAATAATTTATAGTCGTTCCAATAATCTTAAAAATAGTTAACAAGATTCGTTTTGCTCATGATTACAGATAGCTTATAGAATCATAGCTTTTAGTCTTAAAATCTAAAAGAACCACCAAAATACATATAAAATATCTGATAATCAGGTTCCATTGTATAGTCAAGGGATGAGGATATACTGATGTTTTTTCTCAATCTGAAAGACAAACTCCCTGATAAAGTTTGTTGATTATAATCTGCAATCAGATTTCCATATCCATAACTATAATTTTCATACTGGAAATACATATTTCCCTTCCGCCCCAATTGTTTTCCAAATCCAACTTGCCCACGGATACCAGTGATTAGGAAATTCCTCATGTACATCACAGTAAAATCGCCATAGGATTTTTCTAAATAATTTCCAGTACCATAATTAAAACGAATAACGGTTGAAGGTCTGTCTGTACTCCCATAGCGAATATTAGTCCCTAGATTAAACTTCCCAATATATTTATGGCGATACTGGAGTGAGTTATACCATCCAGAACGCATTTCGTCTTCAAAAAGTGAATCAACAAACGTTTGTGATGTTGCCCTATAAACAATCATACGATTGGTCGAATATCGCGTGGAAAAACTTATTGAACTGATTGGGCGAATTCTTAATGAAATTTCGCTATTGGTCAATGATACTGAATTCCTGGTGGAGATATATGGATCTCTATAATAATCAACAGTTGCATGAGTTCTGAAATCCCAAATTCGTTTATTCCCAACGTTTAAATGAAATACTGCGAATTCCCTGTCCACATTTCCCGATGCATATTGTCCCACTACAGCTGCTCTTCCACTCACCTGTGTTCGCTTATATTTTTGGCGTAAATGACCAAAGATTCCACCTTTGCGGATATCTGGATTAAATGCCAACGAAATCGGATCGGGTTGAACACCTAGAATAAAACCTAGACCGTATGTTGATGTCGGGTTCCATCTTGTAAGAAGACCATCTGTTGCGCCCATCCCTGCTAATTCTGATGTAAATACACGCCCAATTTGACTGGACAATTTAGAGTTTGGATCACCAATCGTCATTCTTGCCTGATATAATGTAAAGGATTTATCCAACATATCCCCTCTTCCATACACCCAAATTGATGTTGGTATTTTCCCATTTAGAGATAAACCATATTGCAGAGTTGAGACACTTCTTTTGGAACGTTTGTTGGTTGAATCGGTTGAGAATGAAACATTGGAATATCGCAACCCAATATTTCCGTTATGTTTAAGCGAAATATTTTTTCTGGCTTGGTTTTGATTTTCTTCACTGCCTGGAATGCTATCTTGAGCAACGATATCAGAATCCATACGTTCAATTTTTCGAAGCTCAACTCGATCACCCAATTGATATTCAGTAATTGGAATTAAAGAAGTACATACACTTGATTGACTGGCCAGATTTGATACAATTATTTTTCCAATTTCATCATTTCTTCGAGAAACCGTCATTGTATCACCAATACTAACACCATCATCACGACCAATATCACAATAAACTTGATCAGATGTCAAATAAGTGATTTTACCAACAACAGTCTTTTCCAAAGCCTGAACTAGCGTAAGAGTAACAATTATTGATAAGATATATTTATTCACTTAATGCTCTCTTCCATCGGGATGACAATTGTAGCATGATTTACTTTCATATTTATATCCAGACTCATCGTCATGTTCATCATCCATATCACTTTGTCGATGTTCATGGCATACGCCATTTAAACCACAGGAAAAGTCTTTAAAATTATTTGGATTCACATGACACTCCGCTTCACAAGTTGACCATACTCCTTCACGATGATTACCGGTAAAAATGGGGAAAAACACATCATGATGAGACATATCACTGGGGAACCAGTTCCTTGTGTTATGACATAAGTAACAATTTTCATTTTCAGTATGTCCGCTAGTGTTTACTTCCACAAGATAAACTGTATAATGGCAGTCAACACATTCCGTTGTTCTATTTAATACTTTTAATGATTGCTTGTCACTATGGCACTCGTTACAACCAATAACAGAATGCGTTCCAATTAGTGGAAACAATGTTTCGTCATGTTTAAAACGCCAGCTTAGAAAATCCCAACTTGATGATGTATGACACTTTTCACAATTTTGACCAAATTCTTCAAAGTGGATGTCCATATGGCAAGATGAACACAAAGACTCAGCCGTACTAAACTGATGAAATTCTTCTGTGGTTTCACCTAAATGACACTGGATACAATCCGTTATCTGATGTTTATCAAAAAGCGGAAAAGCAGTATCATTATGATCAAAAGATCGATTGTTAGACAGTGGTTTCCAGCGATCAGAATGGTGACAAACCTGGCAATCAATATCCAATTCAAATTGTGATTGTTGCATTGCCAATACTAGCAAAATTAATATTGTAAAAGAACTAGCCATTAAAATAGATTATTTTTCAATATATTTCGCCAATCTTTGGCTTTTGGCCGTCGTCTTCGGTCTCCATCATCATCGTCATCCTCCTCACCATTTGGATGACACTCATAACAGGCCCCACTCTCATAAACATATCCCGTCACTTCCCCAATGTGTTCATCATCCATTTCACTTTGTCGATGATCATGGCAAACACCATATAAACCACAGGAAAACACAACATAATCTAATGGATCAATATGGCATTCTGCCGTACATGTGGACCATTCATTATTGTGATCTCCAGAGAATATTGGAAAAAGGTGGTTAAAGAAATCATCTTCCCAATTAGTTGTGTTATGACATAACTCGCATGCTTCAGGGTATCCCTGTGCAGAGTGATTAGGATTAGTTACATTTTGATAGTCACCAATATGACAGTCTATACATGCCTGTGTAATATTATCGTGATTGAATGTAACCTCATCCCAGTTCTCAGTAGAAGTATGACATATAGTACAATCGTGATCATAATTATTTGCTGCATGATCGGGGTCAGATACTCCAATAAAATCACCCGCATGGCAATTCCAGCACTGATCACCTGTAATACCAGTATGATTGAAAGTGACGTTATTCCAATCGGTTGTAGAATTATGACATGTAGTACAGTCGTGGTCATAATTATTCGTTACATGATCCGGGTCAGCTACAACAGTAAAATCACCAGCATGGCAATTCCAACATTGATCACCAGTGATTCCATCATGATTAAAATTGACTTCATTCCAATTGGTGGTTGTCAGGTGGCAGATAGTGCAATCAAGATTGTAATTATTCTCTACATGATTTGGATCCACGGTTGCAGTATACTCTGGCATATGGCAAGCCGCACACGCGATTTCTGTTAAACTATGAGGATATTCACCGATGATCCAGGTGTCAGTCGATATATGACAAATCATACAGTCCGAATCAAACTGATTTGTTGGGTGATCCGGTTCTGTTGTATTGTCATATTCACTTTGATGACAGACCAAACATTGAATTTCATTCACAGTATGGGGATATTCATCGGTGCGCCATACCGTTGTGGATAAATGGCAGGTTTCGCACTCTGTTGGAAATTCATTATTCACATGGTTTGGGTTTTCAGCGGCATCGTAATTGTATTGATGACATGTGATGCATGGATCCGTATAGCTACTGTGATCAACTTCCACGACTAGCCAATCTTCTGTGGACTGATGGCATTGAGTACAATCAGTGGAATAGCCTTTTTCTACGTGATTTGGGTCTGTAGTGTCTTGGTAGTTGGTTAAATGACATGATACACAATCCGTTAATCCTGTGTGATTCATACTAGCGCCTTCCCAGGTGTCTGTACTGGTATGGCATGTTTCACATGATTGTATATATCCTAATTCAGGATCATGAACAGGATTGGAAGTGGCATTATAATCCGGCAAGTGACAGGTGGCGCAGGCATCGTATACACTATGGGAAAACGAAGAGGGTATCCACCCTAATTCATCATGACATATTTCACAATATTGGATTGGGTAATTATATAAAATATGATCTGGGTCTGTTGCCCCATTATAATGTGCAATGTGACATTGATTAGCCTGGCAAGTATTTGGAGTAGTGTTAAAAATGGTATTTTGATGACATAATTCACAATCTACCAAGACATGAAGCCCTAATAAGGCATACCGTGTCTGTTCTTCAGAATGTGAAAAGGATGGAATTTCCCAATCATCTCTGGATTCATGACAAATCACACAATTTGTACTTATATTATTATTACCATGTTGTGGATCAGTCGACTCAGTATGTTCGATTAAATGGCAATTTTCGCAGTTATCCATCGTGAAATTTTCGTGAGCAAATAATGATTGATCCCAGCCTAGTTCTGTATGACAAAGTTGACAATCAAAAGGTAAATTATGAGTTATATGATTGGGTTCATTTGATCCATCGATTTCATCAAAATGACAGATTGAGTTTTGGCAATCAATAGGCGTTGAATTAAAAATTTGATTTTGATGACACAATTCACAGTCTACCTCTGTATGTAGTCCAAATAATTCATATCCAGTCTGCATTTCAAGATGCGAGAATATCGGGATAATCCATTCATTTCCAGCTTCATGACAGAGAAGGCAATCTGTACTTATATTTTCATTTCCATGAGGTGGTTCACTTGATTCAGCATGGTCAATCAAGTGACAATCTTCGCATAAATTTGATGAAAAACTTTCATGCAGAAATAGAGATTGATCCCAGTTTAATGTTGTATGACACAATTCACATTCAGCCGGTAAATTGTGCGTTGTATGGTCATAGTCACCATCTAAAATTGTTGTAATGGCAATACCACCTGGTTGATGGCAGCCATGGCAATCATCGGGTATATCGTAACCTTGGTCACCACCATGACATTGGTCACAGGTTACTTCCACATGCCTTCCTTCTATAGGATATCCTGTGATAATATGGTCAAAATCAACAGGCAACCAGTTAGTTGTTGTATGACAATCTTCGCATTGTTCAGCGAAAAACTCAGACAGCGCATGTCTAGGGGCATCAGGGTAGGTTGCGGTACCTGTAGCATTATATTCAATGATGTGACATGTTCTGCAATCAGTAGCTGTTCCACGGAATAATCCTTCATGACAGTTGTAACAATCAATTGTTCTATGTGAACCAGTTAAAGAATAATATTCTTCATGGTTAAATTCGGCTGGGAGCCATTTCTTATTGCTGGCAGGATGACAAACTTGACAATCGCGATCTATCTTTGCACGAACATGTGATGGAGAACTAACACTGGCGTAATCTATTTGATGACAACTATAACAATCATTGGAAATATTTCGAAATTGTACCATCGGTTTTTCGGTATGGCATTCTTCACATGAAATATTGTTGTGTGCTCCCAATAAAGAAAATCTGGATATTTCATGATCAAATGTCTGTCGTGTAACCTGCCAGGAACGGCTACTATGACATTGTTCACAATCAGATCCCAATTCTGATCCATGAACGTCAATATGACAATTGTTACAGCCTGATTCCGCTAAACTGAAATTGTGTTTTTCTTGTACGGTATTCCCAGAATGGCAAGCAGTACACGGC
>JABMOV010000030.1 GCA_013203145.1 Fidelibacterota bacterium
AATGAAACTGCGTAGTTTTGACTCTTTATTGAGGACTATTAATTCCGTAAATAACACAAAGTTCCGGAACAAATAAGTTAGTACTCGATATCAAATTTGTTCATCAACAAATGATGAACTCCGTTAAAATTGAAAAGGAAATATTTTGGCTTTAGGTAAAAAACTGTTCTGGGGTGGTTTAGGTTGGGCTTTGGGAGGTCCAATTGGTGGGATTATTGGGTATGCTTTAGCTTCTATGTCTGACGGTGGTCAAGCAGGATTTGGTTATCAAAGTTCTTCATCAAGATCTGGTAACCGATCCATGCCAAGAACACAATCAGGTGACTTTATTGTATCCGTTTTAGTTTTGTTCGGAAAAGTGATGAAGGCAGATAATAAGATTCTGCGTTCTGAACTCGATTATGTAAAAGCATTTCTACATCGTCAACTTCCTCATAATAGTGCTCAACAATACATGACTTTATTTAAGGATATTCTCAAACAAGATTATCCTCTTCGTGATGTTTGTCGTCAAATCCAGCACTCAATGGATCATCCCAGCCGATTAGAGTTAATCCATGTATTATTTGGACTTTCACAGTCTGATGGTCATGTTCATCCAAAAGAAGTTGACGTTATTCATACGATTGCTGGCTATTTGAATATCAATCAAAACGATTTCAATTCTATTAAAGCCATGTTCTATAAAGATTCGAATGCTGCTTATCAAATTCTAGAAATTGATTCCTCTGCCACGGATATCGAACTAAAAAAGGCTTATCGTAAAATGGCCAATAAATATCATCCTGATAAAGTCACCCACCTCGGTGAAGATTTACGCTTATCTGCTGAAGATAAATTCAAATCTGTGAACGATGCCTATCAAACAATTAAACAGGAACGTGGACTGAATTAATGAAAAAACCCGGAGAGTTTCCTTTTACACGAGGTGTCTATTCGGACATGTATCGTAAACGATTATGGACCATGCGGCAATATTCCGGATTTACGACAGCCGAAGAATCAAACCAGCGATATCGTTTTCTATTGGATCAGGGAGTGACCGGGCTTTCGGTAGCATTTGATTTGCCAACACAAATCGGGTATGACTCAGATCATGCCATGGCTGAAGGCGAAGTTGGTCGTGTTGGTGTCCCCATTTCAACCACAAAGGATATTGCCACTTTATTCAAGGATATTCCATTAGATCAAGTATCCACATCTATGACAATAAATGCTACTGCGGCTATAATGTTATCATTATATATCGTAAATGCTGAACGGCAGGGAATTTCTGCCGATAAACTTCGCGGCACAATTCAAAACGATATTCTGAAAGAATATGTGGCACGAGGAACGTATATTTTCCCTCCTGGGCCTTCCATGAGATTAGTTACTGACGTTTTTGATTTTTGTGCTACACATGTTCCAAATTGGAATACCATATCCATTTCCGGATACCACATTCGTGAAGCAGGAAGTACGGCTGCTCAAGAATTGGCCTTCACATTAGCCAATGGTATCGCCTATGTGCAAGCCGCCATTGATTGCGGACTTGATCCCAATATTTTTGGTGCACGATTATCATTCTTTTTTAATGCCCATAATGATTTTTTAACTGAAATTGCAAAGTTCCGAGCAGCTCGCCGAATGTGGGCAGTCATAATGAAAGAGCGCTTTGGCGTAACCAACCAAAAAGCACAGTTATGTCGATTCCATACCCAAACAGGTGGATCAACATTGACCGCAAAGCAAATCGATAACAACATCATTCGAACGACAGTGCAGGCTATGTCAGCCATCCTTGGAGGAACCCAATCTCTGCATACCAATAGTAAAGATGAAGCATTAGCGCTGCCTACAGATGAAACAGCGCGGATTGCTTTACGGACTCAACAAATTATTGCACATGAATCGGGTATTCCGCATCATCCTGATCCCTTTGGTGGTAGCTATGTTGTTGAAGCTTTAACCGATGAGCTTGAAGATGAAGCATTGGCTTTGATCGCTACTATTGACCAAATGGGTGGATCAGTAAAAGCAATTGAAAAGGGTTGGATGCAAAATGAAATTTCCCGATCCGCCTATGAATATCAAAAAACAGTAGATTCTCAAGAAACCATTGTGGTTGGAATAAATAAATTTAAATCCGACGAAAAAACAGAAACTGATTTATTGACAATAAATACTGAACAGGTTGAACAGCAACGTTCAGCAGTATCTTTATTTAAGAAGTCCCGTGATAATATGATGGTGGTCACAAAGTTGGACGCACTAACTAAAGCTGCGGGAACTTCTGACAATCTTATGCCTTTTATCATACAATGTGTCCAAGTAGATTGTACATTAGGAGAAATCGCCGATGCTCTCCGAATTAATTTTGGTGAACATTCGGACACATTTTAGTAAACCACTACACTCAAACAAATGAAAGACACAATTAGGGGGTAGAATGAAAAAAATTACGCTACTATTGTCATTATTGATTTTCTTGGCTGGATGCGCCAAACAGTCACAAGAATTAGTCGACCCAGAGCCACCTCAAGAAGCAAATTTGGCTATCGATGTTGATCGCATGGATTTAGATAAAATTGACAGTGAACCGGTCATACCACAGCCGGAAGAAACTGTTGTGGAAACTAAACCATCTGTCACTGAAAAACAGCCACCTGTAGTGGAAGAAACACCATCTGTGATCACATCAATTGAAGAATCGAAGAGTTCCAGTGATATTGCAGATGGTTCGACTACAAAAACACCAGAAGAACCCGTGTTCATTGACGAAAGAAAACCAAAATATGACTATTCACACGAAGTTCTTTTTCCAGATAGTTCCTGGGATAAATACATGATCCAAAGGGGTGATTTTTTAATTAAAATTGCAAAAAACGAATATAACGATTGGACCATGTGGAGAACTATTTATAAATGGAATAAAGAAATCATTGGAGAAGACCCAAATAAAATTTATCCGTATAACTGGCTGGACCTTCTTAAGCCATCCGAAGAAGTAAAAGCCTGTAAGCTGACTTTTTTCCCACGTCAGACACGTGATGGAGAATCATTATGGACGATTGCTAAAGATGTCTACGGTGATGAATATGCATGGATTGTATTATTTTGGGATAATGAAGAACTATTGGAAGAAAACGACGGGATTATATATCCCGGGATGGAATTACAAATTCGTGACCGAGTTGATCCCTGTGATACTAATTCATAATAAGAAAATTGAACACATATTAAGGGCAGATTCTTTTCTGCCCTTTTTTTATTTTTACTAATGACTGACCACACAAATCACTCCCTTTCATTTTCCCAACCCCAATATAAAAATCTTTTACGTACAACAGTAATTGGTCAAAAGATGAGTTACCATAAGCAACTCAATTCCACCAATTCATATGCCAAATCTCTTAGTAAAGCGGATATGCATCACGGAATGATTATTTTGACAGACCATCAAAAAAGTGGTCGTGGACGTGTTTCTAGATTTTGGTTTAGTCCTCCTGAAAAAGGGTTGACATTTTCGCTAATTATTCTTCCAAAAATAAATATTCGCAAGTCAGGTCTGTTCTCCATTCTATCAGGAGTTGCTATCGCTGAATGCCTGATCGAATATGGTATTCCGGTTAAATTGAAATGGCCAAATGATGTAATGGTTGATAGTAAAAAAATTGCAGGTATTCTATGCGAATCAAAAATATCCGGTCAATTAGTCAATTCGGTCATCATCGGAATTGGTTTGAATGTGAATGATGATCCGAACGAATACCCTTTTGATTTACAGAACATTGTCACCTCACTTCAACATATCACTGGAACGAATTATCGTCGCGAAGATATTTTGACAAACATCCTTTTTCACTTTGAAGAATTATACAAACTTGTTACTAATAAACAAGAATCAATCTTAGTCAAAAAATGGTTATCCTATAATCAACATCTTGGTCAAAAGATTACATTTCATCAAAATGATACCCTTATTTCAGGCCTTTTTTTAGGAATAACACCCTATGGAGAAGCGATAGTTGAGATTAATGGAAAACAGGAAATATTAATGTCAGGTCAGATTCTATAATTTATATCATTCACATTCAGTTACTGTGGGTCCTGCCAATGTTTCATTTTCGTTATTTTTAATAGTATGAATTTCTTCATAAGTATATAGTCGTCCCTGACCTATTCCCTCACATTTTTCCGCAACTATTTTCCAGCGATATAGAGATTTCATATTTGAAGACCAAAACGGAAATGTACGACATTGCATTGGACGAACATTATAAAGAGTACACTGTTTATCTTTAAAAAACACACAAGCATCATTTTTATCTTTCAGTACTTTATGTCCTTGAAATTCATTTGTATACGTTTCGCTAAACTCTTTATAGGTTAGGTTTAAAAAGTGCGCTGCTACATCAATTTCTAGGGGAGTAATAAAAACATATCCATCAGCAAATTTGCAACAATCCCCGCAACCCGTGCACTCAAATTGTAAGCCATCAGCATAAAATCTTTTACGTGGCTTCTCAGAAATCATAATAAATTATTTGTGGTTATTTATACTCAGATAATAATTCACCAAATCTATCCATTTCATCGTCCGTGTTATAGAAGTGTGGTGAGACACGTAACAGGTTTTCACGAATAGAAAAAAAGACATTATTTTCTATTAAAGCTTTGTGAATCGGTTCATTCTTTTTTTGATCTGGATGAGTAAATATTACTATTCCTGATTTTACACTCTTGGTACTACGATCAGAAATGATTTCGAATCCAGCAGATTTAATATTAGATACTAATCGATCTGTGAGATCAAGTATACGCTGTTCTATATTTGGGATTCCTGCTTCAAGAAGCAATCCAAGAGCTTCATTGGTTCCCCAAACACCGGGACTGGCTGGCGTTGCAAATTCGAAACGATTGGCATCAGGTTTTAGAGGTTGATCATAATTATGAAAATCAAAAAACGATTCACGACTATGCCACCCCAGATGGGGAGGATGAATTTTATCCTGCAGATCTTTTGAGATGAATATAAAACCGACACCTTGTATTCCCATGAGCCATTTTGCAGTACCAGATGCAATAAAATCAGCATTCCATTCTTTTTGATTAAAATCTAATGCACCTAATCCCTGCATAGCATCTACCGCTAATAGTATTCCACGTTT
The DNA here is from genome assembly GCA_013203145.1 of Fidelibacterota bacterium. Lineage (GTDB taxonomy): Bacteria > Fidelibacterota > Marinisomatia > Marinisomatales > JABMOV01 > JABMOV01. Next base: position 5,154 of record JABMOV010000030.1, read on the forward strand.
ATGACACCAGTCCGATAATGCTTTAATATTATTGCGGTAACCAGATAAATACTGAACCCAACTAACGGCTACCAAAACTGTTTTATCGGTAACCAGTTTTTCTAAATCTTCAGATGTAACGCGCCCCAATGGTGAATCAATAAAGTCGATTTCCACACCGAATGGTTTTAGATCGTACCAGGGATAGACATTTGCGGGAAACTCCTGGCGATGCAAAACAATATGATCTCCTTTTTTCCAGGGATACCCACGAGCTAAAAGAGTGAAGCCATCAGTTGTATTTTGAACAATTGCAATACGTTTTGAATCAGCATGAATGAGGTTCGCAAACTTGTTTCGAGCTTCATCCATAATGTGCATGGTTTCCATATAATTGTTTACTGGAAATCCGCTTCGTTCATTTACATATCGCTCCAATGATTGTTTTGTACGAATATTCATTGGAGATACCGCAGCATGATCTAAGTAGAGCTGATCATGAGATAAGTGGGGAAATTCTGATCTGTATTGCAATAAATCTTTCATTAGAATAAATGCTTTCCTGAAATTTTTACATTGATTTCATATCCCGGGAATTGATCAGAGGTCGCCTGTTCTAAATCCTTGCAACATTTGACAGACATACTGCGACTTAATTCAGGATCGATATTTATACCAAAAAGAATAACCTGGTGATTGTCAGTATCAACAATCCTGACATCATGAAACCCTGTAATTCGTTCATCATTGCTCCAATAAGTTTCTAAATATTCTCGGACTTCCTTCACTTTCGGATGAGAAAGCTTTACCGGGTCAACATGAACAGTTGGGGCCACATCTAAATAATCATGCAATCTCTCTTCTACTGCTTCAGCAATATCATGGGCGTTTGAAGGAGAATTTTTACTGTCAATTTCAATATGAATGCTGACAAATCTATCTTTTCCATAGCTATGGATCGCAATATCATGGGCACCCAATACGCCATCAACCTTCATTGTTTGAAGACGAATATCTTCAATTTCTTCATCAGATGGAGGTTTGCCTAATAAATCGTCAACAGAATCCTTTGCAATTTCAATTCCCGTCCATATAATAAAAGCAGAAACTCCTAATCCTGCCCAACCATCTACACCTGTGATTCCAAATTTTCCTAAGATTAATGCTACAACAACCAGCACAGATGATATTGCGTCTATGCGGTGATGCCATGCATCTGCATGTAATGCCCCAGAAGCAATTTTTGTAGACAGAAATTCTGCATAGCGCGCAGTGAATTCTTTTAAGAATATTGTTAAAAACACAACAATAATCATCCACCATTCAGGATTTATTGGCTCAGGATTCCTAATAGCGTCTATAGACGATTCTATAAATTCTATCCCTGCGACAAAAAGTAAAACAGCAATGATAAGTGCGGCAATATATTCAGCCCGCCCATGTCCATACGGATGTTCTTTATCAGCGGGTTTTTCCGCTTCATTGAATCCCCAGATCACTACACTTGATGATATAACATCCGAAAACGTATGAATTGCATCTGCCATCATGGCTACTGAATTAACCATCAAACCGATAACCAACTTGATGGCAAATAATAGTGTATTAATTGCGACTGAAACCCATCCCTGGAATTTCCCAATACGGCTACGGTATACCCGAACCGGATCCTTGTTGACAGGAATATATTTATTAGTAATGGATTCGAAAATGCTCATATCGTTGAATTATTTGTAGCTGAAACTTAGCAGCTTAGGAACAAATATCGTGATTGATAATATCAATAGTTTATCTTATTAAGATTAGTCATGATTGTAATAGGAAAGGCATTCTGGGTACTAATACTATAGTATTATTTATTTGTGCAATTATTAATAGTATATTATTAAAGTTCAGTCTATGGTCAAAGAATCTGGTTACCTCCAAACACCTACAATCGCACCTGTTGCTAATATACCAACGAGCCAATACCCACCATTAATAAAAACATAAGACCAAGGTTTATTTTCAAAAGCTGGTGCACTTAACAGGTAGGAAAAAATATATCCCAACCATAACCAGAATCCGGCGTTCAACCCAACCATTAATCCGCTCATTTCCGGATAGACTTGCAACATGAAATCAACCATATGTGCTGTAATAAATGCCATTAACAATGAACCGAGGAACATAATCCCGAAGGACTTTACCATATTAGGTTGAAATCCATCAGCTTCTAAAGATTCTTTCGTCCAGCCGATGGATTTCGTCCATGCGTTTCCGAATAGTGGACCGTACCACAATGAACCGATGGCGAAGAAAACAACTGCTGAGAGAAGAACTGCCCAATAGTTAATTACAGGTTCGTACATATTTACTCCTATGGTTTATGATTGTTGAGATTATAATAAATATTACTATTTTATACAAATAGGGATATATGAAACAGTGATGTACGTAATGCCAGAGGGATTGATTCGAATTAAAACATCAGCAACAATTTTCAATCAAACGCTTTTAACCCTGTGATACTTTCTCCAAGGATGAGTGTATGCATCTCGTGTGTGCCTTCATAGGTATAGACTGTTTCAAGGTTTGACATATGGCGCATGACAGAATATTCTTCCGTGATTCCGTTTGCTCCTAGTATTTCACGCGCAGATCGTGCAATATCACGAGCCATAGAAACATTGTTTCGTTTCGCCAGGGATACATGATCAAATGACATTTTTCCTGCATCCTTTAATTTTCCTAATTGGTACGTAAGCCATTGAGCTTTTGTTATTTCTTGAAGCATATCAACCAATTTTAACTGAGTGAGTTGATACCCGGCAATGGGTCTAGAAAATTGTTTACGGTTTTTACTATAATCCAATGCTGTTTCGTAGCAATGCATTGCAGCACCAATAACGCCCCACGCAATCGAATACCTGGCCTGCGTTAAACATGACAACGGCCCCTTTAAACCTTCAACCTTTGCCAATCTATTTTCATCCGGGATTTCTACATTTTCCAGTACGAGTTCAGATGTAATAGATGCTCGCAAACTCAATTTTCCGTGCATGATTGGAGCCGAAAATCCCGGTCGATCCTTTTCTACAAGAAATCCGCGAACGATACCATCGTCATCTTTTGCCCACACAACGGCCACATCTGCAATACTACCATTGGTAATCCACATTTTGCTGCCATTGAGCAACCAACCGTCGGAAGTACGCTTTGCACGAGTTATCATTCCTCCAGGATTTGACCCGAAATCTGGTTCAGTTAAACCAAAACAACCCACAGCTTCACCGGAGCCCAGTTTTGGTAGCCATTTTGCTTTTAGATCTTCTGATCCATATCGCCAAATTGGATACATGACTAATCCACCCTGCACACTAGCGAATGATCGTAAACCAGAATCTCCCCGTTCAAGCTCCTGCATAATGAGACCATAAGCAACGGAACTTATCCCGGCACCGGATGCTTCTTCAGGTAAGCCAGCACCAAGAAAGCCCAATTCGCCCAATTGAGGAATTAATTCTTGTGGAAAGGTTCCATTTCGGTAATGCTCCGCGATCACGGGCATAAATTGTTCTTCCACAAATTGACGTGTTGTTTTTTGAATTAGCTGTTCGTCGCTGGTAAGCTCTGAGGCTAAATCATAGAAATCCGGATTGAATAATGTGTCTTTCATATCAAGAATCTACGACTGTGCTTTTCCACATGTTAATTGAAAATAGTACCAGTGCGATCAAAACAAAAATACCTGACAACCCATAAAGTGCACCGGAAAATACTGTAAAAGATTTACCTGTAAATGCAATCGGTATAACCCTCATAATAACAGATATATTTCCAATCCAAAATGTCCAAATGACCCAGTGGGGTTTTGCCACCATTTTTTTCTTCATAAATCCAGGTATCATACGCGGTGCCATTCCAAAAATGAGCATTGTGGCAAATCCCAATAATATAAGATGTCGCACTGCATCCGGGTAAATCAATATTGGTAGTCGCGTATAGATTGATACGATTCTAAATATATCCAATATCATTGCAACTGCTAACCAGAAGTAGGCCGAATACACCAATAATTCAAATCGTCCCCATTCGCCATAATCAGGATAACCATCGCGCGGTTGTTTTTGACGATCAAGTTTAAAAGGTTCTTTCTGATAATGCGTCCATGGTGCTTTGAATCGTGTTAAAATATCAATTTTCCAGATAAACCAAATGACCAAAACACTGCGAAGAATCATTCCTGCGATCGTCCACCATCCCTTGAGGTAGAGAAGCTCCATAGCAATAGCTATTGCGTAGAGCATTGCCAAGTATTCCACCTGCCATCGAATGGGTGCCAATCTCAAATAAAGAGGAAAGGTTCTGACCGAAACGGCAAAACAAATTGGAATAACGACTAACAACGTGAAAGCCTGTAAAGACCATTCATTCCAGAGCACATCTAAAATGAGAGAATTGGATCTCAACATTTCCCATGTTAAACCAACTTGTACTGTATTGTAAACCACCCAACCGAGAAGAGTCATAAACATAAAGCCTTTGATTGGGTTCAATTTTTCTAACGCAGATGTCCCACGGGCTTTTAATACTGCTTTCCCAAAGCTCCCAACATAAAATAGGACACCAATCCATACGGTGACGGTTGAAAGGAAGATTATCCAGTTTAATACACTAAACACTGTAGGTGCTGAGATATACGGTGTTGTATTGTGGGCTAAATATCGTCCTGTCAAACCAACAGATATCAATCCTAGAATCCAGTTTGTCTTTTTTGCTTCAATAGGAATATGAGATATCCTGGGGAAAAAGTATAAACTTACTCCCATAATAAATAATCCGATCCAACCCATAAATTGGATATAACCGTGTGTTTGGATTATGGCAAAATAGCTTTTTCCCTGGGGAAAGAAAAATCCATCAATAGATACAATATGGGCTCCCATACTGAATCCTGCAAAAAATGCAAAAATGATGGATATTCGTATAAACCATCGATTGAATGGAGAATGCGTAGTTTGTGACATTAAATAGTTATTAAAAGAAGAAACCCCAACAAAATATATCAGGGTTTCTTCTTTTATGATTATGTGTTATGACGCGACCAATTGGGACATAAAATCTCTGGTAGACATGTCCTCGCAAGAGAAAATCAATTCTTTAAGTTCTGCTAATTCTTCAGAAGAGAATCTATTTTCAGAAAGAGAATTGAATTTATTCTTCAGATCATCTATTGACATCGGTTCACGCGGGTCACCTTTTGGATACTCAAGGTACTCTTCAAATTTCCGTCCGTCATTGGTTGTTACAACTACCCTGGATGGCTGTTTTGCCGGAAACATCTTTTCAAATTCCTGGGATGGTTCACCTATGATTTTATCGATGACTTCGAAAATCCGTGGATCCTTCAATTTCTCATCTGAAAAAGATTGCGTTGTGATTTTTTTGTCAACAATTGCTGCCGCCATACAATAGGGCAACGAATGATCTGCTGTTTCTCTTGATTCCGGGCGGTACTTTGTTGGATCAAATAGGATATCATAAGCTTGTGCAAAAGCAGTCACTTTTACTTCTTTAATATCTGTGTAATCCAGATCATTATTCACCATTGCGTTTAGAGCGCAGGAAATATGTGTGTGCGTTAATGCTTCGGTAGGAAATGCCTTCATTCCACATTCAAGGATTTTATAATCACTACCAAGATTCCCAACTAAGGCATCAACATCCCAGGCCCAGGATGAAACACCATCCCGTCCTTCCATATCTGTTGGTTTCATAGTTTCATTTTTGGCATCCCAACCATTGAATGCATCCATGAAGCCTTCTTTACCTTCGAAGACTTTCTCTGTCCCGGAAAATCCCTTCTGCGCCAATAATGCAGCAAATACACCTGACTGCGTTGCCATTGGATCCACAGTATTTTTCATCATGGTGAGTTTGCCAGCTGTAGGACATCCAATGGTATGATTATGACAACCATTAATACCGATTGCGTTCACCATTTCGTCTACAGTTAAACCTAGAATTTTTCCAGCAACGATGGGTGATACAAATTGGGTCAATGTTGCATGATGCCATTTACGTTCGCGAACTCCCGGCTTTGCAAATAAACATAACCGTTGTTCAAATTCATATGCTAAAACGATTGCAACAATTACATCTTTCATTGATGCGTCAACTTTTTCTCCTGTTGAAAGAGCAGCGGGAATAATATCACTTGGATGACTTGGGTCATCTTTCCAGTATATGTCATTGAAGTCGAGTGCCCGTATCATGAGTGAATTAATTAAGGCTGTATTGACTGCAGGTAATTTATCGCCAAACCCAAACACAGTAGATTCAGGGGTACCTTCCATTTCACGATAAATTTCCAAAACGGTGTTTACATCATGGGTGTCCATACTTCCAAATGCGCAACCAATTGAATCATAAAGATATCGTTTAACTTCGTAAATGACATCCTTGGGAAGATCTTCATATTTTAGATTGACTGCAAATTCAGCCATCTGTCTTGAAATAGATTTTTCCAATTTCTTCTCCTAATGAACCACGAATTTCACTAATTACACAAAAAAGTTGAATTCGTGTTATTCATGCAATTAGTGGTTTAATTTAATTTAGCTATTATGGCATCTGCCATTTGTGTTGTAGAGGCTGCGCCTTTTTCAACAACATCGGCACGACCTAACATTTTAGCCATGTCATAGGTTTTAACTTTGCCTTCAATCACTACTTCTGCAACTGCGTTTCTAATCACGGTTGCAATGGGCTGTTCATCTATGAAATCAAGCATCATGCATGCGGATTCGATCATGGCAATTGGATTTACGATAGAAACAGGATAATCGGCATATTTAGGAGCACTGCCATGGGTCGGTTCAAAAACTCCAATTCCTGTTTCAGGATTATACTGTGCGCTGCATGCAAATCCAAGGCCGCCAATTAAACCAGCAAAACCATCTGATACAATATCCCCAAACATGTTTCCGGCTACAATAACGCCATAATTTTCAGGATTTTTAGTTAGCCACATCATTTGGGCATCAATATTGGTATTCCATAGTTCAATATCAGGAAAATCAGCTTTCTGCATTTGTTGCGCCATTTTATACATCATACCTGATGTTTCTCTAATCACATTTGGCTTTTCACAAACAGTGACTGATTTATACCCATATTTTTTGGCATGTTCAAAGGCTGCGCGCAAAATTCTTCCAGTGGCTTTTTTTGTAAATATTCTTGTTGATACGGAAATTTCTTCGACGGGAGCATTTCCAAAATTTTTCCTAAATTTAGCGTGAGTCATCAAAGCATCATATACTTGCGCTGGTGGATTACTCCATTCTACACCGCCATAGAGTCCTTCTGTGTTTTGTCGAAAAATCGCCACATCTACTTCCGGTTCATTTATAATGTCGCCTACTCCCCTTTTAATAAAATTTAGAGGATTCCCTTTGTATGTACGACATGGACGTAAACAGATGTCCAAATTAAAATGTTGTCTTAATCCCACAATTGGACTGGAATAGACCAATCCTTTTTCCTTTAATTCAGGTGAGAGTTCTTCAAATGCTTCATCCTTTGGTTTTGATGTAATGGCACCAAATAAACCGATTTTGTGTTCAGCCAGGAGATCTAAAGTTCTTTGTGGCAATGGATTTCCTTCTTCACACCAAAATTCCCAACCAATATCACCTTCAACATAATTCGCTTCAAACCCAGCAGCATCAAGTACTCGAATTGTTTCATTCAAAACTACTTTTCCGATGCCGTCACCGGGTAGTGCTACAATTGTTCTTTTTCCCATTATATTTCTCCTAATAATTCTATTTTTTCGTTACAGATTTTATTTCCATATTCCCAGGATATGATACAACATATCGGAAATAATCCCCATTCATCGCAGCGCTACCTACCGCACCATCTTTGCGCAATGCGATAAAAGCTGTTTGAAATGTTGCTTTTCCGCCATGTCGTTGATGCAACCGATCAATAGCTGCCCAACATGCATCCTCGGGTGAGTATCCTTGGCGCATAAATTCTACGATTAAAAAACTCCCGGCAATTTTGATTATTTCTTCACCTACTCCGGTGGCACCAGCGGCTCCAATTTTATTATCAACATATAGTCCAGCACCGATGATTGGGCTGTCTCCAACTCTACCAGGCATTTTTTGAGCCATTCCACTTGTGGTACATGCTCCGGAAATGTGTCCAAATTTGTCTTGTGCCAACATTGCAATTGTATCGTGGTTTTCTTCTGATCTCAGGGATTGCTCCATTTTCCAATCTTTCCATTTTTGTAGAGCCTTATCAGTAAGGAGATTTTCCTCCTTGAATCCTTGTGATTTTGCAAATTCCAATGCACCATCACCTACCAGCATGACGTGGTCGGTTTCTTCCATGACTTTTCGTGCCACCGATATGGCATGTTTAATATTTTTTAAATACGCCACCGAACCAGCCTGACCTTTATCATCCATAATTGATGCGTCACATGTTACATTTCCATCCCTGTCAGGATATCCGCCATATCCTACAGAATGTATTTCCGGATCAGCTTCGATGACTTTTACACCTGCTTCTACCGCATCTAAACTATAGCCTCCGCTTTCAAGGATATCCATGGCAACGGGATTTGCTTTTTCACCAAAACGCCAGGTAGAAATAACAACGGGTTTTGTATTCCGTTGTAAATCACGAATAGAATCTGAAGAAAGGATTGCAGGTGATGCCATGGCCAAAGCGGATGTTTTTATAAACTTGCGACGTTTCATTTTCTTAACCTGATAATGTTATAAACGGTTTTTAACCCAAGATTCTAAGCCATTTTCAAGAATCAACTCTTGAGCGGCAAGACCAACTGGAGAAATAGAATATGTTTTTTGATCAGTACGTATTTCTGCTTTTTTGAAATTGATAGTTGCAGTTATTCCTGTTCTAATTGTTAATGCCGCGTTACCAATTCGCTTTAAATCTTCAACAAGTTCAGGAGCTTCAATCACTAAGTAGCCATTGTTAATGGCATTTCGTTTATAGGTCTGACTAAAAGAGCCAGCCACAACCAATTGGATTCCACGATATTTGAGCGCAGTAGCTGCTTGTTCACGAGAACTGCCGGATCCAAAACTAAAACCAGAAACCAGAATATCTCCCTTTTCTGCAATGTGACCAAACTCTGGATCATAGTTCTCCATTACTACTTCAGCTTGTTGTTCAGCTGTGAAATCGTCAATGTATGTATACTTCCCAGGATAGATACCATCGGTATTGAGATTATCCGCTGGACAAAACAGTAACTCTCCCTCGACTGTTTCAGGGAATCCATCCATTAGCGAAACTGAAGAACCTTCAGATTTCTCTTTAATATTTTCCTTAATTGTCGCATCAGTAGATATTGTTTCAAACGATGTTGGGCTAGCAATTTTGCCCACTAAAGCAGATGCTGCAACAACGGCAGGCGAAGCTAAATAAGCTTGTGCATCTCGACTCCCCATACGTCCTTTGAAGTTCCTGTTTGTGGCAGAAATACCGACTTCTCCAGCCTCTAACAACCCCGTACCCAAACCAATACATTGACCACAACCGGGCAACATTGTTTTTGCTCCTGCATCAATGAGTGTTTGCCAATCGCCGCGTTTTTCGCTCTCTTTTTGAACTTCTGCGCTAGCAGCTGCAACATAGAACTCAACATGATCAGCCACTTTTTTCCCTTTTACAACTTCGGCTGCCGCAGCAAGATCTTCAACACGACTATTGACACATGAAACCAAATAGGCTTTATTTATTTTCATGCCTTTGGTTTCCATATCCATTACTGAAGTCATAGTTTTTACGTTGTCAGGACCAGCGACATGAGGAGATACTGTTGATAAATCCAGGGTAATGGTTTTAGAATAATATGCGTTTGTATCTGTAACGGGTTTGTTTTTGTCCAAATCCGCAATTGTATCTTTATTAATCCGAGGATGGAATCCATTTCCATCACTATCGGATGGAACACCAAATAATCCTCTTTTCAGAATTCTGTCATATCGATCATTGAGCCAAACAATAACTCTATTATCAATTGGGAATACGCCAACAAGTGCTCCCCATTCTGTAGTCATATTGGCTATACTCAATCGTTGTTCGATGGATAATGAAGCGATACCAGTTCCTGTAAATTCCAGTGCATGATTGAGGACTTCATCATTATTAAAATATCCGGCTAAAGTGATAATGACATCCTTGCCAGTTACACCAGATAGTAGTTCACCGGTTAGTTCTACTTTTGCTACAGGTGGAACTTGCCACCATGTTTTTCCAGTAGCCCAAATTGCCGCAGCATCTGTGCGAACTACGGGAGTTCCTAAACAACCTACACCGCCGTACATATTAGAATGACTATCAGATGCTACCGCCATTGATCCCGGAAACGCATACCCTTCATCAATCATCATCTGGTGACCTATTCCCGTTCCCGCAGGGTAAAAATCCACACCCATTTCTTTTGCAAAGGCTTCAATCCGTGCATATTTCTCTTTATTGGCGTCGCTGGTATCCTGCACATTATGATCCAAAGCAAACATGGGTTGACGAGGGTTTGCCGTTTTTGTAGCGCCAATGGATTTGAATTTTCCCATAACTGCACCCGTGTTATCATGGGTCAATATATGAACCGGGCTGATAGTAATGTAATCTCCTGCTTGGACAGTCTGTCCATCTTCCAAACCAACAGCATACCGCTGGGCAATTTTTTCAATTAAATTTTGTTTCATTTGTTTTACCACGAATTTCTCTAATTACCCTAATTAATTAATAAACCATTCTTTCATATTCAAGCGAAGTAGAACCAAAATTAATTATAAGTCCTAATTTGTAATTAGTCACTTTTAAATAATTTAGGATTTGTGCTCTATCCAGATCGCCAATGGCTTTTATTGATTTCAATTCAATAATTACTTTATCATCAATAATTAAATCGCAGATATAATCCTTAACATGTCGATTTTTATAGTTTACCGGAAATACTGCCTGTGACGCGTATTTGATGTTATTTAACTCTAGTTCTACTTTGAATGCTTCCTCATATACTTTTTCAAGAAATCCTGGTCCTAATACTTTATGCACTTCCATTGCACAACCAACAATCTGATAGGACAATTCCTTATATATTGGTTGATCTAGCATATCTTTTATCTATTATTAGTGTTAATTCGTGCAATTTGTGGTTCGTTTATTTAATCACGATTTTAACCGGTAAGATCATTTGGATATTGTCATTTTCAAAAATATGAACCATTTCAAGTACATCAATTGATTCCCTGATTTCTTCAGGTAAAATATTCAGGTTTGCCTCTAATTTCATCATGTCAGAAAAACTGGATTTTTTCCCTTTTTTAGGATATTCCACGATTTCCACATCCCCATCAATACCGGCTGCTGCTTTTGCCATCTCAATGGCATCATAATATCCACCAACTTTGTCGATAAGACCATTTTCTACGGCATCAGCTCCTGTCCAAACTCGACCCAATGCAATATCATCTAATGCATCAATATCATTGATTTTTTCACGACCTTTTACGACCCGTTCCTTGAAAGTCACATAGATGTCATGTATCGATTCCATTATCATTTCTGATTCTTCATCAGTAACCAATCGTGATCCATTGGCAAAGTCGGATCTTTCTCCCAGTTTTATACGATCGGTGTGAATCCCAAATCTCTCCTGCAACTGAGAAAAGTTTAATCTTAAACCAATCACACCGATTGATCCGGTAATCGTTGAAGGTGCTGCAATAATGGAATCAGCTTGACAAGCAATGTAATAGCCACCGGATGCCGCCATGCTTGACATGGATGCGATAAACGGTTTGATGTTATTAGTGTCAGTTTCCGTTGTTTTCAATGCTTCACGCCACATGACGTCCGATGCAAGTGCAGATCCTCCACCACTGTCAATCCTGAGAACAATTGCTTTTACATCTTTATCCTCACGGGCTTGTTTAATTGCCTCAGAAATAGTTTCATCGCCCATTACTTTAGATCCAGATGGTGAGCCTTGACTTTTACCAGTGGATATACCACCAACAGCATAGATAACTGCTATTTTTTCTTTCCCAGCATCTGGTCGCCAGCTATAAACATAATCTGACACGTCTTCAAAATCATTGAACTTGATAATTGTATTTTTTTCATCATTTAACTTTTCAACGTATTCTTCAAATTCGTCAGGATATTTTGTCCCTGTAATTAAACCAGCATCAATTGCTTTTGATGTGATCATATATGGACCTTCATCAATTTTCATTCTGGTTTCTTCAATGTTCCAGCCTTTGCCTTCGGCAATCCCGGCGACAAACTCATCATAAATACCGCCAAACAATTGAGAATAATTATCGCGCATTTCATCAGACATCGTGCGATTAAGGAAAGCATCACCAGCCGTTTTAAATGGACTAATTCGCCATACTTCAGGAGTGATGGACAATGTATCTAATAGTCCACGGTAGAATGTGATTTCCAGACTCAATCCTTTTAAGTCAGCACCACCCATTTCATGTGTATAAATTTCATCCGCCATAGATGTGAGAAATACGTCTCTATTATTCAGACCTGTTTTACTGTAAACAATTATTATTTTTCCTGCATCGTGAAATTTCTGCAAAGCATTTCTGATTTCTGCAACCTTACTGAAGCCACCTCTCACGTAACCAAGATCAATGATTAATCCGTCAATAGATTTATCATTTGTGAGTTCTTCCATTTCATCTATGAATTTCTTTAACTGTTTTCCAAAAACCTGTTTTGGGTTAAATAATGGAATGTTTATATCAAAATCAAAGGGGGATTTTTTTCTTTCTGGTTCTTCAATAAACAAACCATCCAAATGCATTCGTACATAGGTCTGATGATCTTTTTTACCAACTTTTTCTTTTATAAACGATCGATAAGGATTGATTGATGTTCTAAAACCAAATGTTTGATTAGAACTGGTCTTTGTTTTGGAATGTGATTCAACACCATAATCAGACATTAAAAGACTTAATGATAGACCATACTCAGGTGTATCACTTGAAATATCTGCATATCCGGTCAGTCGTACACCCTTAACGGGCTCTACAAATAATCCGGCATATTTATTCGTCAGGACTTCTAGTTCAGCTTTTGAGTTGTCGAATTCAAATGATGCATCAATATTTACACCAAATCGGCCACTTTTGTTTTGCACGGCAATTCCAGTGTTTATTGATTTAAAAGCGTCACTACCGGACCAGGCATTTGTTAGACTAGCGCCCAGCGAAAGATATGATAATGGTCGATGCATCCAGCCCAGATTAAGTTGTCCCTCTTTCCATAATCCATTATTAAAGGAATACGTAAATCCAAAGGCGTGAGAATTTGATAGTTTAAAACCGTGGCTTGTGGTCCAGACATTATTGCCGGTTTCTGTATTCCACTCATACCCGAAACCCGCATGTCCTGCTTGGTTGTACAGCGCGAAATCTTTTGTTACCGTTTCACTATCATAATGACCAAAGATCATTGTTTCCTGATGGTTGGTAAACCCTAATCCAGCAGGGTTTGATAAAATAGATAATGGATCATCGGTTGATGCCACGGATGGCGGTACTAACTGAATTTGTCCATATGCAGATACTATTAATGCACCTGCTAAAATTATATTTCTGATCATTGGTTTTCCTTATCAATTATACTTAGGATTGGGTTTGACTTACAATTTACACTGTTGTTGTCTAGGCTTTAAATGGTTCAAATGACACAAAATCGGCATGATGAACAATAATTGATTCAACCGTCCGCATCCCAAGATCACCTTCCTTGGAGTGTGTACCGATGATATGCTGTACTTCCGGCGGTAAATCAAAATGATGGGCCACACCAACACCACTGAACGGGTGTCTTACAATTTTTCCGTAATTACTCGTAGTGAGTTTGCCGTCAACCATGTCATATTCGAGCAATTTACCAATATCTATTAGAATGGCTCCGGAAATCAAAATATCCATGTCAATTTGAATTTCGTCACCAAAATTTTCTTTCATTCGCTTTGCAATATCCACCGATAGATGAACGCAAGTGCGTTTATGATTCATAAATGAAATAGTGCAATTTTTAATAAGTAAAGAAAATGGAATAGTTTCCAAATCTTCTGCAGATAGAACACTTTTATCAATAGCATATACCCAGGCTTCTAATGTTTTTTCCCGTAATTCGTCATTCTGAATCCAGTCAATCTCGGGCCATATTTTCATTACTTTGTCGCGCATGGTCGCTTTGCTCCTTTACTTAAGAATTAAGATTTAAGATTGAAAATTATTTTCCACTATTCATTGTTTTTCTAGAAGCAAAGAATATTGATTTTAATTCATTAGCTTCAATGAATAGGTCTTTAGTTTTAGCTGAGTTAACAATTTTTTCATCAAGTGAAAACTCAATCCAAAATTGAGATTCGTCAACCTCTTCTAATACAATACTTAGCTTGGCTTTGAATGCAGCTTTGCTTTGCCCAAGAACAGCTGCTCTATAATTTGCTGCTACAGAGGTTGAACTTCGAATTAGTTGTTTTCTTATATGGTTTCCTAAATCATTTTTAGGCAGCGATAATGAAAACTTCACACATCTGTGCGCAAATAATTTTGTGCGATCAATTAATTCAATTGTAGTCGTCATATTAAATCTTCAATTTAAATTCTTCAATCTTCAATTCTGAATATTGAATCAATCACCGTTCCATCAACCCATTTTACCACACTGATAACTTCGTCAGTCAGTTTCGGCTTTGCAGGGGGACCTCCGACAAGGTCGTCGATTTCAGCCTTTAATTCTTCAATAGTGCGTATGGGTAAACCGCAATCTTTCGTGGCTTCTATTAATC
>JABMOV010000031.1 GCA_013203145.1 Fidelibacterota bacterium
TCGTTGGCATCGTCAAACTCTTCACCTGGTTCCCATTTCCCATTATTTTCGCCAAAATCAGGACCCGGATAATCTTCATCAGTAGAAATCAACCCATCAGGACCAGTATCCTCCCAGAATTCTGCAAATGATTGCGTTTCAGCCCCATCAATCCCTAACCATGGATTTTTGACTTCATATAAATTCAGTTTATGAGATTTGTAATCAAACCCAGTTCTCAATCTCCACTCATCTGTCATTTGACGAGTAACATCAATACGAAATTCATTGGTTACGGCTGTGGATGTCCCATAAAAACGATCGTGGCCGCCAAAAGCGCGTCCTTCGTCCCATGATTCACCTCGAGATGGCATATAATAATATGGATTGTTTGCCATTCCATCATATCGAGGACCAACATTGGCACCAAACCCCCAACCCCACCATGGATCTTGTTCAAATTCTAAATCAACATGATGGTAATCAAAAAATAAGTCTTCATCGTTTTCATACATTGACGGGAATAGCCAATAGCTCCCATCACGATAATATGCTTTTTCTACAAATTCAGGACCGTCCCATTCACCATTGTTGTTTACATCAATGAATGATTCATCTTTTTCCCAGATGCCATTTCCATTGAGATCAGTAAAATCTTCTGCAACTTCCCAATTGTATATACCAGGCGTTGCACCATAGTACCATCCCGAGTTTTCATCTTTGCGATTATAATATAAAGTATCACCATTTTGAGAAACAGAATAAGGAACAACATACGGGTTATATGGATCAGAAATATTTTTATTTGGCCCTGCTGGATGACGCCATTCATACCAATCTGGATAACCATCTTCATCACTGTCTTCCCAACGGACACCCTGAAATAAATCTTGTGTAAATTGAGAAACCCTTGCTGTATAGAATAGCTTGCTAGACAAGGAATGGTTCATTTCAAAGGTATAACGTTTTGTATCTCTGAATATTTCATTTTGCCCATTATCCCAATACAAAAATTGAGTTTTAAACCCTTTGCGATGTGCTGCAACTTCCCAAAATGATACATTAAATCGCAAGCTATTAGAGTGCTTGTATGCTATTTTCCCAAAAACATCATATGTTTTGTCAAATCCAAAACCCCGGAAACCGGCTTCATTATCCCAAGGTTGAACAAGATTATCTCTATTAATCGTGTTAAATGGATCGTCTTCTCGTTCTTCATATATGATGTCATCGAATTCATAAACTCGATAATTTTCTTTATCCGTAAGCTGTCCGGAAATCCAATATGTCCATTTACCTGTAAAAGGAAGCGGACCGCCCAATCCGAAAACATAATCATTATAGCCGCGTAATTCATCATAGAGATTGCCCAAACCCGCTCCAACCATACTAGTTGAATATTTAAATTTATATCTAAACTCATTCGTACCTGTGGCTGTATGCATATTGGATACTGCCGACATAGCATCACCGTATTCAGCATTAAAACCACCCGGTTGCCAGTCAAATTGATTTACAGCAAACAGATTCAACCTTGTGCCGTTTCCTATTCCGCCTGAAATTGGATTTCTGATATATAAGCCATCTATCATATAGGCAATTTCGCCAGCTCTTCCCCCACGAACATGGACTTCTTCTAATCCACGTTCTTCATGATCTGGTATTCCGACGGTCATACTTTCCACTCTAATCACACCCGACTGAAGAGAATATAATTCTGTCAAATCGCGAATTGGTAATGCTTCAATAGCATCCTTACCAATGCTAATTTTTTTACTAGTGTTTCCCTTTTCAACTAATTCACGCTGTCCTTCAACAATTATCTCATCACCTTCAACAACAGCAATAGGTAGCTTGAAGTTTAACCAAACGGTTTTGTCCATTATTATATCAATACCAGTCAAAGTGCGCAACTGATATCCAATCATCATGACTTTAATATCATATTTCCCAACAGGAATGTTAATAATGATATAGTTACCATCTATGTCAGCCACTGCCCCTATACCTAATTCAGGAAAATATATTTGGGATCCAGGAAGAGGCATGCCATCAACATCGGTGACTTTTCCACGAATAGTACCATCGGTACCAGCAAATACTAAACTCGTTATGATTAGTAATAAGGATATTTTTATAACTATACTAAATTTCTGCATACGTTGCTTATTCCTCAGGTATAATCACGCGTTGAAAACCATACACATGGTTAATCCGATATGGGTCATTTTCAAAATCTGGTAACAACTCAAATTCGTCGAGTTTTCTATAATGCTTTTTGGCCAACAATTTCCCCATCGCACTACTTGATGAGCTAATAAATGTTCCGAGCTCCCACTTTGAGATGCCATACCATATTTCACCATCAACAGCAAACGGTCCAGATGGTTCAGTCCAGCGAATGTACATCTCATCTCTTACGATACCCATATCTTTGGCAAGCCATGTCACATCACGTGAACCAAACTCTACGCCATTGCCAATTAGGGTCATTGTCAGTGTTCTTGTAATTTTAAAACAATCAAAAAAAGTAGTATCGGCTGCAGGACAATCAGAGGGATCATCAACAGCCAATTCTGTGTCACCATAACAGACCAGAGTCCCATTGTCGTCATAAGCTCTAACTTTTTTAGCCGGCATTGTAATGGTGTCAGATTCGACGATAAATGATTTTTCAATTTTGTAAATCGCTACGCTTGTTGAATCAAAATATTCTTCTTCAATGACTTCACCATCACGTAGACGACCATTAACAGTATAAAACATGACTTCATCAACAATTTCATTTGATGACCAGAAATCTGATGTGAACCCATCCGGTGTAAAATAGGTTGGGTGAGTTAATTTGAAAACATGGTTATCTTCCTTGAACAACAAATAATCATAAAACCTTTCACCACCATAATTTGTCCACTCTGTCTTGGTAATAAAGTAGTCCCCCCCATTATGAGTGGGCAGATGTTCTATAACCTGATTTGTAAACAATGTAACCAGAGAATCTAAATTGTCGACCGTTCTATTCTGAACATCATTAATAGTTGCAAATTCAATAATATTTTGATGTGTAGTGCCCCACCGGTCAACCAATGAGTCACCAGGTTCAATATGTGCTAAAATTCTTGGGTTATTCAAATCCTCCCAAGAAACCAATAAATTATTCGGTTTTTGAGTAATCACAAAGAGCTCGTCAGGTTGGGCAATACCATCCCCATTTACGTCCGTAAAACGCTCATTTATTTCAACAAGAACAGTATCTTCGAAAAAAGGTTCGCCTAGGTCATAATTACCGTTGGTGTTGCTATCAGTGTATTCTTCTGCTTCATCGCGATCACCATTACAATTTCTATCCTGAAAAGGTTCATCGATCTGGTAACCTGGAGTCCCATTATGATCCAGGAAAGCTTCAGCAGGATCCCAAATACTATTTCCAGTATCTACAAATCCGGCCGCATCCCATTGGCGATTTTCATTACAATCCGTATTTAATCGATATATGAGTAATTCACTATTCAACTGTGTTTTTTCATATTGGAATGATTGCGTAAAAGGAATCGTACTACTAGAATACACATACGTTGTATCAATCCATTCAGATTGATCAACAAACATTATTCCTGATAAAATAATTGGAGTATCAACTACTGCTCGATAAAATCTGGTTTGAAGAGTATCAGAATATAATATATTGGCAGATTGAGTATTTCCATTACTGGTTAATGTTTCATAACGCTGGTCTCCCACATTCTGAACAGTTGGATCATTGTGGTTCCAGTTTAATACATCAATATTCGTAAAATTCTCTGATAATATTTCAATAGAGTCTAACAATACAATTTCTTCAAGTAGTGTGTCAATCTTCGTACGCTCTGTATACTGAACATCAGACGGACTAATTTCAGCAAGGTAATCTGGGAAGTTCCTTAATGTGAGAATTGGTGGTGGCTGTCCATATAAATTCAAATACTCTTTGTACGATAAATAGAAATTTGTGTTGTCAAAGAGATAGAATTCAGCGTTAACATTGTTGTCGAAGTTGTAAAAATAAGAACTAATATCTCCCTCGTTACCGTCACCTATAGACGTCTCA
>JABMOV010000032.1 GCA_013203145.1 Fidelibacterota bacterium
AGGACTCGAACCTGGAACCAATTGATTAAGCGTAGATCGGTTGATTAGCAGTTGCTGTGTGTGGGCTGGGTGGTAAACAATAGACGGAGGAAACGTCTTGGATTTAGGACGCCCACTTCTTTCATTGATAAATACTTCCCATTTATTGTTCCCATTGGTACGAGAGATGAGGTTATGGAGATTCTGCGCTGATTTCTACTTTCGTGGAGGTATCCCACGAGTAACTTTCGGCTCATGGGAACAGATAAGCCACAAAACATCGAAGAAGCCGTGTCTATTGTTATTGATGCTATGTTATCTGATCAAAAGGAACATCTACGGCAAATCCGTGAAGAAGACCTCATCAATGAGCATTTTGGATTTTCCTTGTGGGTCAGGAACTTACTAGGACATTGGGTTCCACCCACGCCCGAAGGTGAGGGATATAATCCTGCGCATCCAGATGATATTTCAGGTGAAATTACCGAGATGATTTGGCGACGATTACAGAATGAAGATTAGGCACCAATCCAGGCAATCACAACTACATGGTTCCTCTGATTAAAATTTCACTATTAGTTGCCGTGAGTGGTTCTAATTAATTGCTTTCTTACGTTTTTGTAGAAGAAAACTAATAATAATTTTAAATAAAGGGCTGTCAAAATGTTCAATATGATTAATACAATTGTTAATATCTATTTGTGGGGTCTCATCATTTATGGTTTTGCAATCATGTTTGATATTAGGGTCTCTATTATTAGAAAAGGTATTCCGTTATTTGATATTCCAATCGAGTATATCAGATCAATCGTAAAACCTATAACCATTAATAATCGGAGAATCGATCTGTCATTCATAATTCTATATTTCCTCCTAAAAGTTCTCCAGAATATCCTTTTTTAGGTGACAAGGTTTTATGGAACAAGATTAGCACGAAAAATTACGTCAAGGATATAGTGAATTTACAAAGCGAGTCTGTTTCGGGATGCAGCTAAGGCTAAGGAGTTATACAAAAATATTATGATAAAGATTATAGGATTTACAGCTTTAATTATTCTTTTTCTAGGAATTCAATATTATGCTCAATATGAAGTATTCAAAAACCTTGAAAAGTTTTACAATTACAAAAATAATAGGTTGTTTCTTGTTATTGGATTGTTAACGGCAAACCTCCTCATTATAAATATTATTGTGAGATCCTATCAGAATAATTTTACTTTTGCATGGTATACTATATCAATGAGCTACATTGGGCTTATATGGTTGTTGAACATTGTAATTGTTTTGTATACTCCATTCAACTATTTCCTCCCTATTTCATTAAAGTTTTCTCAGTATTTTCTTGCAATTGTGTCAGTTTCTGTTGTTTTTATTGGCTTATATAGTGGGCTTTCCATTAAACAAATCAACACAGTAATTAAATCCGATAAAATTGAAAACGATATACGAATTGTTCAAATTAGCGATGTTCATTTAGGGGCGGTTAATAAAGGAAATTATTTAAAGTATATTGTTAACAAAACAAATAAGCTAAAACCTGATATTGTTGCTATTACGGGTGATCTTTTCGATGAAACTGGCGGAATTACTGACACGATAATATCGCACCTTAACAGAATAAATGCTCCAATATATTTTGTTACTGGGAATCACGAAAACTACTCGAATGTTGAAATACTAGTAAAAGAGCTTGAAAAAACTAAAATGAAGGTATTGCGTAACCAGAGCACATATCATAACGACATCCAAATTGTTGGAATCGACGATATAGGAAAGGTAACGAGTGCGTCTGTTGACAGCATTTGCAATAAACTGCAATTTGACGAAAATGCATTTAGCATTTTTCTTACTCATCAGCCCATTAAGTTTGATTATTTAAAGAATGTTGCTTTTAATCTTCAGCTTGCAGGACATACTCACGCTGGACAGATATTTCCGGCGAGTTTAATAGTGAAATTAATATACCCATGCAACAAAGGCCTTTATGAACAAGAAAAGAAATATATTTATGTTTCACAGGGAGTTGGCACATGGGGGCCTCCTATTCGTTTCTTCACCAATAACGAATTAACTGTTATTGACATTAAAAAAGGATAAGGCAATAGGTAATTGCAAATGATAATATTAATAATTGAAAAAATATCTAGCTGGCTATAGTACGGTGAAATGTCACATGCCTGATAAATTATAATAGTATGTGTTTGGAAAATCCGAAGAACTTCGGACACCTATCCCGGTAATGGCCGCATCATACTGTGCATTAGAAG
>JABMOV010000033.1 GCA_013203145.1 Fidelibacterota bacterium
ACCACGATTGGATTGCTCGCTGGCCTTGGTATTGGTTTTGTCACAGAACACTATACGGGTACGGGTACTGCTCCTGTTAATTCTATTGTAAGTCAATCGCAAACGGGTGCAGCAACAAATTTGATCGCCGGTCTCGGCGTAGGTATGCAATCCACTGCTATTCCAGTTTTAATCATTGCTGCAAGTATTATGGGCGCACATCATTTCGCAGGTCTTTATGGTATTGCCATGGCTGCTTTGGGTATGCTGGCAAATACCGGAATGCAATTAGCCGTTGATGCTTATGGTCCTATTTCTGATAACGCTGGTGGTATTGCTGAAATGGCTCAAATGCCAGCTGAAGTTCGTCAACGTACGGACAAACTAGATGCTGTGGGCAACACGACAGCTGCCATTGGTAAAGGATTTGCCATTGGTTCTGCCGCTCTGACTGCCTTGGCGCTTTTTGCCGCATTCAGAACCACAGTGGAAGCAATTCGCGGTGAAACATTGAGTATTAATATCACAGATGCCAGTGTGATGGCGGGTTTATTTGTTGGTGGAATGTTACCCTTTCTGTTCTCATCAATGGCAATGGGCGCTGTTGGCCGTGCTGCCATGGCGATGATAGAGGAAGTACGCCGTCAGTTTAAAAATATTCCTGAGCTGACTGCTGCTTTGAAAGTGATGAATAAATATGAAGAAGGTCAGGAATATTCCACTGAAGATCAGAAAATTTTCGATGCAGCTGATGGTAAAGCCGAATATGGCAAATGTGTTACCATCTCTACAGAGGCAGCTATCAAAGAGATGATGCTTCCGGGATTATTGGCCATTCTTACCCCGGTGGTTGTTGGCTATATCTTTGGCGCTGAGGCTCTTGGAGGTTTGTTGGCTGGCGTCACAGTAACGGGTGTGCTCATGGCCATTTTCCAGTCCAATGCAGGCGGCGCATGGGACAATGCTAAAAAAATGGTTGAAAATGGAGTCGAAATAAAGGGAATCAAATATGGAAAAGGTTCCGAAGTGCATAAAGCTGCTGTTGTTGGAGATACCGTTGGTGATCCATTTAAAGACACATCTGGTCCTTCATTAAATATTTTAATCAAACTTATGTCGGTAGTATCACTGGTGATAGCACCATTGATAGCGTAAGGTTAAGGAGTGAGAATGAGATACTACGAAACACTATATATTATTAACCCTAATTACGAACAGGAACGTCTCGATAAAATTATTGGAGAAGTTAAGGGTGAGATCGACCGTGAAGAGGTTACGGTTATTAATCATCGTACTTGGGGAAAAAAGAGAATGGCCTACCAAATTCAAAAGCATAAATATGGTACTTATATGCTATTGCAGTTTGAAACGGGTAGTATAAAAGCATTAATGGATTTTGATACATTCATGAAACTAAACCGCGGTGTGATTCGCCATCAAACCGTTAGGCTTGATACACGTCCTGATGTTTACGAGGAAGAAGTACCTGAAGTGAAAAAAGAAGAAGCGAGTACCTCTGAGGATAAAGTTGCTGATAAACCCGCAGAAACTTCAGACACAGACGAAGCTGAAGCAACTAAAGAAGTCAGTGAACCTGTAGTGGAAGAGGAAAAAGCTAAAGATACAGAACCCGAAGCATCCGAATCAATTGAAGCGGATGAAGAAAAAACCGAAGAATAAGAGGGAATCATGACATTTGTAAGTAAAAAGAAATTCTGTTTCTTCAAGGAAAACGGGATCACTGAAGTTGATTATAAAGATGTAAAACTTTTACGTCGTTTTATAACAGAGCAAGGAAAAATCATGCCTCGTCGCGTAACGGGCTCCACTGCTAAAATGCATCGTAAGTTAGTTCATGCAATCAAACGTGCGCGTAATATTGCATTGATACCTTATACCAATAGTAGCATGGATAGTTAACCGTAAGGAAAGGATAAAAAATGGACATTATATTACTCCAGGATGTAGAGAATCTGGGTACCGCTGGCGATATCGTCAAAGTTAAACCCGGTTTTGCTCGGAATTTTCTGATTCCAAACGGTTTGGCTTTACGTTCCTCTAAACAAAATTTAGCCGTCGCAGAAGAAAAGAAACGCAATAAAGATGCTCGCGTTAATCGTGAAGCAAAAGTTCAACAAGAACTTGCAACCAAAATCTCTAAAATTGAGTTAACGATTGAAGTTCAGGTTGGAGAAGAAGAACGTCTCTTTGGATCCGTTTCTTCCCAAGATGTTCATACGGCTTTGGAAGCTAAAGGAATTGCGGTCGAACGCCATGACATTCTACTGGAAGAACCTATAAAATCACTGGGTATTTATCATATCCCCATTAGAGTCAGCGCAGAATTGGCACCAGACATTAAACTTTATGTGATCAAAGCTTGATTACATAATTCGCCTTCAAACCCCCGCTGGTTAATTCTTTTTATTGGCGGGGTTTTTTATTTTGTATACTCTTTTTTATTTAAGGCTTCCCTAAATAACTTCATGGCATATGTACGCTGAAATAGCATTTCCAATCTCGAGTTATCAAACCTTTACTTATAAAGTACCAGAAAGTCTAGACTCTCACATTCAGGTTGGGATTCGAGTTCGAGCTCCTTTTGGAAATCGCATGGTACAAGGGTTAGTTGTTGCTACCCACAAAGCCACAGATTTTAAAGGCACCTTGAAAGAAATAAATGATATTGTTGATGATCAAAGGATTCTAGATCACAATCTTTGGAAGCTTATCCAATGGATGAGCAAATATTATATGACCCCTATTGGTCAGGTTGCAAGGACGATATTGCCGTCAAAACTATCCACCAAATACCAACCTCAGAAACAATGGATGGTTCAACAATCAACAATGGCACCCGATTGGTCGCTCATAAAAAATGCACCCGTACAGACATTACTGCTGAAAGCCATCCTGCAAAAAAAAGAGATATGTCCAGTATCTGAATTTGGATTATTGACAAGCAGTCCCTTGACTGTATGTCGTGCATTATCAGATAAGGGTCTTGTTCTGTTAAGCGAACAAATTCTCATTCCAGATGCCACAGGGTTTACATTCAAACCTCTTGATAAAACGTTAAACTTTTCCGCTTCGCAAAAAGAAGTGTTACATGACATTGAAGCGGGTATGGTTTCAAACAAATATTCTCCATTTGTTTTACATGGAGTAACGGGCAGCGGAAAGACGGAAATATATATTGCAGCGGTTCAACATGCCCTGGATAATGGTAAAACAGCTATTGTTTTGCTACCTGAGATTTCATTAACTCCTCAGATTGGAGGACGATTTCGATCCGCTTTTGGAGATTCGGTGGGTCTTTGGCATTCTAAAATGAGTCCGGCATTGCGAGCCTGGACCTGGAAACGGATGTGCTCAGGAGATTTTAAGGTTATTGTTGGAGCACGGAGCGCCATTTTTGCGCCACTGAAAAATTTGGGACTAATTGTCGTAGACGAGGAACAGGAAAGCTCATATAAGCAGGAATCT
>JABMOV010000034.1 GCA_013203145.1 Fidelibacterota bacterium
ATCCTGATATTTTTTTAGAGCAGACTGTTTAATTGATTCCCGCTCTTTATCCAGTTTTTTCTCTACTTCAAGCTCCAAGGCTTCTTCTTTTTCCTTTAGTTCTCTGGTCTTTTTCCGGAGTTCTAATTCTGTTTTTTGAGCCTCAGAAAGTTTCTTTGATTTTTCGTCTAATTCTTCCTTAAGAGTATTTAATTCCAATTCGGAATCTGATAGGGCTTTCTTCTTTGCAAATGCTTCAATGTCTTTCGTTTTTTCAGAAAGTAGTTTTTCTACTTTTTCGTCGATAGCAGATTCACTTTCTTTTATCTTCTTCTCCTTTTCAGCAATCTCTGCATTTTTCTTCACAAGTGACTGTTCTCGTATTTGAATATCTGACTCTAATTCGGATTTAAGTGATTCACGAATCTGATGTGTTAAAACCTCTGTAACCGGAATTTCATAGTTGCACTGAGGGCATTTGATTGTTTCGTTACTCATAATTTTTCCTTATTCATCCTCAACTTTCGTGATAAAAAACCCATCGCCCAACTGATAACCACCATTTATTTTAGCATCCGGTAATAATGAATCTCTATTTAACTCATATCCAGCTTTTCGTAAAACTTTATCAATTTGATCTCTAAATACATTTGCATAAACACTGACATTTGTTTCTGTTATTGATCTTTTTTCGACTTCACCTAGCTCCTTCATTCGTTTAAAGATCGTGCGACCAGCTATTTTACGTCTTTTTGTTTCAGAATTATCTTCTGCGATCACTGAAATGAACAAAAATGGTCTACTAATTTTTTTCTTATTCCTTATATATTGTCTTTTAATAACACATTCGATCACTTCACCGTCATTAATTCGTAGATCAACACTATCTGATTTCAACAAGAATTCACCAGCAGTAATCGCAGATTTATTCTCCTCAGCTGATGTTGTCTTTTCGGGTATTTGTGAAGGCTGAATTACTTGTTGCACAGTACCCGTATTAATGGTATGCCTCTCACCATCGATATTGATGATTTGTTCTGCTTCTTGTTTGATGATTTTCGTTTCACCCATAATACTCCTCAACTTTTTTCGAACATCTAGGGATAAGAAATTTCCTTGCTCTAACTGTGTTTGCCCGGATTGTTGCGAATCTATCGTAGCAAGTTCTGTTGTGGCTATTTCTGCTTTTTTCTGCCGCCTTTCCAATTTTTCAAGGATTTTACTAATATATTTTGGCGATGGATTGATATAAGATGGTCGCGACTCATCCCCAATAAGTCCAACCCCAATATCACCTTCATATATCAATTCAAAAGTGCCCATAGGAAAAGCAATATTGTTTTTAGCGATCGTAACCTTTTCATCCGTGTCAGGAATTTCTATTTCAATTTTCTCTTCAGCAAGATGGTGCCGACTACGGTTTTTTCCTATAACCAAAGTCACAGGATCAATTTCACCAGCTACCTTTAAGATTAACTCAACAAGTTTGACAACATACTTGAAATCATTCTCACTGACTTCTGTTGGGTCTTTTCTGATTAAGTCAATTTTGTTCTCCAAGTTTTGAAGGTTTCCTACAAGCGATCGTAGTTTGCCTGAATCTATTTTCGCCTTCCCTTTTAGAATCTTAAATGGTATTTCTTCTTCAGTGTTAACAATCATATCTATATTCCCGGAAAGAAATATGAACAGATCGACATAGGTACTTAGACTCCCAGAATGGAAATTTTCAAAAACATTTTTATCGGAGCTAGAGAGCAATTTTAGTGCATTAATCAGTCTATTTGGATTAAAATTCTTTTGTATGCTGGCTAATACATGCTCAGGAAATTCCGCAATAATCCTATTCCCACTTTTTTGAGTCTTTAGCAGCCGCTTCAGCTCTTTATTATCAAAAAGATCATCAGGATTACGTAATCCAGCATCATCTAATATTGCAATTAACAAACAATAGATTTCATTTTTTATAGCTTGATAGAACAGCAAACTGGGATAGTACCAGTTGTCATGCAATGTATGACCAAAGACCTTATGAGCCTGACTAAGAAAATTGATTATTTCATCTGCGAAACTTATAAAAAAACGAGTTGCGTAATTGAGTGTGAACTTATCATAATTAAATCGTTTCTTACCAGAGTTCCAGGTAATTGAATTATTACTAATAAACTGTAAAAACGAATTCTGAAAATCATTTAACACTTTATGAGGTTGATTACTCCACTTATTTGGAGCATCTGCTAACTGTTTGACCGTCATATCCATGTAGGCAAGATATTCAATTATATTTTTATCGATCGGATGGACAACATTCATATTGGTTTCATATATATCATTCACGGCACGAAGTGTTTGATCATAGCGCTTCTTTATCCGATCAATAATTAAAACTTTTGCAGGATCATAACTCTTACGATATTCTGGAATAATGTTACACAGGTCTTTTAATATCCACCACTTGTACATGTACGATGCATCATCCAATGCATCGTTATGTGATAAGTACTTTTTCCCCTCTCCCTTTTGGCGATTGCGCTCCGCTTCATTCCAAGCAATAACTGGGTTAGTATATGTAAGGAGTTCTAACGATAGAAACCCCAGATTAAAATAGACGGACGAATCAGAAAAACTGTTTGCGTATGGATGATCATTTCCGGGTCTTGGGATATAATACACTTCGCGGTCAAAAGCACTTCCAACCATTACAATTCTGATCTCAGCGGTGTTTTGATTTAAGTGAACAGAATAAGGATGGATATGAGGAAGATTAACCTGGTTATCCGCACGAACCAAGTAAAATGGTTTAAGTGCACTCTCAATAATCCAAAGGATATTAATCACATCTGTTTCTACAATCGGATTCTGGAATTCTGCTAATGACTTAAAATTATTATCCAACCTATAAAGTAATGATACGACTGATTTCCCAAATATCTTTGAAATCTTGAAATCGATCAGTGGAATAAAACCACTATCCTGCAAATTATGAAAATAAGATAATATTGAATCTTCATCCTGAAGACTTGAGTTTCGTGTGATGTTTTCCAAAGGAAATCGTTCATATATAAGGGAAAAGACATCGCTTGTATCATCAAACCTGAATACCCATCTTTTTTCCTGGGATATAATATTTCTCAAAGCAAGTAGCCCGGGATGAAAAACTCCTTCTACAAGTTCACCCCGATTAACACGGTTTAGTAGGTTTAAATAAATCTCATCATTGATTTCCCTATTAAAAAGCGCCATCCGTTTTTCAAGAGAAGTAGACTTATCAGAAATATTGGAAGGAGTCATATATAAGACTTCATGGATGGCTTCCTTCAAGATTGTAGGAAAATTTGATAGTTGGTCAACGTCAAACAAAGACCCATAATAATGCTGGTTCCATTTTCCTTTTTTCACAAACCACGGAATATTCAAGACGATGGCATTGGCCACCGTTTTAGCCACAGACTCTGGGATTATATCTAATATCTTAAATAAATAGCGATATAACCTGGCTTTATTCCCAGTGTGTGTATGACCAATAAACTGAATATGTGAAAAAATTGCATAAATAAGTGATTGTTGGTTCCCCTGCTCCCAAATGGTCTCCGGATTGCTTTCATTAATAAAATCCGGAATCTGTCTTAGTGCACTTGAAAAACAAATGTTCCGGTCGTTCGGTAAATCTAGGACAGCAGAGTAACCAGCAGGAATGCTTTGTGGGGTGTGTTCGATATATTTCTTGAAATAAGGACCATATAAAGGTGGGGCGTATGCATTCAAATGCTTTACAAGAGAATGTTTCTCATATTCAGAAGTTGAATCGCTCTCGATAACCTCAACCCATCTATCCGGATCTATTTGCTTATCAAATTTCTCCAACAGCACATAAGAAGAACCCCGTACCAAGTGATGTTCGTCCTCCAGATATGTTTTCAGTATTTGAATAACCAGCTTTTTTAAATGACCATTTGCATCATATAAACCATATTTGAACCCTTCACGGATTAATTCCTGGGTGAGTAGTCGCCGATAGCTATCAATCTCATTGGTAAAAAACGTCTCAATATCTTCCGAAGGATTTTGAGTGTATATATCCAGTAAAAGTTTTAATAAAAATTTTAAATTGTACGTGCTGGGATTCCATAAATTTAATTTTTGAACTAGAATATTTTTAATGGCTGTTGTATCTACCCCCAGGCGAACTATCGCTCTGGATGCAAAATTAAGATGTGGTAATATTTCATCTATATCCGCCTCAGATTCAAATTCTATCATACTCTTAATGAGGTATTCGATTTGTTGAATCTCTTCTCCTGTAAAAACATTCTCGTTAGATGCTAGATTTCTAACCTCTTGCCCAACACGGTATTTGACTTTATTCAAATAGTGGAGTAAATCAGTGCCGTCCTCAAAATTGTATCCTATTTTCCGTTTATCTACATTAATCGACAGCCCTAATTCATTTTCCAGATAATCCCCGACCTCATTATAAAAGGCATCAATCTTTATGTTTTTCTTATCCAATTTATTGTTAAGTAGAATGTAGATATCATCCACATAACGGTAATGGACAATGACAGATTTGTCGTATTTTTCCGATAGCCATTGATCAAACTGATTCAGATAAATATTTGCTAAAATGTGTGAGAATTCCGGCCCTTGTGGAATACCTATTCCTTCAGGTTTTTCCTCATGACTATACTGAAAAGATTCAACCAAGCTATTTAGCCAGATCTGCACCTCATGATCAATTCCATATTCTTTGTTACCAAAAAGAGAAATAAGGTTATCTTGAGGGATAGTTTCGTAGTACTTACTTAAATCAATCTTGAGAAACTGGTTAAACGGAAAGTCTCTTATCGCCTGAAAAATCTTTCCGGAATATTCACCCCACTGTTTATCCCAGTATAAGAGATTGCGTGGATTTGTATCGTATTGATCTGCCAGTCGATTACCAAAATTGTTCTCATGAAACACATCATGATTATCATATATAGGTGCTACCACATTTATAATAGCCTGAGCAACAATATAATCTTCCAAGTTCATTATCGCAATTGGCCGAATTGAGTCCAAATTAGGATCTTGATTTTTGAATTTTCTGACTTTCACAAGGTCATAGGGGCTGAATGGGATGGCTTTCCCCTTCAGGAATTTTAATCGCTGGGATAATAAAGACAGGTTTATCGATAAAAACCTTTCATATCTCTCAACTTCTTCTACATCATACCAAACTTCATTCTCCAGAGAGTTTTTCACACGGTGCCAGGCAAGTAGCAGGTTGGTTTCGGATGTGATGCGACTGATTTGCGATGATTTTTCTTTCTGTTCCTTGAGTCGTTCCCTGTCCTTATTGATTTTCAATGCGGTCTTTGATCTCGGGATCCAGGCAAAACTATTAGGTGAACGGCCGCTAATAGCTTGAATATTCTCACACAAGCCCCCTATGGGACATATTGGTTCATTGTTGTGATGGGGATTAGGTTCTAATAATCTTTTACAACCAAATGGTTTGTATTTATTCTTTTTAATGTTGCGAATAAATCCGTCCGTGATTTCTGGCTTATAGTCTTTACAACCACCGATTATATCTTCAAGCTTTTGGATACCTGGTTTCCCCAGATTCACCATAGAAAAGCTCAGTGCCAGGCGCTGCCCGTGGGTGAGATATCCTGTTTCCTTTACTATGTTAATCATATTAGAAAAAGCATGACAGTTGTTGAATATTTTCTCTACCCGGTTTCCTGATACTTCGATATCATTGAGACTATCCTCGGTCAACTCCAGTTGTTCTAATTGCTCTGATTGGGGTATCTCATCTTCAAAAAACTCTTCTTGTAGGGACTCAATCAGATCAGCTTCTACTTTTTTATTTTCTATTAAGACATCAATAATAATATCAAACTGATTCTGATAAGAATAATCCGAATCTTCCTGAATGGCATAGTTATCCCGTAAAAAAGAACACCGGTGTCCTGTCTTTTTATGAATTCCACATGGCAGCTTGACAAAATTACCTAATTTATCTCCAACTGAATCCTGCATAGGGAATAGATCAATGTGCAGGTCCTCCGATAATAGATCAACGTCCCGCAAAATGCCTTTCATAACAATCCGGATTTTGGATGCTTCGATGAATCCATCCCCGAAGCCCCACAGATGAATGCCCTTACTGCCAGAGAATTCTGGAATTAAACGAATTCCATAATGTTTCGCTCGATCCTGTATAAGTCGTGATTGCTCGATTAATAAATTTTTATATATTTCAAATATCTGGTTATTGGATAATCCTTTTTCCTGGGATAATTCTGTACTAACATTTTTATTAATATCCAGATCAAAGCAGAACCATTTGACCTTACTCCCCTCCTTATGAAAAGGATAACTACCAATTGTAGCAGAACCTTTTAAATGATCTTGGATCAATTCTAATGATAATGGTTTATCCACTTTCAGATATCGGCCATTATTTAATTGCCGGGCGTGTACGTCGGTCCTAACAACGATAAGTTGCTTAAGGGTTTTTGCAAGATTTGCTTCTGAATTCATCTTTCTAACTGAGGCTCATTTTCACCTGATTAACATTATTTCTTTAAAGTTGATTCTTCTTGCCTAGAGTTTCTTTCTTAATTATATCAGCAACATACCACAGAAATTCATCCCATATCTTAACCTATAATTGATTATTAAACTGTTAAAACCAACATGGGTTTTATAGCTAGAACTTACCGATTTGGTGATTTGCGAATTCCACTGATTAAATTTTTCATTTACTTCGATTGTCAGATTTAATACCACTTTCTTCCCAGACGAGGCTTTTTAGAACGAAGTCTTTTTATTTCCTGAATACTTTCATCTAATAAAACTCTGGCATTTGTCATTTTACTTGCATACATCTCGAATTGGTTGGCATATACATTTCTGTTTTTCTCATAGTTATCGAATGCATATTCACAAGACATTACAGGTTCAAGTAAAAGCAGGGACCAATTATGGCTTGGATATTTAGTGCAAAGATTATAAAGGGGTTCAATAAGGTGAGTGATAGCTTTATATATATCATTTCTATCTTCCGTTTTTTGAAACGTGCCGACAATATCATCAAACTCTTTGAAAAAAGAATCAGAACTCGGATGAATATTTCCCATTTTCACTTCATGAACAAAATCATTAACAATTTTTCCTATTTTACCCATCGAAGAATTCCATCTACGGTTGTATTCTAATTGTCGCCTAATACATTCGTCATATTCCTCTCTCCAGAGCTCAGATATACCATTTAATTGGGTGATACTTTTCATTATTTTATTATAATAGTTGATCTTTAACTCAGATTCCTCTGATATCAATGTGATAAAGATTTTAAATAAATCGTTGCTATCAATTTTGTTAATATTATCTAAGTTGAATTCACTAACATATTCTGCAATAAGATCCTGATGTTTTTTTATTTTTAACTGTTCAGATAATGATTTAAAAGAATTTACTTGTTTTTCAGCGCCGACTAGTAATCCATCAGTCAAAGAATAGAAATATGCCTCAATATCTTTTAATCGCTGGTATTCACGAATTTGGTCTCTTTTAGTGGTAAAGATATGCCCGAAGTAGAATATAATAAATGCAACTGCTGCTGGAATAATTATATCCAATGATATTCCCCCAAAAGTCAGCCCATGAACTGCTTCAGTGATATGTTCTGGATATTCGACAATTATTGAATCCATAATTACACAATTCCTGTAAGATTCGCCAACTTCACTGCCAACTTTTTCTCCACACCCCCACTAAAAGCAATCGTCAATTTTTCATTATCTCCAATCCCTTCAATGGCTTTTATGACCCCTTTCCCGAAAGTTGGGTGAGATATGTTTTGACCCACGTGGAAATCATCTCCGACATGGTCACGAATATTAGGCTTCGGTTCCGTAAATAGCGCGCTTTGTTTTGGATTGTAAGGCACTTTCGGTCCGCTGACTTTTTTGGTTTTTTCCTGCCCTTTCTGCTTCCCATGTAGCCCCTGTTTCACTTCTTCAGCATAAATCTCATGATTCAGTAGCAGTAACCGTTTTAGTACTTCTTTCCTGGCTTCGGGACTAATCGTATACCTTACTCTGTCATTTTCTGGCAGGTAATCAACTTCGTAGAAATCGTGTGTCAAGTTAATTGCCGGGCCCCATTTATCAGTATCTTCATGCCAGCAGTATGCCTTCAATACTGCTTCATCCATCTCTTTGTGTAGCTGGCGCAAGTGTTTGATGTCGTGTACCGCTTCTTCCAGACTACAAACATCATCTGTTTTATTCAGGTGGTTCCACAGGTATACCGTTTCTTTGCCGTACTTTTTTTCAAGTTCTTTTCTACTGACTATTTGGGCGTTTGCAATTTCACTGCTCAACTGTGGATTATGAAACTGGTTATAAGTTTTTGTAAGCCCCAACTGCATTTTGAGCATGAGCTGGCGACGGAATTCGTGGTAGGTTTCACCGATTTGCTCTAATTCGTTTTCTGTTTTTTGAGAAAGGTTTTGTGGGAAGGGGAATGGTTGGAAGGCTTTAGTTGGAACATAGTAAGAAGTCCCCCCCAAAGTTGATCGGTATTTTTCACTCCATAATGTGTGCGCAAAACTATTTAAAATGGAAATAGAATAAAAATCATCAAATGCTAGTACAATTATTGCTTGGTCAAATACACAATCTCTTTTAACTAAAATTGGTTGTATATATTTTGTTGCTTTAGAAATACAAATAACCAATTCGAATGGTTTAATTGTTCTATAAAGTTTTAATACTGCCCTATAATACAACCACCAAGTTTCTCGTCCCATTGTGTTTCCATCTCTTCGTCTATGAGGTTTTACTTTTTCCTCTACAATCTTGAAACAAGCGGGATATTTTTTCTGACAATAGTCTTTCCCCCAGTCAAAAAAATTGATTATATATCGACTTGGTTTTTGATTTGGACTATTGTTTAAATCATGACCTATCAAATAAGGAAAAACTACGCTTTTATTATTATTATCGTATTCAATGAGTTTTTCTGTTTCATCCGCATTTAAAACAAATCCTTTTCCTAAAACAACTGATCCATAAAAACTTTTATCATTATTTTGATTTAAATCAAAGGGTTCACCAAGATCTTCACTATCATCCAAAAAGGATGTAATACATTTTACTTTTTTGTTATCTAAAATGAAATCTTTCTTCCATACTCCTTTATGAATAGCAACCTGTGAAACTTCCACCGTTGCTAAACCAGGCCATTGCATTGAGCGAAATGCATAGTTGATGGAGCCTCCTTGATTTTGAATAATTACCAAACCATCTTCTCTTGCATCGCCTTGAGCAATGGTATTTGTAGCCAAAAGAGACTGAAATCCCCCTTCCTGAATTATCGTAAAAATTCTTCGATAAAAATAAGTAACCAAATCAACAGCACCAATGGGTGCAAAAGCTGATTTTAACCATTCTAAATAATTGTTTCCATAATTACCACTTATCTTTTGTCCGCCTAAAAACGGTGGATTCCCTAGAATGCAATCAAAACCGTCATTTGCGAACACTTCCGGAAATTCTAAAAACCAGTGGAAGAAACGTTTTTCACTGGCTACGGCATTGGCTTGGGCTACCGCACGGCTCCCTTGCAATGTTTTGGTTCCGGCTAGCATATCTCTGTAAGTACTTTCGGTAATTAAATGATCACTATGCTCGATGGTTTTTGGGATAAAGAACTGTGCCGTTTGAATATCCGCCAATGTTTTCAACTTCCACCAGTCAGTACCGCTGCTCAAGTGGTTATAGACTTTATGCTTGATCTCAATTTCTGCAGGTGTGGTTTCGGGCATTTTGTTGAAGTGAGCATAGGCTGAATTCACATCTTTAATTTTTTGCCCGACCTGTTTATCAAAATCCAACCCCGTTTGCTGGGTATTTTTCTCTGATTTATTTCTTTTAACAAGCGTCCGGGCAGTCTCATCATCACCGGGCAGCTTCTTAAATGCTTCATTGGCAATGCCGTTTTCCAGTTCGTTCAGATGTGCTAATCCCACTATGGCATCGCCGCATTTGATCTTATGGTCTAAAAAGTTCAGGGGTTCGCCGGGGTTATGGGCTTCCAACCATAACGCCACTTTTGCCAGTTCCACCGCCAGGGGATTTAAATCTACACCATAAATGGAATTTCGAATTACATCCCGAACTGCTTCCCGAAATGCGGATGGCGAAGGTTGATCCTCACCGGTTCTGATTTTTGCTAATTCGGTAGCAATCCGCCGTGCCGCACCCAATAAAAAATGACCACTCCCACAGGCAACATCACAAACGGTTATTGAGAGTAAGGCGTTTTCAGGGTCAGACTCTTTCAGTTTATCTTCAATGATGTATTCCAGTGAATGTTTAATGAGCGGCTGCACAAGTTCGTCCGGCGTATAGTGCGACCCAGAAGAGGAGCGCTCACTACCCTTAACTAAACTGAATTCCACTTTACTTCCATTTACATCCAGGACCGGGTCATACTCCAACAAACCCTCATAAACTGATCCAAATTCTTCCACATTTAGCGATGCATAGTTCACCCGCATTTTCTGTTGCGTATTGGGGTTCGTAAAGACAGAGAGATTAATAAGACATTCCAGCATCACCTTATTATTGAGCTCACAATGATTCAGTTCACCCAGAGCATGTGAACCAAATAAATCACCTGCCAAAGGTTTAATATCCAATTTCTCACCATAAAACTCTTTCTCAAAGAGTTTGAATGTGTTCTTCAGACTCATCCAAACATCACTGAATTTCTTGTCCGCCAGATAGCGCTTTTCAGAGAGTTTTCTGATTCGATTTACGCTGTAATAGTGATAATAAATGTCTTTCTTTTTCCTGGGTGTGTCGTTGGTAAAAATTAAATCCCGCTCTTCAATGACCATTAAAAAGAGTAATCGATAGATAAACCGTAACTGATACTGGTAGAATGTTTTCTCCGACAAATTACCTTCTATAATCGCCTGACGCAGTGAATCATTTTCAGGATGGGATAAAAATCCATTGGCCACAGATTTGATTGATTTTTCGACAGCGTTATTTAAGCCATCCCGAATGCGTGAGCCGGAATCCAGCGAATCCTGATGGTAGCCTTCAATGAGGCTTTCTGGTCCTTCCGTTTGCTTGACTGGCATTCGCGAACAGTGAATGAGCCGAAACATCAAAGCAAAGTCCGCAAAATGTTCCTCTTCGAACATCCGTTCCAGGTCAAATTCCAGGAAAGAAAGTTTGATGAGACGACTGCTGTCCCGTAATAAACGAATGGACAGTCCATTGCTGACCAGAGCGTATAAATGTTCGTGGAGATTAATATATTCCTGAATTAATGCATGGGGTGACATACGGGGACCACTGTCCTGGCGTTTCTTGTCCAGACTATCCCGAAAGCCCATCACATGAATTGGGAAAGTATCCAAATTGATGGCTTTGTGGCTGATGGCGTAGGTCTTCCCGCTGATTTCCTGTGCTTTACGGTAAAGTTCAACATCATAACCCAAAAGGCCTAATAACGGAACCATCCAGAAATTCCGGGTTTCAGTGGTTCCGGCTTTGGATTCAGGTACATCTTCAATTTTCCGTTTGTAGATTCGCCACATATCCTGTGCATCTGCCCAGGCTTTAACGATTTCATCTTTTACTCTAACATTACTGCCCTCGAAACCAAAATCCTTTGGTTTTTGGCCAAGTAGTTCACCCTGCTCAATTTTGTCCAGAATATCAGCAGAAAGAATAGCTCCTTCGATTCGAATGGATGGGTATTTCATCTGGCACTCCCATCTGGGAGTAAAACGTACATTCCCATCACATCCATTGGTAACACAGGATAAACTACCCGAAACTTTGAGCCGCCCATTACCCGTCGAAATCGCTCATGGGCTTCAACCAGATGTTTTGAGCGTTCTTCAGCCACTTCATCGAAGTCTGTTTTCAAGTCAGGAATAAACCGTAATTCATTTGTTAAAAAAGATGCTCTTGCCTCTTGAGACAAATTTGCGGTGGGTGTAGCGGAATCAATGAGGCTTTTACACTCATCCTGGTAAATAAAATTGTGATCTTCAGAACTGCCTTTATATCCCCACAATAACATCTCTTCTGCGACAATTTGATTGGAACCACCCTGTTCTTCAATGACATTCCTAACCCTGAAAAGCAGAATTGTGGTTTTTATGGATACCTGGTTTGTCTTGATTACAGAAGCCCTGGCAGCACCGCTTCGTAGATCATGAGCAAGTGAATGAGCCATAATATATTGACACAATTGCTCCACAAAGATGTGGTTTCTGCCGATGTATAAATATCCTTCGGGTGTTGGGGAATCAAAGGTAACAGCCAGCATTTCTCCATCCGGCAAGGTGCTTTTAATAACTGGGGGTAAGTTTGTGGTAAAGAGTTTGTAACCTTTTTTATCCAGGATAATTTGGGCACCCAATACGTCATTGATACAAGATACCACAAAAGATTCTACATCTTTCGGACTTCCTATGGATTGGTCAGCCTGTTTTAAGTCTGTCTCAATTTCCTGGGCTTT
This sequence comes from Fidelibacterota bacterium, assembly GCA_013203145.1. Lineage (GTDB taxonomy): Bacteria > Fidelibacterota > Marinisomatia > Marinisomatales > JABMOV01 > JABMOV01. Next base: position 12,526 of record JABMOV010000034.1, read on the forward strand.
GATGGCATGCTGGGCGAAAATGCTGCGGGATGCTTTCTCCCGTTCAACTGCTTCATCATACGCTTTAGTTGCTTTTACTTCTCCCTGACGGATAGGATCTGTTTCAATAAAATCCAATCCCAGTTGCAACGTTTTTTGAGTTTGTGCAGGATTAAGCAATACTGAATGGAGTACCGTATCCATGATGGATTTACTATCTTCCGGAAACGGCATAGAAATCCCAGTAGATCGCTTTATTTCACGAACCTTCCGCAATAAAACTTTCAGTACAACGCCATCAATCGGATTATCCGGGCTGTATAATAAGTACGCTTTTACTTCAGGGGGTCCACCGAATCTATCCACGCGCCCTTCTCTTTGTTCAAGACGATTTGGATTCCATGGTAGATCATAATGTAACACTGCAGAGAAGTAGTCCTGCAGATTGATACCTTCACTCAAACAATCCGTGGCGAACATAACTCTGGGTTTATGTTGGTCTATTCCTTCAATCCGTTGTTTACGTACTTCGTCTGGTTCTTCACTGGTGACTACCATTATCTGTGCATTTTTAAAGGTTCTTTGAATAGGTTCTGTGAGTAGTTTACCAAGATATTTAGCAGTGGGGATATACCGACAAAAAATAACTGGATTAAATCCCTGTTTTATCCATTCTTTGATGATCTCCAAAGTATAAGAGGCTTTCCAGTCATCATCAAGATTAGCTAGTCTGTTAAGTTCATCAGCCAGCGCATCCAATTTCTGGATCTGCGTTTGAGTCCACTCATTTTTACCCACTACATTGTCAGGTACAAAATCCCTATCACCGGAATAATCTTCATCTAATATTGGATTGGATTCCTGTATATAATCTTCTTCATTGTCAGGTAAATTTTTGATACGGTTCCGCAGCATCATCACTCCTGCAGCCGGGCTGGACATGACCCCTCTTAATAATCCAAGTGCTGTCCAATATTTCAGACGTATTCGGCCAGGGTGTTTTTCTCCCGTTTTAGTAAGTCCCTGGGCAAAGGCCAGTACATCCGTAAAGAAGTTTTGATATTTAGGTGTCAAATCATAAGGAAATTCTCCGGGGTCTCGTTTGGGAAAGATTGTCTCTTCACCCATCCATTTCATTACATCCGCCCGTTTACGCTGGATAAAGTGTTGAGCAACAAGGGATCGTTGATCTCTTGTGGCATTTGGCAATTGAACCGGTTCAAATTCTGGTTTCAACAACCCCAATAATGATTGGAATTCTTCTGCCTTCCCACTATGAGGGGTCGCCGTGAGTAGCATGAGATGTTGATTTTCTTTTTTAGCAATATCATACAGTAAATGGTACCGTTGCTGTTGGCTTTTTTGTGCTCCCATCGGTCTGGCACAAGTATGGGCTTCATCAACTATGATCAGTTCTGGACATTGCTGAATAAATACTTGCCGGCGCTGTTCAGATTTGATATAATCAACAGAGATCACCTGATAAGGGTAGTAATCATAAACGCTGACGTCCCCATGAATTTCCCTGTCTAACCGTGCTTGTGTATTAGACCGAATGATTACAGCGTCAATATCAAATTTATCTTTTATTTCTTCCTGCCATTGCTCACAAAGGTGGGGTAAACAGACCACCGCAAACCGTTTGATCTCCCGACGCTCTAATAACTCTTTCACCACAAGTAGTGCTTCAATGGTTTTACCAACGCCTACGTCATCCGCAATCAGCATCCTGATCAGATTTTGTTTTAAAGCCATTATGAGTGGCACCATTTGATAAGCTCTGGGTCGAAAAGACAATTTCGCTAACGATCGGAAAGGTCCGGCACCACTGCGAAATGACAACCTGGATGCATCATATAAAAGTTTGGAAGTTGCCAGGTCTCCAATATCTTCTGGAGTAGGGTGTGGAAATTCAGCTGAAACCGGTCGATCATCTTCAAATAGCAGGGGTAAATAAATACCGGTTTTCTCATCCTCTGATCCACCGAGTGGTTTGATGATCAGGAGGTCTTTATCTTCAGAAGGTAGCACAACCCATTCTCTACCTCTGACACTTACAAGCGATCCGGGACTAAATGACATTTATCTTACTTTCTTGAAAATATCTGGTCGTTTAGAAACAATCTCGTTTAAATCATCCAAATAATAATATACAAATACCTGGTGCCCTGCATTACGTATTGCATCCCTTTTTTGTCCATCATCTTCCTTTATACTGGGTTTATCATGGGGTGTGCCATCACAGAATACCCAGAAATCAGGAGCATAATAAAAGTCCGGTTTCACATAAATACCATCCACTGTTTTTTGGGCACTATCTGGTAATTTCAAGTTATTATCATACAGGTATTTAAGAAATTTCTTCTCTGTGTCAGAGTTGGGATCAATAGTCCGTAAGAGCAACTGATACTGCTCTTCATAGTTTTTCTTTTCACTACCCTGAATTTCTATTTTACATACCTTGAGCTTCTCAAGTGCATCTTTGATGAGGAAACGATCAATATCTGCATGATCCCGTTGGTTGTAATAACTCAACAAATCATTGTAAGAAGCAGGTTCTTCATATTCAGGATCATCGTATTTTAATAGGGAAATTGCCTCATCAATTACATCGCTAAATATTCTTGGTTTTTCAACGAATTGAGATAGGATGCCTAAACTGCCTTCTGCTGCTTCGTACAAAAATATATTCGGATGTTTGGGATCACCCATGTGAGTGACACCCAACTCCTTAGACTCTATCTGGAATAAATTTTCAATAGCCCTTTTGAGTGCATATTGAAGTGTTATGATCCCTTCGGGCTCTAATCCCAAGGCTTTAATCGGCTCAATATATAATGCATCAGCTGTATCTGATGTCTTCAGCTGAACTCTTCTGATTTCTTCAGATTGCTCTACCTGGTTATTTTTCTTCCATCGGCCAGTTGATAAACCAACTGGAAAACCATTTTCCTTAACAGTACGCCATTTTGTATTAATTTGGATGAGTTTTGCTGCAGGGATAAATTGCAATTTCAGGAAGTTTTCACCATCCGACTGTACCATCCCCGTCGTAATTGAGTCAAGCCCTCCGGGGACTGAAAAATAGGTTTCGATATTAAAACCCTGCGACAACCTCTCTTCCTCTTCACAGGAAATTCTTTCAATTTCTTCCGATTTTGTTTCACCCATTTCTAATAGATTTGTAAAAATTACCTTCGAATCATTACTATCAAGTGCAACACCACTGAAAGGACAAATTTCATTGTCAAACTCATCCTTATCCATATAATAACCGGAATTCACGCTGATTTTGGCTTTATCGAGTTTTTCGGCCGCATCCTGAACGATTAGCTGTTCCATTCTATATTTAGTACCATTGTGATATACTACATTTCTTGGACCAAACTCCCGTAATGCAATAAATCTTGGTCGTGAAATGTATTCCCCTGAATTACCCTTTGGGATAAAGGTTCTTAATGGTAGTCGTGTGAAGTTATATCCTGGTAGAAAACCCTCAGAAGCCAAATAGCGATAAGGATAAAACTCGGACAATTGACCTGCCCAACCCGTTTGTGAATTTTTAAGTAGATCTCTTTGCCTAATGGCCTGGCCTTGATCTCGAAGTGCATTTTTCATTTCCTGACTGCTCTGAGGATAAAGGCCACTTTCAATTTCTTTTTGTGCCCGATATAATTGAGATTGAGCAGTTATATATAATAATCTCCATCTATTAAGTGCATGATCTATGTTTGTTGTGAAAGCATCAATTTGCCGTTCAATCCACTCGTCATTATACCAAAGGTTATTATTTAATTTTTCATCCTCAAAATCTTTGACAACATAGTGAAAGTCCTGAATGATTTTGTTTTTTAGTTTATCAGTAATCTTGAGCTTTTCGACGATCTTATCTGAAAGTGGTAAATTATCTTGGTTCGTTTCATTAATAAGATCGGCAAGTGAATGATCGAGTTCATTTAATCCTATTTCAGCAAGATATAGAGCATTGATATGTGTGTATAATAGTTCCTCATTGCTCAAATCAATCCGCGGCGGGGCAACAACCCCGGCAACCATATCTGTTGCATTATTAAAATAGTGGCGGTCATGAGGGGAATAGTTAGAGCAATATGTATAAACTAAAGCAGCTTGACCTCTACGCCCTGCTCGACCACTCCGTTGAGCATAATTTGCTGGATTCGGTGGTACATTTCTCATGTGTACAACATTTAAGCTGGAAATATCTATTCCAAGTTCCATCGTAGGGGAACAATACAGAGCACTGATTTCTCCGCTCCGAAATTTATCCTCACGGTCTATTCGATCATTGTTGTCTATCTGACCGGTATGTTCTTTACCAGTGTATTTCTTTAATTTTCCAAAATCTGTTTTATAAACTTGTTGAAAAAAGTTATTGGGGATCTGGTTTACAATTTTATAGGATTTATTTTTAATACGGTCCAGGATAATATTTTCCCCATTACCAAGCTCCCAAATGATGGCATCTATTAGTAATTGATAAATCTTGGATTCTTTTCCGTCCTTATTTTGAGCCGGGAAGGATTTTAACCAGCCCGCTTGAGCCATGAGATTCAATAATTTACTTATGACTTCAATATACTCATCTGTTTTGATTTTATGATCTGTGAATCTTTTTAATTCCGACCGTAAATACTTACCTAATCCACTTCCATACCCAATACTTGCTTTATACATTTTTGAGCGGGATATTATGGTCTCATAATATAGAAAGTATGGTTCTTGGATTCGTTCATTCTCATCAAACTTCCACTCAGGCTTCAATTTTTCATTAATAATTTTTTGCTTTTTGCCAATTTGATCCGCCGTAAGATATTCTTCACTGAAAATAGAGTACGATCGTCTAAAATAGTCTAATACTTGAAACACTATATCTTTTCGATCCTCAATTGACATTTGATCAAAGTAAGGAACTGATTGCCATTGATTATCTAGAGAACAATTGTCATCTAAATGCTTATAATTAATTTCGAGTAACGCACATTGCTCCAGATTAGGTAGAATTACACGCCAGCCCCTCCGTAAATCATATAATGCCCTGTAGGTCAAATAGTGTTTCAGTGCTTCTTCATTTTCTCTCTGGGGTCCTGGAAATTCTGATGGTGAACCTGCAAAATCTACTTGTCGAAGATTGAGCGCTTTAAACATTTCATGGCTTAACGTCGAATGATCTAATTGGTGATCCCGCTTATTCTCTAAGGCCTTATAGATTCCACTTCTAATATGAACCACTCGCATAAAATCATTGAAATGTCCCGCTTGCAGTGCTGCATCCTGTCTGTTATCGGTAAAACTCAATACCTTTTGATCCGGATATCCATATCCATTTTCACCAAGATGCTTTAAAATAGTAAATGTTGATATTGTAGTGGATGTACTACGTCCTTCGCTTCCTAATTTAGTCAGTTTAGTTCCTTCGCCCGTTTTAGGATCATATTCCGTCCCACTGGAAGGGTCAAATAATAATTTAACGGGCATGAACCAGCCTTGGTTATCGAAATTGTTTTCGCTAGAATAATTTCCATTCTCATCGTAAGAGATATATGATGGTATACGATCTTTGTATTTGGGAATGACCTTTATCTGTCCCTGCGCATTGTATTTTATCCAGGCATCGGGCAGTTTATCAATATCGTTCACCGGATCCCATATTTCAAAGTCCGGTATAATGTAACCAGCAGTCAAATCTTCATTGTCATCAGCACGCTCTCTAAAATCCCTTGGGTGAAGTGTGTTAGATTCCTTGTTCTTTATTACACATATAAACTCTTGCCCGGATGTACGACTGAATACAATTGGGAATAGCGGAGTTTTCTCTCCATCCTTACTGGCATATGCGCCAGCTTCTAATGTGATTTTCTTATAATCAAGTGTGATGTAAACAGATCCTGTTTGGGAAATAAATTGATGCAGTTTAAAGGGTAAATACGGTCTTTCAGCAGTAGCATTAACATTTGTGATCCATTCCAACAAATGGGATAATTGTTCAGAACATCGAAGTATTTCAATTCCTGATTCATCGGATAATATCTTAGCAATCTCGGAAAAGGATATCGGTTTATTTCTAACTAAAATGCCTTCTTTTTCATCGAGAGCAATTCTGTTTTCCAACCAAACAGCTAGTGGGAAACTATTCAATTCGTTTTCTGTCCCCTGCTTGTTTATTTTGGACTGAATACTTTTAATAATCTCTGATTTTGTAGGGATTCCCCCATCAGTACCAATAGATTTGGCAAGTGATTCATTTATAATTTGCTGCCCTGTAAAATTTGAGCCAAACAATGTTGTTGCTACTTCAGCAACCTTCTCTCTTTGCTCCTTTAATGTACCTCCTGAAACCATTGTAGCCGACGTCCCAATACAATTGATATCATTTTTTGATTTTGCCTTGATCCGTCTAATCAAGAGTGCTACATCTGACCCTTGTCTCCCTCGGTAAGTATGTAATTCATCGAACACAAGGTATTGAAGTGAACTATAAATAGAATCCCGAATACTTTTTTCTTGAATACGTGTTAGGATGAGTTCCAACATCATATAATTTGTCAGGATTATATCTGGCAGATCCTCCCTAATTTTTTCCCGAACATCTTGTTTTTCCTGCCCTGTGTATTGAGCATATTTGATCGGAAATGGTTTCCCAGTTGATATTTCATAGTTATCTCGGTAACTGTTCAATTCTTCAGTTTGTGAGTTAATAAGAGCATTCATCGGATACACAATAACCGCTTTTATCCCGGATTTCCCTCCCGTGTTTGATTTGAATAAATAATCAAAAATAGTTCCAATAAAGGTTAGTGACTTACCGGAACCTGTCCCTGATGTTACTATAAAATCCTGATTATCTGTCCCGAGCTTTACTGCATCAACTTGGTGTCTATATAAGATATTATATACAGAAAATACATTCTTTAACTCTGGATGTAAGATATTTTGACTGATTAATTCTTTAACGGACTCGCCTGGCTCAAAGGATGGATTAAATCGGATAAGAGCTTCAGGCCATAATCTACCTAAATCAATTTCAGATTTGACAATTTCTCGTATATCATCATTTTTGATTTGAATAAAACTGCTAACATAGGATTTATAATCATTAACAATTGATTCGTGTATATTGAAGACAGATTTCATGAATTATCTCTTCTTGCGACTATCCGCACTACCAGATTTGACCCACTCATCGATTTCATCCTTACGGAATTTCCATAAACGTCCAACTTTATGCGCAGGCATATTTTTCTCGGTAAGCCATTTATAAATGGTCTCTCTTTTTATTCCAAGGTAAGCGGCTATCTCATCCACTGATAGCCAACGGTCGTTAACCATTTTTTTCTCCCAGATTATTAATTTTTATAGTGACGAGAATAACTCCTTCTTTGAAATATCTAAATATTAAATAGCGAAACCAAAGCGAATATCCGCCCCTGTAATATATTACTTGGGAGTTGTAATTAACAACCAGTTAATTACGATTTAACCCTTTTAACTGCGATGAATATCAATATTATTACCAAAACCCAGAGGTGATTAACTCACCTTCAGCATCGATTATTTTGCTCCTTCTTAAATAATATGCCCATGCGGTGAATTCTTCTTTTTCAGTAAACACCTGTATTTCCCTGCGTTCATAGAAGTTAAATGAAGATTCTTTCCCGCGATAACCTTCCAACATGTCTATCTTCATAAGGATCTCCGGATCATCAAATTCAATGAGTTCACCATAGACTTTATTCTCTCCGGAAGTTAAAGCTGGATACCATTCCAAATCATAGAGTTCACCGTAGGTCCATGCTGGTGTGATTTTTATATCGTATCCACTAAATATATGATTGTGATTTGAAAAGCCTCTTTTTAGAGTTCCGTAAACAAGTAATTTTGACATCTCTTCCTTACCTCCGGTTTGAATTTGAAGTTAGACACTTTCATTTTTAGTTCTATTTCTGTGTTAAAATGGATGAGTCTATTGGGCTTAAACCTGTAATCATGTGAGGTAAATCCTTCAGATTCTACAGATTCAAAATAGTCACTATTGGAAGCGTAAATCATCGTATCCAATTCATCAAACCACTGCATGGCAAAAGGTCTATTCCCTTTGTAGATCCGTATTTTATACGGTGAGTTCAGGTTCACCATCACAGCCGTCATCTGACCTCTAAAATCTTTTAACTTTGGTTTAAAATGAATCGGATTTTTAAACTTATTTGCCACTCTAAATAACACTTCGCTATCTACATCGGCAAACCGATTTAAGCCGTACATTTTAGCGATGTGTGGCGCATTATAGATCGTTCCGTTATGAGTACCGATTATTTTACCTGCACGGATTGGATGGTTGTTTTCAGATTTCTTTTCTGTCCCAATGGTTCTGTATCTGGTATGCCCCATAATGATTGTGACCTCACTATCCCCGCCTACGTCCCTTTGGCGGGCAGGTATTTCAGCCATCACATTCTGAAATTCTTCTGTTTCCACAAAATCTTCTGTAGGTAATGGCCGTTTGAGTAATTGATAAGTTCCATCTTTACGGATCACCGCAATTCCTGTTGCATGTGGGCCTCGAGCTTGACTCCGAATAAGAAGTGAAGTCATAGACTGCTTTATCCATTCAAAATCGTCTTCGGATCTAACTTTATTTCCGAGGATGATTCCTGCCAGTCCGCACATTATTTCTTCTCCCTGCCTACATTCTTTCGGCAGGCATGCTTGTATTTTTCGATTATTTTCAGTTCTTTTTCTGAGGGTTCGCCACGATTGTTTAATTCACTGATGCTTAAAGAATCAGCACAATCCATACAGAAGCCTTCATAGTCTGCCCTTAAAGGCTTCCCACACCGGATGCACGGATCATTTATTAC
>JABMOV010000004.1 GCA_013203145.1 Fidelibacterota bacterium
GATGAGCATACATTGACAGAGTTTGTTGCTGGAGGCGGTTATTTGCTTTACAGCTCTGAAGAAGTTCTAGGAACGTATGGTGAATGGGGAGATCTCTATGAGACCTTCTCGGCCGGCCATTTTGGTTATGACGTGCTTAATGTTGAGTGGGTCGGTAATGACTATGGATACGAAGCATATTACGTTTACGATGCTACCTCATTAACGACAGACTTATCATCGGATACGTTAGCGTTAAATGTTGCAAGTATGCCACAGACAGGTAGTATGGCAGACTTATGTGACCCTGTTGGTTATGGTACTGTAGATCAATTGCCAAGTCCCTTCATCGGTTGGACGACAGATTATTATGCTAGTTCACAGGGCGATGATGTAGCTTTCTTAGGTTTCAATCTTTCCATGATGCCAACGGATCAACAGCAAATATTGTTTGCAAATTTTGCTGATTGGGTTCTTGGTGTTGACGAGGAACTTACAATGATACCGAATGCGTTTACGCTGCATCAAAACTACCCCAATCCCTTCAACCCCGTCACCAACATACGATACGATTTACCAGAACAAACGCATGTAAAATTGTCTGTATTTGATTTGCTGGGACGAGAAGTCGTTGTATTGGTTAACAAGGTTCAGATACCGGGCGCAAAGGAAGTACAGTTTGATGCTAGTGCGTTAGCGAGTGGAATGTATTTTTATCAGTTATATTATAATAACTCGTCTATAACCAAAAAAATGGTGGTCTTGAAATGAAAATTAATTGCTTGTCTCTTTTATTTATTTCATCAATTACACTTGGTCAATGGTCAGACCAAGTTCAACTAACAAGCGGATATACTGATATTAATCCACAAATCAGAAATTCGCCGATTATGCTGAATTATTATGACAATCTATATTTTGCTTTCGAAAGACAAACCCCAGCTTCAACCATTTGGGTTGGTGATTTAACAAACCCAAGCACGATAACCCCATCACAAATTTTTCCGTTTATCGAAGGAGATACAACTCAAGGATTCAATCCTCAAATTGTGGGCAGTTTTTGTTTATGGGAAGCTATCATCAACGCCAAACGGATATTACTTGCAGCTGATATTTCAAATTTCCCTGTAGTACAAATAGATACTATCGAAAGTGACATCTCAGTTGCACCATATTCACTGTCCCCTATGTATGGCGATGGGTGCGACTATTATACCGAAGGATTTATTTGGTCAACTGAAAATGCAATCTGGACAACCGGATTATATTTGAACGTCAGTCAAATCATGCAGGTTCAGTTGTCCTCAAATCCTGGATTTGGTTCTTATTGTGAATATGCGCCGGGTAATGTTGATATTCCTTTTTATTTATACCAGCAAAATGATTCCACTTATGTTTCAGGTTATGATTTTACGAAGACATACCAGAACGCATTAAATCCAACAGTACACTTTTCGAACTTGGGAATACCAACAATTACTTTTGAGCGGATTGAAGATAACGCAACTCATGTTTATCAGGTTTTAGTCGATCAAGATGAGATATATTGGGATAGCGTGGCAGTGATTCACCCCGGGATCGGAAGCCAGACAGATTTTTTCAGCGCTAGTTATCCATTAGTGGTCAGAGATTTTCCTGCATGTGTTTCAGGATTTGTTCAGGAAAACAATAATCAATCATATATAAAGGCTTATTACCATGAGGGTGATTCCATAAATGTTTCCGATACAATCGGTCTCCATAAAAATCCAACCATTGGAGCATCCTACTATGGAGAAGCCTGGATAATCTGGGAAACGGGAACAGATTCCAGTACCGAATTATGGGCTCGTCATTTTGATGATCCATGGAATGGAATTGAACCCGACCTTCAACCCAATCAATTTTCATTAGCGCAAAACTACCCCAATCCATTTAACCCTAATACTACGATCCGGTATGAACTACAGGAGCAAACATTTGTAAGATTGTCTGTCTTCGATCTTCTTGGTCATGAAGTCGTTTTATTGGTTAACGAGGTCCAGATACCGGCAACAAAGGAAGTTCAGTTTGATGCTAGTGCGTTAGCGAGTGGAATGTATTTTTATCGGTTAACTGTCGATTCAAAGCAAATCACCAAAAAGCTAGTAGTACTTAAATAGTTCAGACAACTATTTTTCTTTTTCGGTCATCCCTGTAATATGTTGACCAATAATTCTACGTCATCCATGAAAAACACTTTAATCATTCTCTCTATTTGTCTGAAAAGCCTATATGGAACCATTCTTCATGTTCCTGGGGATCATTCCACAATCCAGGCTGGGATAACAGCTTCACAAACCGGCGATACTGTATTAGTCCAAGATGGACTTTACTACGAAAACCTATTAATAATGAATCAATCTATCGTGCTTGGAAGTCTTTTCATTATTGATCAGGATAGTACCCATATATACAATACTATTATTGATGGACAAAACTCTGGCGGTGTCATACAAATCAGCGCTACCAGTTCACTATTACGCGTAATCGGATTCACTATTCAAAATGGAAACGGAGGAACCACCAGTACTAGCCTATTATCGGGCGGCATTACATGTCGTAGCGGATCAGAGCCGCAATTAGAGCACCTGATCATCCAAAACAATTATAGTTTTTTTGGTGCAGGGATAATTATCGATAATTCAAGTCCAATCATTAATAATTGTATCATTCGAAATAATGATGCGACTATTGGTGGGGGAGTATTCTCATTTCAATCCACATTTTCATTAAGTGATTCTCAAATTGACAGTAACAATTCTACGGGAAACGGTGGCGGATGTTTTCTTTTTCAATCAACATCAAATAATACAAATGTTAATATTACCAATAATCAATCGGGTGATTCTGGCGGTGGTGTTTATAGTGCAAATTCTGACGATAATTTGATGGGTGTTAATATTTCGGGAAATTACTCAATAAACAATGGTGGCGGACTTTGTTTTTCGCAATCCAATATGACAATTTTCGAAAGTAATATTTATAATAATTCTGCATCAAATGATGGCGGTGGAATATTTTGTGCGCTTGGTTCTTCGGGAAATATCGAAAATAGCCGAATTTCTCATAATTGTTCACAGAATACGGGTGGTGGTATTTATGCTACTCAGGACTCTGATATTGAACTAAGTGGAAGTCATGTCATTCTTAATAATGCAGGTATACAAACAGGCGGATTGTTTTTTACAAATTTAAGTTTACCCATCTTTGATGCAACAAATCGAAACAGCATCTATCTTAATTTCGGCGGTTTCACAGGAAATGAGGTGAAGATTGACTCCGGGGTAACCATATCAATGCCATTGGATACATTCACAGTAATCAATCCAACCGATTATCATTGTACTCCACTAGATCAGTTTTCAATAGACATTTCACATGGAAAAGTAGAACAGGTTTCAGCAGATTTATATGTTTCTCCTAATGGAAGCAATGAAAACTCTGGATTAACGAGTTCGAGCCCACTTCGTACAATTCATTTTGCATTGTCAATTATTGTCCCTGACGTATCCCAATCAAACGGCATACATTTGGCAAACGGAGTATATAGTCCTTCCACAAATAATGAATATTTTCCAATTATTATTCCTGAATATGTTTTTCTTATTGGAAGTAGCCAAGATTCAACGATCCTCGATGCCGAACAAACAGATTGTGTTTTAATTGTTGAAGATGCGCTATTTGTCAATGTTTCAAATTTAACTGTTACAGGAGGATTTTCTCACGATGGTGGGGGAATTCGATTAAGAAATGCTGAGCCCCTACTATCTCATCTAAATATTTTCGGGAACTATGGTCTTCGCGGAGGAGGAGTGTTCCTCGAAAACTCAAATCCATGGTTTTTAGATTTAACTGTATCAAATAATACTGGTGAGTTTGGAGGGGGCCTTTATTTATCAAACAGTAATGGAATCATTCAAAACCTTCAAATCAATGAAAATTCTAGTTCGATTGGAGCTGGAGTATATCTTATCAATTCTTCAAACCTCATATTTAAGAATACTATTATTGAACAAAATCAGGCCTCACAATATGGTGGGGGTATTTATTGTGATAACTCTGATCCCACATTCCGGTCGCTCACGGTCAGACAAAATATGGCTCAAGCTGGCGGTGGTATATATTTCACCTTTTATTCCTCACCTGAATTTAATGAAGATGAATTATCCAATATTTATTTAAATACAGCTGGCCCACTCGGACACGATTTGTTCAGTGAACTATCGCCTGGAATCAATGCTGTATTAGACACTTTTACTGTATTTACGCCTACTGAATATCATGCTTACCCGCAAAATGATTTCACATTTTCTATTCAAAATGGGCTCGTGGAACAAGTTTCAGAGGATGTTTATGTGTCACCTGATGGAAACAATTTAAATAGTGGACTGACATCTGATTTACCGCTAAAAACCATTTCCTTCGCCCTCTCAAAAGCAATTGGTGGCTTAACAAATCCCATCACTGTTTATTTGTTAACCGGCGTTTATAGTCAAACGTCAAATAATGAATCTTTCCCTATTAGTTGGATGAGCAATATTAATCTGGTTGGTGAAAGTCCGGAAACAACTATTCTTGATGCTGAGGGGTCCAGCAATGTGATTGTAATGGATCAGGATTTTAATGTGAATATCGAAAATCTAACAATCCAAGGAGGACATGCTTCTCAGGGTGGTGGTATTCAACTCATTGTATCACATCCGAATTTTCGAAACGTTCATTTTGTCGATAACAGCTCCGAAAATCATGGTGGTGGTATTTCTGCTAATTTCTCAAACCCAACTTTTACCAATGTATTATTTCGCAATAACACAGCCGTTTTTGGTGGGGCTGCTTATTTTCTTAGCGCTTATCCGGAAATGGATCATGTTGTCATCGCAAATAATGCGGCACTTGGTGAAACAGGCCGTGGCGGTGGCATTTATTTGCAAAACACAACTTTGGATATAGCGCATGGATCATTCTCAAATAATTATTCGCAGGATGGCGGTGGCGCAATATTTCTATACGCATCAACCGCTACCATGATCAATTCTATATTGTGGAATAATATCCCAAACGAAGCCGAATTTTCTCCTACGTTTACCGCCAGCAATTTCGTTTCAGTTTATAATGATATCCGC
>JABMOV010000035.1 GCA_013203145.1 Fidelibacterota bacterium
AAATGGATTTTCACAACTATCGCCTACGGCTCTGGATGTTTCAACCATACCGTACATGGCTCTTTTTTCATCAGTTGTCGTTCTAAACTCTGATTTGTCTATTTGAGCTTTTCTTTCGAACAAACCAGTTATGTTATTGCTTGTGGGTGCCGGTGGTAATAATTCGTCAGAGGCTGGTCCCCACATTAATTCATTAAACCCTGGTCCGCCTTCAGCCATAAACCCAACTGGGGTTGCTGGAGGAGTAACAATGTTGATCATTAATGTATCGGTATTGTTTGTTTCGTCTAATTCAAGGAAATCGTCATCAGTATCACATTCAAAAACGACTTCATAATCGCCTGCACCGCCAAGGCCATAATAATCAAACCCGGTCAAGGTGTACGTGTGTGAAGCTCCCATTGCTAAAGCAATACCAGATTCATAGACATAACCAAGATAGGTTCCATCGATATATAGGCCATGATAATCCGTGCCATAATAACCTGGAGAATCAGCCGTACCCTGGTTTGTAACCACAACGTCTACTGTGTCGCCACTTAAAGTCATTGAAGTAACCAATAAATCTGGTAACTCAGGCAATGCTTCTTCAAGAATAGTAAAGTCAAAGGCGGAAGAACTCCAATAGTCAGACCATAATAGTTTGTAGCTTGTTCCAGCTGTTCCCGCGAATGAAACCTCAGACGCGTAACTGTATTCAGTACAATAAATGTCATCATTGTAAGCCACTTCTGTTCCACCACAGCCATCATAAACATAAAGTCTTGTGTCAACCGATTGTCCTGTTATACAAGAGGAAATCGTGATGATACCATCAATTGTTGCTGTGTATTCAAACCACATTGGGGCACCTGTAGCACTGTTTGTGCCAACAACTGCGGGATTAGCGGTCAAACACAACGCACCTGGATCAAGGTTGTGTGGATGATCTCCAATAAAGTCGAATGTATTTTGATCAAACACAACCCATTCAGAATTGGTAGCATCTGTTCCTGCAGAAGCTGTCCAGTCTGTGTTCCCCTGTACGACAGCGGCTTTGCGAACCAAAGTATGGTCTTTTGTTGCGTTGGCTACGCCTGCAACATCCCAACCAGAACCCGGGTCAACTAAGTCATATAAGCCAAAAAGATCTATAAGTGTTGTATCGGTACCACTCATATGGAACAAACCACGAACATCGTCACCATTAAAAACGGCTATATAAGATGTTCCTGCTCCGTAAGGATCTTCGATAAGTGTATCGGCAACCGCCGTGATGGCAGCGTCGGCATATTCATGTGCAACCACATAGGCATCTCCATTGGCAAGCATCGTACCAACAGGAAATTTCAAAGTATCGTTGAATGGGTTTCCATTGTAATTTCCCAAAACAAGGTAATCGGCTAAATCAACAGCCAGACCTGTTCCGTTATAGATTTCAAATGCTTTGTTGTTTGAGCTTCCCTCTATGAACTCTGAGAAAAACATACCTATGCTTGTAGGTGTTGGAGGTACCTGTACTGTAAAGTTATCAACATATGCATTATTGTCTTCATTTGAAGCTGTAGAGTGCCCATAAAAACCAATTTTTACTAAGCCAGTATATCCGGAAAGATCATATATAATTCTTTCTCCGGTGTTTGATATTGGCGTTGTACTGTCCCAAATTTGTAGTGCATTTGCTGCAAGCCAATGGGTTCCATTATCAGTCGAAATAACAACAGCAAGAGTATCATCAACGCCAAGAGTAGCGCTGGAAGTACCAGAGTAAGTTGTGTAGGCAAGATCGAATTCAGCTTGATAAGCTACAGAGCCGTCTCCAAGGTCAATCGGTGGGGTTACCATCCAATGTTTACGGCTACTACCGTAAATATTTAACCTGGCGCTTTTTGTATTATCTGTATTATTGCCAAAATCGTCTTCAATCCAACCAGAAGTCGTTGTGGTGAAAACTACAGTATCGGCCCACATACCAGAAAATTTTGTCCAGTTCGCCGGCGGGCTATAATCTGGGTACCCCGTAAACGTTTCAAACTCTTCAGTAAACGGTGGGGTTAATATTGGGTCGTCTTCAGTTGTGAACATCCACACTGGAGCGCCGGTTGCGTCGCCATAAACATTGTAGGGCGTGATTGACCAATAATAAGTTGTACTATAGGCCAATGAGGCTGGTGCGTATACTACCACATCGCCAAGGTCTGTTGCATTTTCAATGTTTGTTGGTGGATTGTCGGTTCCAAAGTTAATATCATATCCTGTAGCACCAAGAACAGCGCCCCAACCAAGGCTTGCGTCCAACGCTACAGCTGTTGCTAAGTCTGCTGGGCTCGGGCTACCGGCTACTGCAGGTGGCTCTGAAGCAACATAAACTTCTGGTCCAGTTACATCGTCAACATAAACTCCATATCCATAATGAGTCGTTGCTGTAAACTTGATAAATGCGTTATCTGTTTGTGTTATACTAGTTTCTAAATTAAGTGTTTGGAGTGCAAAAGCAGGAATGTCGACACCATAATATGCTAAGGTGTCCCACGATGTACCACCATCTGTGCTTAACTCAACCCAAAGCTCATCTTGATCAGATCCCCAAGCAACATCTCTTAGATAAAAGTTCAACTCATCTGTTCCGGATATTGTAAGGTCTAGTCGTGGCGTTTGCAGTTCCGCCGTTCTCGTAGCGTAGGAGCTGTTTTTAAACATTGCCGAATAGGTGCCAGAATTAGCATACGCTGAACTCTGTGCCCAAGTATAGATGTCTACTGTTGCTGTGTTGGTCCAACCCATTGGTGGGAAAGAGCCTTCAAAGCCTTCTGATAGACCCTCGGTTGTGGTGGCTGGAGTAATTACATCAGAAAAAGTGTCTGACACAACCAGATTATCAACGGTTATATTTAAGTCTGGTGAGGCGGCGCCTTGTCTAAAAAACAATCCGCTTATTCCTGCGATCGTAGTGGTTCCAGTGCCAGATATTTTCGTATCAGTAGACAATGCTGGATCAACCCATAAATCAGAAATTCCTGTAGAAATATCGGTTCCAACCACAATTCTATATGTGGTCGCATAATCCAATTCAGTTGCCCATGTTGCCTCTGCTGTGCTAGAACCGTTAGCAACGCCAGGGCTCCATCCTGTTGCACTAAATGCTGCTGCATCCGTCCTGCCGTACATCGAATACCCGGATGTGTCTGAAAAACCAACAAAATATTCAAAATCTGTACCTGTATAGGTCGTTGGGTCTGCCATTTGAACATCTAGTCCAAAATATAACATTCCCGAACTTATCGGCGCGAACTCTGCTCTAACGTCTTCAGAGTCAGTATCGTTTAGTAAAACCGATCCACCGCTTACCTGAACCTGACCTGGTGTTGTACCGCCATAGGTCACCCAGCTAGCATTTCCGATAAGACTACCGTCTGTGTATGAAAAATCATCACTAAGGATTTGAGTCCTACTATAATTGTTATAACTGTTAAACCAGTCAATGTGTGTAAAATTGGTTGGTAGGTTTTTTTCTACATCTTGTTCCATTACCAAGCTTGAGATTAGCGTTTTTTCTGCTGCTGTTAGCGTCTGGCCGCTTTGGTATTTTAGAAAAATAATTTCAGCTTCTTTTGCTCTGTCTTCATTTCCAAAAGCCTGGGTGGCTATTGAAAACATTAGAAAAATTACAAATGTGCTTTTTATCGCTTTAAGCATTTTTATCTCCTGGTTGTTGTTCCTTCAAAATTTTCTGGCATTATCCTGCTATCCTACCATGCCGGAGTAGTAAAAGTGCCGTCAATATACCTTTTTGTATTTAGTTCAGTCAAGTTATTAATCAGCGATATTGACTCAAATCACTAATTGGTCAATAATCGGGTCTTTTTGTCTCCTAAGTTGTAGATACCAGCAGTTGCTGTTTCAGCATATTTATCGTTTTTCCTGTTCGATCATCAGCCTTTATCTTTTTATCCATTGCGCGACAAGCGTGCAAAACGGTGGAGTGGTCTCGGCCTCCAAAATGTAACCCTATAGTAATAAGGGGAGTTTTTAATATTTCGCGTACCAAATAAACAGACATGTGTCGCGCTTCGGCGATTTCTTTTTTCCGGCTAGCTCCAACAATTTCTTTTTCGCCAATTTTTGTAACCTCTGAAACCCGTTTTACTATATCTTCTATTGTAAGCTCCGAAACCAGTTTTTTTCCCAATCTTTCCTGAACAACCTTTTTTACAAGATGTTGGTCTATCTCTTTATTAGATAATGAGCTGTATGCAAGCAATCTGATTATAATGCTCTCTAAGTCGCGGACGCTCGTTTTTATGTGTGTGGCAATGAATTCAACAAGATTGTATGGAAGCTCCAAGCTGTTTTCTTCGCTCTTTTCCAGGAGAATTGCCACGCGCGTCTCAAAGGGTGGTGGCTGTATATCTACTGAAAGTCCCGACTCAAACCGCGACAATAAACGATCCATTAATCCCTCTAGTTCACCAGGATAACGATCCGCTGTTAATACTATTTGTTTTCCGCTTTGATATAATTCGTTGAAGGTGTGAAAAAACTGTTCCTGAGTTTGTTCTTTACCCTGAAAAAATTGAATGTCGTCAATTAACAAAACGTCGGCGCGTCTGTATGTCTTGGCAAATTCTACCGTTTTGTTTTTCCGAATACTGGAAATAAAATCTCTTGTAAAGGTTTCGCTGGCTGCTAATACAATATTTGCTTCAGGATTTTCTGCTTTAATTTTATTCCCGATTGCGTGCAGTAAGTGAGTTTTCCCCAATCCAACGCCGCCATACACTACCAGCGGATTAAATTGCGAATTTCCCGGATTTTCTCCCAAGGTCATGCCAGCCGCTTTAGCAAATTGATTATTTTTACCTTCAATATAATTTGCGAACGTATATTTTTTGTTCAATTGTGATTTTATTGATGGCTTTGCATGTTTTTCTTGTTGTTCTTCGGGCCACAAATTGGTTTTTTTCTCAGGCGAAGTAGATACAGTATATTTAATAGTAACATCGCTTTGCGTCTCTTTTTTTATGATGGCTTCTAAAAGAGGTTGGTAATGACTTTTTAACCATTCAAAGAAAAATTGGTTTGGTACTTCTAATACCAATTCGCTATCCGCATAAGCAATTGCGTTTACCGGCTCAAACCACGTATTGAACGCATGATCCGGAAGAGATTCTTTTAGCTGGGCTTTTGTTTTGCCCCAGATATTTTCGTAGGCAGTATAAGGGTTATCCACAAGTTTTCCACAATTATATTCTTATTTAATTTACTTCCTTTTGTTAACGGCGAACCAATGCTTTTGTCTTCTTTTCAATATAATTTTTGTGGAGAAGCATTGCTTAACAATTTCTTTGGACTTATTCGCATTGTGTGTTAGTTTTCTTGGCTAAATTTGGAGTGATTATGAAGCGCACGTTTCAACCTAGTAATAGAAAAAGAAAAAACAAACACGGTTTTCGCGCCCGTATGGCATCTGTCGGCGGTCGTCGTGTTTTAGCTCGTCGCCGGAAAAAAGGTCGCAAAGTATTATCTGCCTAAAGGCGTGGATACGTCATGGCGATGGATTAACTTTTTAGATGCGCTGTTACGGAAAATCGTAACAGCGCTCATTTTTGGCTATAAAAAACTTCTTTCTCCTCTCTTTGGGTCTAACTGTCGTTTTTACCCTACCTGTTCTTCGTATGCGATGGACGCTTTCAAAACAAAACCTTTTCATAAGGCCTTTTTTTTAACCACTAAACGAATATCAAAATGCCACCCTTATCATGAGGGCGGATATGATCCGGTACCCTAATGGATAGAAATACAGTCATAGGAATGGTGCTTGTCGCCATTATCATCATTGCCACACCTTATTATATGGAGAAAGTTGCTCCAATTCCGGTTGAGCAACCAGCTGAGCAGCAAAGGGAGGTCCATCAATCGCCTACGCCCGTAAGTGAGCAATCGGTGGTAACACAACAAGCTGTTTCGCCAAAGAAGGTTATCACAGGGTCTGAGATTGATCTTGTCGAGCTAGAAGAATCTCTGATTTCCGTATCAAATGTTTTTTACGAAGCCCTTATCAGTAATAAAAATGGGGGAACGATTGTTTCATTTAAACTTAACAATTATAATTACTTTGATTCGTCTTTGGTAAACCTAATTGATAAAAACAACCAGGATAACCTGGTTATTAGTGGTAGCACAATTGACGGAGAGGCGTTTGAGCTAAATGAAAATTGGACGGTCTCAAGTAATGTTAAAAAGTTAAGCGCTTATGATGCTCCCGCTTCCTTGGTTTTCACCACCAGTTTTCAAGGTTCTGTCATTTCAAAAAAACTCACTTTTAATCCAGATACTTACCAAATCGATGTTGAGATTGATTTTGCCGGCTCAGCAAGCTCTCTTTCTCAGGGATATTATCAGCTTGGATGGAATGGTGGTCTGCCCGTTACTGAGAAGAACGAAAAAGATGATTTGTTTTATTTTAAAGGGTATGTTTTTCAAGGCGATGATTTACACGATCCTAAGCTAGACAAGGATAAAACAGAAGCAACTGAATTCAGAGGACAAACAGGTTGGGTTGCCGTCCGAAATAAATATTTTCTTGCTGCGTTTTTACCCTCTACGCCCGGTGTTGGGGCAAGTCTTGGTGGTCACTATGAGGATAAAAAACCTTTATATAATATTTCCTTATACCAACAAGCAAATGGCGGTTCGAAAACAACGCTTTATCTTGGCCCGCTAGAATATAAGCGCATACAGGCAGTAGGCCTTAACCTTGATCGCGTTATGACAATGGGATGGTCGATCATTCGCCCTATAAGTCGTGGTGTTTTAATGTTGTTAATGGCTCTTCACAAATACATCCCGAATTATGGTTTTATACTGATCCTCTTTTCAGTCCTCGTAAAGGTCGTTGTTTACCCGCTCACAAAGAAAAGCTATCAGAGCACCCGCAAAATGCAGGAAATTCAACCTCAAATCACAGCCTTAAAAGAAAAACACAAGAGCGACCCGCAAAAACTAAACAAGGCCACCATGGCTCTTTATAAAGAATTCGGTGTAAATCCCATGGGTGGTTGTTTGCCGCTGTTGCTTCAAATGCCTTTACTTTTTGCGCTTTTCCAGGTTTTTCGTTCAACGATCGAGCTCCGTGGCGCACCTTTTATCTTCTGGATTCGCGATCTTTCTGCGCCAGACACACTTATGGAGATTGGCGGTTTCCCCATAAATATATTACCCTTGTTCATGACGGTTACTATGATTTTACAACAAAGCATGATGCCGACCCAGGCGGGGCAGCAAAAGACGATGATGTATGCAATGAACATTATGTTTTTGTTCATCTTCTACAGATTCCCGTCCGGTCTAAACCTTTATTATACGCTCTTTAATATATTAACCATTCTTCAGCAAAAATATTTAACACCACACGCAGCCGCACCTGCGCCAGTAGTAGTACAAAAAACGCAGAAACCTAAACCTCCGGCAGTCCGTAAGAAAAAATGAACACCCCCACTACGATAGTGGCTCCTGCCACACCCCACGGGGTTGGCGGGATAGCTGTTGTTCGGATTAGTGGTCCGGCGTCTTACAAAATAGTACAGCACCTTTCTGGTGTTGCGCTTAACATACGGTATGCTACCTATATAAATATCAACGATTTAAGTGGTAATTGTATTGATCGTGGGATAGCCATTTTTTATAAGAAGCCTGGTTCCTATACAGGCGAAGATGTTGTGGAGATATCGTGTCACGGCAATCCGGTTATTGTACAGCATATCGTTGACATCTGTTGTGAGCTTGGTGCAACACTGGCGGAGCCCGGTGAGTTTACACGACGAGCCTTTATTAATGGAAAACTTGACCTGGTTCAGGCAGAGAGCGTCGGGGCGTTGATTCAATCACAATCCGCAGAAAGCGCATCCTTAAATCTGAGACTACTAGAAGGCGATCTTTCTAAAATATTTGCTCAGATTAAACATGTTCTTTTACAAAGCCTTTCATCGGTAGAGTTTGAATTAGATGTTTCGGAGGAAGCTTTACAGCCAAACCTCCAAAAAGATTTATTTCAAAATGTTTTACTTCTTGTTGATGGTTTGTCGACACTTTTGGATTCATACCAAAGAGGCAAACTTTTAACGCAAGGCGCTAAGGTTGTAATTGTTGGCAGCCCCAATGTTGGAAAGTCTACCCTGCTTAATCGTCTGGTTGGCTTTGATCGAGCTATTACAAGTGCAGAACCCGGCACCACGCGAGACCCTGTTGATGTAAACCTAACAATCGGTGGAGTATCTGTAAGCCTAATAGATACAGCTGGTTTAAGATCGGCTACTGGTGAAATCGAAAAGGAGGGCGTCTCCAGAACTCTTCAGTATGCAAAATCTGCAGACTGTATCATTGAGATGTATGAAGCCCGCGAAACAAACAAAGAGGTTCTTTCCTTCGCGCTTCCAGATTCTATTCCAAGAATTCATGTTTTTAATAAAACTGACTTATTAGAGTCTCATAAGATTATTGCTTTGCGAAAAACACACAAAAACACTTGTTTTATATCGGCTTTATCAGGCAAAGGATTAGATGAGCTTGAATCTAAAATCAAAGATACTCTTGGTCTCAATCGTGCTCTTTCATCAGACGTCGCATTGACAACGGCGCGACAAAAGGATTCAGCAAAAAACGCTCTTGCTTCTATCAATAATGCCCTTGGTTTGCTTTCACAATCCACTCTTGAATTAGAGCTGATTTCTTTTGAACTCCACGAGGCTCTCCAGTCCATTGATAGAATTCTTGGAAAAACGACGCCTGATGATATTCTCAATAATATCTTCGGTGCTTTTTGCGTTGGAAAATAGGTTTCACGTGAAACATTTCGACTTCGATGTTGTCGTTGTAGGGGGTGGACATGCAGGCGTTGAGGCCGTCCATATTGCATCAACTCTAGGGTCGCGTACAGCTTTAATCTCCTTAGACAAGGCAGCCATTGCGCGCATGTCATGTAATCCGGCAATAGGTGGATTGGCAAAGGGGCAAATTGTTCGCGAAATTGACGTCCTAGGTGGATTGATGCCACGCATTTCGGATCAGGCTGGTATACAGTTTAAAATGTTAAACAAATCAAAAGGTCGATCTGTATGGTCTCCCCGCGCTCAGGTTGATAAACGTTTGTATGAGAAAAACATCCAATTGTCGCTAGCCGCATTAACAAATTTGACCATTATACAGGGCGAATGTGTAGATATTGCCACAGAGGATGATCGAGTTTCTGGTATATTGCTGCGCGATGGCTCCTTCGTTTCCTGTAAAAGCGTTGTTCTAACTTGTGGAACATTTTTAAACGGACTAATTCATATTGGTGACCGGAAAATTAGAGCCGGCAGAATGGGCGAACCAAGCTCAGATGGCATTACAGAGGCTTTGGTTGAACGGGGATTCAAAGCTGGTCGGCTTAAAACTGGGACGCCGCCACGCTTGGTGAAGGATTCCATCAATTGGGAAAAAACCAAAATGGCTTTGGGGGATGAAAGCCCTGCGCCGTTTTCCTATCGAACAAAAGGGTTTTCTCCTATTAATGAACCTTGTCACCAAACCAAAACCAGTACCGCTTGCCATGATATTATTCTTTCTAACATTCAAATGTCGCCAATGTATTCGGGTGATGTGTTTGGGACGGGCCCCCGATACTGTCCATCAATTGAAGACAAGGTTCATCGTTTCAGCCATCATGATTCCCACACTTTGTTTTTGGAACCAGAATGGCTTGGGTCAGATCAAATTTATATAAATGGTTTTTCTACCAGCCTTCCTGAGTCTGTCCAAATTCGCGCTTTAAGGGAAACGCCTGGACTTGAAAGCGTTGAGTTTTTTAGACCAGGATATGCCATTGAGTATGATTTTTTTCCACCGTCTCAACTAAAGGCAACGCTAGAGTCAAAACAAATATCGGGTCTCTTTTTTGCGGGACAAATAAATGGCACATCAGGATATGAAGAGGCCGCTGTGCAGGGATTGGTTGCAGGCACAAACGCTGTTAAACATATAGAAAATAAATATCCCCTCGTTTTGCGTAGAGACACGTCATATACTGGCGTTCTTATTGACGATTTAATTACAAAAGACACTATGGAGCCCTATCGTATGTTTACGTCCAGAGCAGAATACCGGCTCCTGCTTCGTTTTTCTAATACCGACCGGCGCTTAATTGAAACCTCTAAGTCAGCCGGTTTGATTGATGACGCTTACTATGATGAAATTCAAAAAAAATTAGAACTGACAAGCCAAGTATCGCAAGCCCTTTCCTCATCCATTGCTCCAGATGAAATCAATCCTCGCTTATTACAGGCTGGCGAAGCTGAGATAAAACAGAAAACGCCTGCCAATAAACTTTTGATGAGACCTTCAGTTACAATAACTGATTTACCAACGCGCCTTTTTGAAAACATTTCTATATCAGAAATAGAACCATATTTCGTCTGGGAGGCTTATTTAGAGGCAGAAACAGAAATAAAATATGACGGATATATTCAACGACAATTAAGACAGATTGACCGCTTAAAACACCAAGAATCCTTTATCTTGCCCGTTAGTATAGATTATTTATCCATTAATAGTTTGTCTCTGGAGGGTCGTGAGAAACTAAACAATATCCGCCCCGAAACCCTGGGTCAGGCCATGCGCATCTCTGGCGTTTCTCCTGCTGATATTTCCATCTTGTCCGTAGTTTTAGCAAAGAGCAAACGATGAATGTTTCACGTGAAACACTTTCAATTTCTGCTTTTTTAAGCCGTTTTGAAAACATTCTTGAAGAGGAGGGCTTGTGGAAGGCAGATGCTCTTCGCGGCTCCCTTCCTTTTCTCTGCCTAGTATTATTGTCAAAGTTTCGTGTCCATAAAAACATTGTTGTAACATGTCCTTCACAAATGATATCTGAAGAACTGTATCGACCCTGTTTTAACCTTCAGTCAGACGGTGTTCTGTGGTTTCCTGAGAATCAACGCGACATGGAAGATGTTGTTGGGTTTAATCTTGAGCAGGAGCGGTTTCAGTCTGAATCTTATAATCGTGTTGCTTCTGAAGAACCTTTTCTTATGTTTTCGACGGAAAAAGGTCTCGCTTCTGATGTTCGGCCTCCAGGTTTGTCACCGATCTCTGGGTTTCGCATAACACCTGGATCCTCTCTTTCAAAAGATCGCTTAATTGAAGCTTTGGTTTTATGGGGTTACGAACCGCAAGACAAAGTAAAATTCCCAAAAACCTTTTCTTCTCGCGGTGGTATCCTTGATGTGTTTCTTCTTTATTCGAGTTACCCTATTCGGTTAGAGTTTTTTGGGAACACTATTGAATCTATTCGTACGTTTAGTCCCATGTCTCAACGGCGGGTTGAAGCCCTGCCCATGATTGAAATATTGCCCCCTCCTTCTGAAACAGACTCCGATGTCTCAGTGCCTTTCAGTTCATTGCTGACCCAAACATTGGCTTTTGAACTAAAAGAGGAAGAAAACGGTCAGTTTGTCCTTTGTTCACAAGATGTCAACACGTATGATCCTGTCTTTAACTTTAATTATAATATATCCTTACACGGTGAAGATGAGGAGATCGTACTGGCTTTTCCCACAGCTCGTGTGTTTGCTTTTGCTGACGAACAAAACCAGCGTCTTAGGTATCTTGAAAAAATAGACTTTGATGGCGTTTTTGTAAAAGGTGTGATCGGTAATGGCTTTTTTTCCAATGAGTTAAACTTTGCCTGCATCTCTGTTCCGAAAATTCTTCGGCAATTAACGGCCACAAAATATCGTTGGACGTTAGATAGTTATGCCTACTCGCCCCAAGAGTCTGTTTCCACTATCGACGATATCTCCTGGGGTGATTATTTAGTGCATCAAGATTTTGGTATTGGTCGGTATCGTGGGCTTGAATCCTTAAGTCGGGGAGAGACGGCTCAGGAATGTATTAAAATTGAATATGCTGACGATGGTGTCGTTTATGTTCCAGTAGACAAATTCAACAAAGTTCATAAATTAATTGCTTCTGGAAAAAAAGAGCCCCTTTTGTCATCCTTGGGAAGCAAGCGCTGGTCACAACAAAAAGAACGTGTAAAAAAATCAACACAGGTCGTTGTGCAGGATCTTGTGAATATGTATGCCGGGCGAAGTCAACCGCGCGGCTTTGTCTATGGAAAAAACGATGAACTGTATGAGGCCGTTGAAGAATCTTTTCCTTACGAAGAAACCCCCGACCAAGCACAGGCAATTCAGGATGTTATACAGGACATGGAACGCGACCAACCGGCCGACAGACTAATTTGCGGCGATGTGGGCTTTGGTAAAACAGAAGTCGCTCTTCGTGCAACCATAAAAGCTGTTGTAAGCGGTAAAAAGGTCCTTCTTCTTTCTCCTACCACCATTTTAGCGGATCAGCATTTCATTTCCTTTTCTTCGCGCCTGGAGCCTGTCGGCGTACGTATTGAGCTTCTTTCTCGTTTTAAAACAAAGTCTGAACAGCTTCACATCATTGAAAAGATGATGCGTGGGGCCGTTGATATTGTAATAGGAACCCATCGGTTGCTTTCCGATGATATACGCTTTCCGGGTTTGGGTTTGTTGATTGTCGACGAAGAACATCGCTTTGGAGTAAAGCACAAAGAAAAACTAAAACAACTAAAACAGGCTGTCGATGTGTTTACTCTAACGGCAACGCCGATTCCCCGAACGTTACAACAGTCGTTGGTGGGAATTCGCGACATCAGTAAAATAATGACCCCGCCAAAAGCAAGAAAACCAATTCATACATATATCAAGTTTCTCGATTGGAGCTTTATCGAACGCGTTCTACGGGCTGAGCTAAACCGTGGCGGACAAGTATATTTTCTTCATAATGATATCGAATCAATGCCGTTTTATTACAATGAACTAACCAGTCGGTTTCCAAAAGCATCCGTTGCGATAGCGCATGGTCAAATGAAAAGTAAGGATCTCGAAAAAATTGTTTTATCGTTTTTTGGTGGCGGTGTAGACATTCTCCTGTGTACGACAATTATTGAATCCGGGTTAGACGTCTCCAACGCAAATACTCTAATCATTAATCAGGCTCATCGTTTTGGATTGTCACAATTATATCAAATTCGCGGCCGTGTTGGTCGAAGCTATCGACAAGCGTATTGTTATTTAATGCTCCCAAAAGATATATCGCTGGGAGAAAACGCTTTTCAACGGTTAAAAGCAATTGAACAATACACTTCTTTGGGCTCAGGGCTTGATATTGCTATGAAGGATCTTGAAATTCGCGGTGCCGGCAACCTCTTTGGTTATAAACAAAGCGGAAACATAGCCTCTGTTGGGTTTGAACTATATTGCCAAATACTCAAGGAAGCGGTTGATGAAACGTTCATGGCAGATTCCAAACCTGTTGTGCCTACAAAAATTGTTACTAGAGAAGCCACGTTGCTTGACGCTGAATATGTCCCCCATGTTCACGACCGGCTCTTTTTTTATAAACGTTTATCAGAGGCGGGTGCCCTTAAAGTTGTTGAAGACATTCAAGATGAGCTGCAAGATCGCTTTGGTCCTTTACCAAAAGAGGCTTTTGCGTTAGTTCAGATTGCAGGATTAAGGGTTTTGTTCACAGGAACGTCTGTTTTTCAGGTTGACGTTGATTCTCGGTTAAGATTAAAGTTGAAAGAGGCTGCTCCGTTTGACTCTTTTGAAAGCTTATTCCAATCCATATCAAAAGAATTGGCTTTTGTAAACTGCCCTTTTAGGATTAAACCCAATCCCCAGAAAGACACAATTGACATTACTATTGATACGGGGAACTTTACGACATCGATTAACGTAGCCACGTCTTTAGGACGCTTGTTTTCAGCTCACAAGATGTAATTTGTTTCATGAAATCGACCCTTATTCTCATTCTTTCCTTTTTGTTTTTGTTTGCCGCGTGTGAACAAAAACAGGCGAACAGCTCGCCTGTCGTCGCCCGTGTAAACGGTGTTTCTTTAACGGTTGATGAGTATATCGTTTTACGTCAGCAATATGCAGACCAAAGTCTTTCTCGAGATCATATTGTGTCTCAATGGATTCAAAGCGAACTTCTTTATCAGGCTGCATTAGAAAAAGATTTCCACAAAGACAAAACCCTGCTTAGTTCCATTGAAGAATATCGACGGAAACTTCTTGGCGATATTTTTCTTGAGTCGCTCATCAAAAAGTCCACGCCCCTATCCAACGCTGATATCAAATCATACTATGAGTCAAATAAGGCCTCCTTCGTGCGGCTGGTTGATGAAGCTCGTATTTATCATTTTATGGCAAACACAACCGGCGAAGCGCGTAATATTGTACGGGCTTTAAAACGGAAAAGTTCAGGCGGTGAGTTGAAGTCTCTTTTTATAGATTATAATGTTAATGCCGACATCGTTAAAAAGGGGTTTTTAATGCCAGAGTTGGATGAGTTGATTTTTTCTTCCTCTGGTAACGTCTCAGTTTTGGGTCCAAAAAAGATTAATGATCAATATCATGTTGTTGAAATATTAGATCATTATTCCGCTGGCTCCGTTATAAGTTTAGATGAGGCTTATGATGAAATATACCAGCGCCTCATTCAAAAAAAGATCATCTTTTCATCTAAAATTGTTTTAGACAGTTTGTACAATCATAATAACATTGAAACACATTTGGAGAATATTAACGAATGAAATTATTCCGTAGCCTTTTATTTATGACTTTGTTTTTTATAGGATTATTTGCCCAACCATCCTCCTCCTATGTTGATGGCGTTGCGGCCATCGTAGGTGACAACGTTATCCTAAAAAGCGATTTGGCACAAGTTGTCAACATGACTGCAAGTCAACAGAATATATATCCAGATGAAAATCCCGAGGTCTACCAGCGACTTGAAACTGAAATCCTTCAATCGTTGATTGACCAAAAGATCATCCTGGAAATGGCTGAGCTGGATTCTATTGAGGTTAAGGATAAAGAAGTTGATGCTGCTTTAGAACAGCAGGTACAAAGTATGATTTCGCGCGCTGGAAGCGAAGAGCGTGTTGAAGAATTGTTGGGTCAATCTATAAAGGACTATCGTCGTGAAAGTTGGTATGATGCTCGCGAAGCCCTTATTTCTGAGCAATACCAACAAACTATTATTGGCGACGTTAAAACTAATCGCGATGACGTTCTGGGCTTTTATGATGTTTATAAAGACAGTTTACCCTTTGTTCCAACCATGGTAAAATTGCGTCATTTACTCCGCCCTATATCACCCAGCGAGCAGAGTAAAAAGATTTCATTCGACTTTCTCAAAGGCTTAAAGCAACAAATAAAAGAGGGTGAAGATTTTGCGGCGCTGGCTGAACAATATTCACAAGATCCTGGTACAAAAAGCAGAGGTGGCGATTTGGGGTTTGTTCGTCGCGGTTCATTGGTACAAGAATTTGAAGAGATTGCTTTTACGTTAGAACTTGATGATATTAGCGAACCAGTGGAAACAATCTTTGGATATCATATCATACAGTCCATGGACAAACAAGGTGACAAAATAAGGGTGCGACACATTCTTGTTTCGCCCGAAATTACTGAAGAAGATGATTCTCGTGCTTACGCGAATGCCATAACTATCAAAGATTCTTCTTTAACGTTAGAGCTTTTTAAAGAACTTGTTTTGCGTCATTCCAAAGACGATAAAACAAAGAATATTGGCGGAGATTTAGGCTGGATCAACCCAAACGAATTTCCGATTCCTGAATTTTCACAGGTCATTCCATATTTAGAACTCAATCAATGCAGTCCTCCTGTCAAAACCTCCTTTGGATATCATTTGATTTGGATGGAGGATATCAAGCCTGGTGGTCGACCTACTACCGAATCGCATTGGACTGAAATTGAAATGATGGCTTTAAACCAAAAGAAAATGAAGAAGTATGAGTCCTGGCTTGAAAAAGCTCGCAAAAAGTTCTTTATTAAAGTTTTAAACTAGTTTTCCACAAAAATCTATAGGCTCTCATAGAATAAAAGTCGTTGGTTTCTTTCAACTTTTATTCCTTTGATATAAAGTTATCATCAGACTGTTGATGCTTTTTTGCACAAAGGCTCCAATTACAACTTATCAACACTTTTTTCCATGCCAACTTGTGTAACACTTCATTTTTCTCACCAGAGCTCACACCCTTTTCCACATAAAGTACCACTTTAATTCAACGCTCAAAACATGTACAATATGTAATATTAAATTATTTCCGTTTTTCGTTTATAAACCTTTCCACACTATTATTATTATTAGATATTATTATTACTATTTATTTATATAATACTATACCAAAAAAGATTTGCAAATTTCTCCTAATAAAAAAGATATTTTTAAATAATATTTTGCTTGAGTTTTGTAGTATCGTTTGAAAAATGACATTATTTTCATAGGAAGAGTATGTTTTCAAAAGCAACATTAGCCACACTTTATCTGAGATATTTTGGTATTTCAAAAATCCCCCTCCTTTTTTTTGTACGTCCTTCAGTCGAGGAGTTATCTCAGGATCAGGTTATTATTAAAATCCCACTAAAAAGACGCACAAAAAATCATTTAAAATCTATGTATTTTGGAGCGCTGGCTATTGGAGCGGACTGTGCAGCAGGTTTAATTGCTATGCAAGCTATCCAACGAAGCGGTGAACGGGTTTCTTTGGTTTTTAAAGATATGAACGCCAGGTTTTTACAGCGCGCAGAAGGAGATGTTTTTTTTCATTGTACACAAGGGAAACAAATTATTGAACTGGTAGATACCGCTATTACCAGTCAAGAACGTGTTCAGATGTTAGTTAAGGTAAAAGCCTTTATTCCAAAGATGTCAGAGGATCCAGTCGCAGAATTTGATTTGACATTATCCTTAAAGAAAAAGAGTGAATAGCGCCACGATATTCAACTACAAAGAAGACAGCTTCGTTCATACGTATTATTCAAACAATACAATATTCAACCAGTTATAGATTACAACCCAACCAAAAGCAAAGCACTGAAGACCGGTGCAAATTGACATATAGGCGTTTCGCAGAGTTTTTAACAACAACCCCCACTAAACCTCTAAACGTCGAAATTTAGCCGTTTAGCGACGCAAAATTACTTGTTAAAAGAACCCGATAGCGGTAACATCATTGGCATTTTTTACTTAAAAAATCTTCAGGAAAAAGTAAGGTGTTTATGAAACTGTCCACATCTAAAAATGAACTCAGATTGGCTTTACAAAAATTATCTAAAGCGACGCCTACCCGATCCACATTACCGATCTTAGGTTGTGCCCTCTTTCAGGTGGAGGAAGAAAGCACGGTGCTCCGTGCAACAGATCTGGAAATAACCATTGTTGTTCATCTTCCTGCCAGCATTGAAGAAACGGGCTCTGCGGCAATTCCTCTTCATACATTGTTGGAAATAACCAATGAATTGCCTGACGGTAGAATCACGATTGCTGTTAACGAGCACAACCGGGTGGAATTAATTACCGACACCGGTGTATATGATTTGATGGGAAAGCCGGCCGAAGAATTTCCAGCTGTTCCAGATGTGGACAATTCTAAAGCTGTCGATATCGAGTCTGAGACATTAAAGGCTGTTTTTGAAAACACCAGCTTTGCTGTAAGTAATGACGATTTAAAACCGGCTCTTACGGGTGTTTATATGAATTTTTCACCTGAAGCTTTAACGGCAGTAGCCACGGATGGTCACAGGCTGGTGCGCTATATTGTGAACGATTTTAAGTCTGATGGGTTTGAAGGAGACTTAATTGTCCCTAGAAAATTTATCAATCTTTTTCAATCTGTCGCTCCTAGCGGAGAAAAAGTGCATCTTTGGATAGGCGAAAATCATTTAACGGCCTCCATTGGACAGGATCGCTTTTATACGCGGATCATAGACGAAGTATTTCCAAACTATGAAGGCGTTTTGCCAACGGACAACAACAAAACATTAGTAATTGGCAAAGATGAGTTCTTAGGCGCCGTGCGAAGAGTTTCAATTTTTTCAAATAAGTCTACGAATCAAATTGCCTTACAATTAGACAGCGACAAATCTTCTCTTTCAACAGAAGATCCAGAGAAAGCATCAAAAGCGAAAGAATCGTTGTCGTGTGAATTTAATGGCGAACCGCTTACAATTGGATACAACGCAACTTACCTGAAAGATATATTATCTCACGTGTATGACGATGGGGTTGTTGTCAAACTTAATACACCTATTAGCGCTGCTTTGTTCTATCCGGAAACTCAAGCCGAAAATAGAGACGTAACAATGCTGTTAATGCCTATCCGGTTGAACGATTAATCAGGGCTCAGTGACAGAGCGCCGCCTAACCAAACCATTGATTGTATGGCATGTCGATCCGAGGGATTGAATTGATATCTTTTCGTAATCATAACAACCGGACAGTCGAATTTTCTCCAGGGCTTAATGTGATTTGGGGAGAAAACGGTTCAGGAAAAACGTCAATTTTGGAAGCAATTTATTCATTGTCTATTGGTCGGAGTTTTCGTACATCCGACCGGAAGCAAATGATTCAAAAAGAAAAAGATTATTTCAGGATTGTTGGAAAATTTGAATCTCAGGGGTCTAAATCAAATGTGGCCATGAGTCAATTGAAGGACGGCCGAAGAAAAATAACATTTAACGACGAAGCTGTTAAGGGCTTTAGAAACTTTGTTGGAAGAAACCCTGTTGTTTTGCTTTCACCAGAAGAGCAGGGAATTACAAAAGGGGTTCCCGCTGAACGCCGCATGTTTTTTGATAAATTGTTTTCAATCGCCTCTCACGATTACTTTGAGGCGCTAACAGAATTTAACCGGGTATTGAAACAGCGCAACTCAGCTCTGAGCGCTGTAAAAGAAGGACATCAGTCGCCAACGTCAATACATCCGTGGAACGAACCCCTCGCTGAATGCGCACAACGCATCTGGGGGATGAGGGAAAATCTCTGGGAAAAATATTCCAATCACTTGAAAGGGGTTGTACAAAAATTAAACGATAACAGTGTCGATCTTGAAGGGCTATACAGCTCAAAAGCCCTTGCATCGAAAGAGGATTTCTTGATTACGTTGGAAAAAAACGAACGACGCGATATAGCCCTACAGCGCACAATGTCGGGACCTCAAAAAGATGACTACAGTTTTCTGTTTAACAACGAAGACATTCGTCAATTTGGATCACAAGGCGAACATAAGCTGGCTTTGATTTTAATTAAATTAGCAGAATTTAAATTCATCCAAGAGTTGAATGACACGACGCCAATTATTCTTTTAGACGATGTATTGGCAAAGCTCGACTTTCATCGCAGCGAAGTCGTAATGGCTTTACTGGAGAAAAACGTACAGACAATTATTACCACGACCAACCTTGTAAATGTGGAATCTCATGGAATTGATGTGAAAAACACAAACAATATGAGTTTATATCTGGAACGACCATGCAGCAACTGAAATATGCTATTGAACAGATGCTTAAAGAAGCTGGTCTGGATAAGGCCGTTGCGCAACATTCAGCAGTATGGGTTTGGGATGAAATTGTGGGGGAAACCATTGCAAAAAATGCAAGACCAGAAGGCGTTAGACATCGCGTTTTGACGGTAAAAGTTGAAACACCGCCTTGGCGTCAGGAACTTATTTTTCGGAAATACGATATAATAAAAAAATTAAATAAAAAATTGGGATTAGACACAATAAAGGATATTCGATTTCTATGACAGAGAATCAACAAAATCAATATAGCGCGGAAAAAATCCAAGTTCTTAAAGGACTGGAAGCTGTTCGCAAACGTCCTGCAATGTACATCGGAGATGTGGGAAAACGCGGTCTTCACCACCTTGTTTATGAGGTAGTTGACAATAGCGTGGATGAAGCCCTGGCGGGGTATTGTTCAAAAATCAGCGTAACGATTAACAAAGACTGTTCAATAACCGTCGAGGATGATGGTCGCGGTATTCCCGTGGACATACACAAAGTCGAAAAGAAACCCGCCCTGGAGGTTGTAATGACCATTCTTCATGCGGGAGGAAAATTTGACAAAGGTAGTTACAAAGTCTCTGGAGGTCTACACGGCGTCGGCGTTTCTGTTGTAAACGCATTGTCATCCGTCCTGATTGCCGAAGTGCAGCGAGACGGAAATATATACCGCCAGCGATATGAGCGCGGAATCACGAAATCGAAATTGGAAGTGGTTGGAAAAGCAAAAGAGACAGGAACAAGAATCACCTTTACACCTGACGAAGAAGTTTTCAGCACAACAAAAATTGAATATGATATTATTGCTGATCGTCTTCGCGAACTGGCTTATCTGAACAGCAATCTTGAAATTATTATTAGCGATGTGCGAACAGAAGAAGTGCGAACTGACACTTATAAATACAAAGGCGGTTTAATCGACTTTGTAAAATACCTTGATGAAAACAATCAACCGCTCCATGAAAAAGTTATTACAGTTATCAAAGAAGACGGTGACGTACCCGTCGACGTGGCTCTCAGATATTCTGCCAGCTATAACGACAACATCCTTACGTTTGTAAACAATATTAATACCATTGAAGGTGGAACGCACTTGTCGGGGTTCAAATCCGCGCTTACTCGCGGATTAAATAACTATGCTGCAAAGAACAATCTTAACAAGGCAACAAAAACCGAAAACATTCTTCTTACGGGAGAAGATTATCGCGAAGGATTAACCGCCATCATATCGGTGAAAGTATCAGAGCCGCAATTTGAAGGACAGACAAAAACCAAGCTAGGAAACGGCGACGTTAAAGGTATCGTTGATACCATTGTATACGAAGGGCTTCTAGAATTTCTGGAACAGAATCCTTCCGTTGGAAAGCGGATTATTGAAAAAGCATTACTGGCAGCCCGAAGTCGAAATGCAGCGCGAAAAGCACGTGAGCTTATACGGCGAAAAACGGCCCTTGGCAACACGTCTCTACCGGGAAAATTAGCCGATTGTTCAAACCGCGACCCAGCCTTAAGCGAACTTTACCTGGTTGAGGGAGATTCTGCTGGTGGATCTGCGAAACAAGGACGCGATCGCCGCTTTCAGGCAATTTTGCCATTACGAGGCAAGGTTATCAATGCCGAAAAAGCAAGAATTGATAAATTGTTAAGCAACAATGAGATCCAGTCTATTATCACCGCGCTGGGCACAGGTTTTGGTGGTAGCGACGACGAAGACGTTCCGAAAGCGCCACAAGACTTTGACATTGAAAGATGTCGATACCATAAAATTATAATCATGACCGATGCCGATGTAGACGGAAGCCACATTCGAACATTATTGCTGACTTTTTTCTACAGGAAAATGCCCGAGCTCATCACAAACGGCTACATGTATATGGCTATGCCCCCCCTCTTCCGCATCAAACAGGGCAAAAAAGAAGTATATGCCTATGATGAAAAGGAGCGCGAATTGCTTACGGAGAGAATGAAAAAGGAAAACAAAACACAAAAAATCGACTTTTCGCGCTACAAAGGTCTTGGTGAAATGAATCCCGAGCAGTTGTGGAGTACAACCATGGATCCTGACCGCCGTACGCTGATGCAGGTCACGATTGACGATGCTGTAGAGGCATCCAAGAACTTTCAAGATCTTATGGGTCACGACGTAGAAGCGCGAAGAACATTTATTGAAACAAACGCCAAGTTCGTTGTGAACCTGGACATATAGGAACGATTGAATTAGTCTATGGATATTGCCAGAGAAAACACAATAAAAAAAGATATTGTCGAGGAGCTTAGAGAAAGCTACCTGAACTATTCCATGTCCGTGATTGTTGCACGGGCATTACCGGACGTGCGAGACGGATTGAAACCTGTCCATCGCCGAATATTATTTGGTATGAACGATTTGGGGTCCAACTGGAATCGCCCTTATAAGAAATCAGCCCGTATCGTGGGTGACGTCTTAGGTAAATATCATCCCCACGGCGACTCTTCAGTTTATGATGCGCTGGTACGTATGGCACAGGATTTTTCCATGCGATATCGATTGGTGGACGGACAGGGAAATTTCGGTTCTGTTGATGGTGACCGCGCCGCAGCGATGAGGTACACCGAATCCAGGATGACCCGACTAGGCAGCGAAATGCTCCGCGATCTTGATAAAGAAACCGTGGAATGGGTTCCCAACTTTGACGACACCCTAAAAGAACCTTCAGTTGTACCAACGGGTATTCCTGCCCTCCTAGCCAATGGCTCAGAAGGTATTGCAGTGGGCATGGCGACAAAGATACCGCCCCACAACTTAACCGAAGTTGTTAATGGCATGATTGCTTTAATCGAGAATCCTGATCTCACCGTTAGTGAGATTATGGAACATATCAAAGGACCGGACTTCCCCACGGGCGCCTTCGTGTTGGGTATCGACGGGTTGAAACAGGCCTATGAAACAGGTCGAGGTAAAATTACTGTTCGCGCAAAAGCATTTGTAGAAACCACAAAGCAAGGGAAGGAATCCATCATTCTTGATGAGCTTCCCTATCAGGTTAACAAATCTAATTTGATTGAAAAAATTGCTGAATTAGTTCGCGACAAAAAAATTGACGGAATTACCGATCTTCGAGATGAATCAGATAAAGATGGTATCCGCGTTGTTATTGAAATCCGACGCGATGCCATTCCCGATGTCATTCTAAACCTGCTCTATAAACATACACAGCTACAAGATACGTTTGGTATTATTCTGCTAGCCCTTAACAAGGGCATACCAAAAGTGATGTCTCTGAAACAGATTATGCAGGCCTTTATTGATTTTAGGCATCAAGTGGTGGTGCGCCGGACACAATTTGACTTAAAGCAAGCGGAAGCTCGTGCACATATCCTTGAGGGATTAAAAATTGCATTGGACAATATTGATAAAGTCATTGCAATCATTCGTAGTAGCAAAGACCCTGTCCAGGCCAAAGAAGGATTAATGAACTCTTTTGATTTATCTGAAAAACAAACTCAGGCTATTTTGGATATGCGGCTACAGCGGCTTACAGGTCTTGAAGTTGATAGGGTCGTTGGAGAATACCGCGAACTCATTAAACTAATTGCCCAATTAAAAGGCATCCTTGACAGTCGCTCCCAGCGGATGGATATTATCAAACAAGAACTCACCGAAGTTCGTGAGCAGTTTGGAGATGAACGCCGGACAGAAATTCTTCAGATTGGTTCAAACTTTTCAATGGAAGACATTATTGCTCAAGAGGATATGGTCATTACCATCACACACAATGGCTACATTAAGCGTACGGCGGTTAATACATATCGTAGTCAACGTCGTGGTGGGCGCGGCATCCAAGGAGCAGGATCGAAAGACGAAGATTTTATCGAATCTTTATTTATTGCAAACACCCATGACTACATGCTGTTTTTCACAGATCTCGGTAAATGTTATTGGTTAAAAGTCTATGATATTCCCCAAGGAGGTCGAGCAGCTAGAGGAAGAGCCGTGGTAAATCTCATCGGGAGTCAAACAGGTGAGAGAGTTGAAGCCTTTGTTAGCGTTAATGAATTTGCCGCTGACCGTTACATTGTTATGGCAACCAAGAACGGCATCGTTAAAAAGACGCTACTGTCGGCTTATGGAAACCCAAGAAAAGGCGGTATATACGCAATCGAAATCCGTGAAAAAGATCGACTCATAGAAGCTCGGATCACCGACGGTGATAACGATATTCTTCTGGGAACGCGCGACGGAAAATCCATAAGGTTTTCTGAAAAAGATATTCGTCCCAGCGGGCGAAAAACCATGGGCGTTAAAGGAATTACTCTCAGCTCCAAGACTGATGAACTTGTTGGCATGCTCGTGGTGAAACGCGAAGGAACAATTCTTGTCGCAACCGAAAAAGGTTATGGTAAACGTACAGACGTTATTCAATACCGGACTCAATCTCGAGGCGGAAAAGGTATTATGACCATGCGAACAACAGAGAAAACGGGAAAAATGGTATCAACCATGGAAGTTGTAGACACTGATGACCTCATGATTATTACCGACAAAGGCGTTCTTATGCGTCAATCCGTGGCAGAAATCAGGACAATTGGTCGAGTGACGCAAGGCGTTCGACTTGTAAAGCTTGACGGTGGAACCTCTATTTCATCTATTTCTCGCGTAAATAGAAGCGACGACGAGGATGATTCTTCAGACGAGATGGCGGAAGAAACAACCGAATAAAACGAGTTGTTATCAGATAAATTAAAAGCCGTTCAAGACCAAGTTGCCGCTGCGATTGACCGCAGTGGCGATTCACGAAATGTGCAGCTTATTGCCATCACAAAAACCCATTCGCCAGAAACCATCATAGAGGCATACAATGCAGGGATTCGAGTTATTGGCGAAAACCGCATTCAAGAAGCGAGAATAAAGTTTCCGCACCTTGTAAATTATTCAGATTTAACTCGTCGCATGATTGGTCATTTACAAACGAATAAAATCAACAAATGTTTAGAATGGTTTGACACATTAGATTCAATTGATTCATTGAAACTTGCAAAAAAAATTAATAGAAAATTAGAAGAAGAAGACAGGATTCTTCCAGCACTGCTGGAGATAAACACGAGCGGAGAATCGACAAAAAGCGGATTCAACGTTGAAGATATGGAAGGTCTTCTTGCCTGCGTAGACCAATCCCAACTAAACGTTGAAGGCTTGATGGCTATTGGACCTCTGACGCAAGAGGAATCAGCAATACGAAAATCATTTCGCATGTTGTATGCTTTACGTGAAAAACTAAACGATGAACTCGCTGCCGACAAACAATTACATGAGCTATCCATGGGAATGAGCAGTGACTTTGAAATTGCCATTGAAGAAGGATCAACCATGATTCGACTTGGAACAGCTCTCTTCGGCAAAAGAAAACCTTACCCTCCGCCCAATGCCTAAAATATATTATATCCTAAATCCTGCACATTGGACGATTCCAGAAATGAAGACAACGAACGTTTCAAACCATACGGTTGTGGAAGATCAAAACAACAAATGGATATGGCCAGACGCCGCGGATAAACGTTCAATCAACCCACAAACGTTTGATAAACTGAAAACATTATTCAACATTACTGAAATAATAATATTGGATCGCTGGACGGGAAAAGAAACATGTTCGGTAAAGGACCATGTGAATAGATCTGGTTTTATTATGCTTCGCGGAAAAACACCTTATAAAACGAATCCTCAGTTTCCAGACGTATCCAGAATATATTCAACTGTTGAAGGACATGGGCCAGTAGTGGTACATACCGTGGGACCGGAAAATTATTTAGAAACAGATTCCAACAAAGTCGTCAGTGAAATGTGTGGGATTGTTTCTCCCGTATGGCACTATATTGGTGTAAAGGTAAACGCGCTGTGCGTCCCGAACAAGAAGACAAAAGATTTTATATCATCATAAATACAGGAAAACGATGAAAAGACAAAATTTAACAAAGATCCTCCTTTTAGCCCTTATTCTTGTTTGGGGATGTTATCAAATAAAAACGCAAACATTTGAGTATCCGGAAACAAACAAGATTGATACCGTTGATGATTATCACGGGACAAAAATTGCAGATCCCTACCGTTGGTTAGAAGATGACAATTCAGAAGAAACTGCAGCATGGGTAAAAGCTCAAAACGAATTGACATTCTCGTATCTGGAGCAAGTTCCTTTTAGAAATGAAATTAAAAACAGATTAGAAGAAATTTGGAATTACCCAAAATATTCTGCGCCGTTTAAAGAAGGCTCAAGATATTATTTTTACAAAAATAACGGATTGCAAAACCAGTATGTATTATATGTTCAGGAATCTCTGGAAGATGACCCAGAAGTTATATTAGACCCCAATACGTTTTCTGAGGAGGGCACGGTAGCGCTGTCGGGCACCGATTTTTCACAGGACGGACGTTATATGGGATATAGCGTAAGTCAGGCCGGCTCTGATTGGCGTGAATTTTATATTATTGACATGAATACTCGAGAAAAACTTGATGACCATATTGAATGGGTAAAATTTTCAGGGATGGCCTGGGCTGATAATGGTTTTTATTATACAAGATTTCCAAAGCCGGAAGAGGGTGGTGAGAAATCTTCTGTAAATGAAAACGAACGAGTTTTCTACCATGAACTCGGAACAAAACAATCCGAAGATAAACTTGTTTTTGAAGACGCGGAAAACCCTAAAATTGGGAATTATATGAGCGTCACCGAGGATGGTCGCTATGGAATATTGTATCGATATCTTGGAACGCACGGAACTTCAATAAAAATTCTGGACAGACGAAAGGAAAACTCAGAATTTGAAACATTGATAGAAGATTATACTTATGACCATGCCATTATTGATAATGACGGCGATTTTTTGTTGATGCTTACCACTCAAAAGGCTCCGAAACAAAGAGTGGTAAAGGTTGATCCGCAAAATCCAGGCGAAGAAAACTGGGAAACCCTTATTCCCGAAAGCGAACACACGCTGCGCAATGTATCTGCTGTGGGCGGAAAACTGGTAGCAAACTATTTGCAAGATGCCAGCACCAGAATTAAAGTTTTCAGCAGTGAGGGTTCGTTTGAAAAAGAAATCACGCTTCCTTCAATCGGAACAGCTAGCGGCTTCGGCGGAAAAAGCGACCAAACAGAGACGTTTTATTCGTTTACATCATTTACACGCCCATCAACAATTTATCGCTATGATTTCACTTCTGAGAGATCTTCCATTTTTAGAAAATCGGAGGTCAGTTTTAATTCCGAAGAATATGAAACAAAACAGGTTTTCTTCTCAAGTAAGGATGGCACCAGCGTTCCCATGTTTATAGTTCATAAAAAAGGACTGGTCCGCGACGGATCAAACCCAACCCTTCTTTATGCGTATGGTGGTTTCAACGTCAGCAGAACACCCTATTTTAGCATCAGCAATATTGTGTTTCTTGAGCGAGGCGGAGTTTATGCTCTAGCCAATATTCGCGGTGGCGGTGAATACGGTGAAGATTGGCATCAAGGGGGAATGCTACATAACAAACAAAATGTATTTGATGATTTTATAGGAGCCGCAGAACACCTTATTGCCCAACAATACACATCGCCTGATCATTTAGCCATAAAGGGCGGGTCAAACGGAGGGTTGCTTATTGGAGCCGTTGTTAATCAACGCCCCGATTTATTTAAAGCTGCCATTCCACAAGTCGGCGTAATGGATATGCTAAGGTATCATAAGTTTACCATTGGATACGCCTGGGCAGTAGAATATGGCTCAAGTGACGAAAAAGAACATTTTGAAAACCTGATTAAATATTCCCCGCTTCACAATATTCGCAATGATGTTCCCTATCCGGCGATTATGATAACCACAGCGGATCACGACGACCGTGTTGTTCCAGCTCATTCTTTTAAATATGCAGCAGAACTGCAAGAGAAACAAGCGGGTTTTGGCAATCCAGCCCTAATAAGAATTGAAACAAAAGCGGGCCATGGAGCAGGAAAACCCACCGCAAAAGTGATTGAGGAACAAGCAGATATTTGGTCATTTATCTTGTTCAACACAGAGCAATAAAACCTTCTGGGTTTAATACGGGATTTGGCTCCAGCGCACATAAAAAGCCTTTAGCAAATAAAGATTACCCTAAAGCAAAGATTTTGATTAACTTCCGCGGGTTCTTTTAAAAACCACGTTAAAGAACAGATAAGACTTTTGGCTATAGAGCCGATTCGCACCAGGGAAATCAAAGGCGAATATTTTTATTTTTTTATAAGGAGAGGGCATGGGACGAGCTAAGATTTTGGTTGTTGAAGACGATCAAATCAGCAAACAATTAATGTATCATTTTCTTAAAGACTATGATGTGCTTTATGCAGAAACAGTCAAAGAAGCAATAACCCAGATTGAAACAAAACCTGTAAACTGTGTTCTTTTAGATATATCGCTACATGGTAACGAAGACGGACTAAAGATTTCTAAATATATTAAAAGCGAAGAAACAAAAAAGAACATCCCCGTAATCGCTACAACGGCCCACGCTTTTACACATGACAGAGACCGTTGTTTAAGCTCGGGATGTGATGAATTTTTAACAAAGCCAATCCGTAAAGCAAGATTATTAGAAACGGTTGAGCAACACTTGAAGGTTAAAAACTAACTAATACTTTCTTTCTTTTTTACTAAAAGCTGTTTAGATATATCCGCCCCAAGTTTTACATTATTCAACGCCAAAGCGATATTTGTTTTCAAGCTTTCTCCCCCTGTCATTTCTACGATTGTCTTCAACAAGAACGGTGTGACGCTTTTCCCGGAAATGTTTTTATTCTCACATTCAACTAAAGCCTTATCAATAATAGAACCGATTTTATTTGCCGGGATCTCATCTGCTTTAGCTACCGGATTGGCGACAACAATTGCCTGTGAGCGTTGCAACAAACAATGATTGAGAAAAAGTGAAACAATCTCTGATATAGTATTAAACGAATATGGGACAACGTTTCCTGAAGAACGCGAGTAGAAAGCAGGGAAATCGGCTGTTTTGTATCCAACAACGGGGACGCCGGCCGTTTCCAATGCTTCAAGCGTTTTTGGTATATCCAATATGGCTTTTGCCCCAGCCGTAACAACAATTATCGGATAGACTCCCAAAGCCGGAATATCTTGCGAAACATCAAAGCTTGTCTCCGCACCGCGATGTACTCCACCAATTCCCCCGGTAGCAAACACTTCAATCCCGGCACTATATGCAATCGCCATTGTAGAAGATACGGTAGTTGCCCCGTTTAATTTTTGTGACATGACGAAGGACAAATCTCTGATTCCTGTTTTATAAGCAGGTTGTGAGGCCAGGATCTCAAGTTCGTGATCTGCGAGACCCACATGAATCTTCCCATCAAGAATACCAATCGTTGCAGGTATTACGTCTTTTTCTTCAACGAGCCTTTCGGCTTTTTTTGCAAAGGATACATTATCGGGAAAAGGCATTCCGTGAGAGATAATTGTGGATTCTAAAGCCAGAACGGGCCTGCCAAGAGCCAGAGCTTCTTTTACTCTCGGGTGAATTTGAAGCAAATCAAAAGGAATTTTCATAATAAAAGTTAGGTTTATATTTTGTGGTAGAAACAAAAAAATCCCGACATGTAAATGCCGGGATTCAACCAAGAGGTAATATAAGATGGATGTTTTTCGTCTACGTTGTTGCCACAATTCCGTATTCAGAGGCTAAACGGTTTATAGCCTCCATCAAACTATCCTTCTCTATTTCATCGACAAAAACAACTTTGTGCGGCAAAGCCGTTCCGTCTAATAATCTTTTATCCCGGTCATCCAGGAACTCTATAATTTTTTGCTCTGTTTGTGTAAAACGTCTCATGGCTTCTCCGTTTCTCTCGATTACTACTTTTACAAAGACCATGCCAGTTCCAATAAGTTGTCATTACGACGAGACAAATTGGCAAGAATGTGTAGATTTGTATCATATTGTATCAACTGGATATCAAAACTGTATCACATTGGAAAAGAATATCATCGAAACAGATATTTGGCTGTATATAGATTCTCCACCCCCAAACATTAACTTAATAAAGGATCAGACTCTCCAAATTGCCATGCCACAATATTTTATTGAAAATCAACTTGTTACGATAATATCAGAAGAAGAAACAGGGCTTCACAAACGCAATAAGGTTGGGCGGCTACCCGACGGAAAAACGGTAATCCTTATTGACCGTAAAAGTCGTTTAATTATGAAAGACGGTGAAAAGGCACTTGCCCTAGCAATGCGATTGAAACAAAAAGGGTTTAAATATCTAATGGTTAGCAGTTCTGCGCCCGTTTGCAGTAAAACCAGTGCTTTCTTAAAAGAAAATAACATCGACGTAAAACCTCTGGACAAAGAACCGACGTGCGACTAATTCCAAACCTATTCCATCCTCAAAATAAAGCATTGTCTCGGCAGGTCATGGTTCTTGCTTTTCCCGTGATCATGAGCAATCTAAGTCGCACTTTTATGAATTTGGCAGATGTTGCCATGGTCGGTCGCCTCGGCCCAAACGCTTTGGCTGCTACAGGAATGGGTGCCATGTTGGTGTGGGCAATATTAAGCTTCGCAATTAGTATTCGAACTGCGACCCAAACAATGGCATCTCGCCGTCTTGGACAAAAAATATTCAAAGAATGTGGCGTAGCAATGCACAATGGTCATTTATTGGCACTGGCAATTGGATTACCGGTTTCCATATTTGGCTTTTATCATTCGTATAGGATTGTACCCCTATTTATTGAAAACAAAGAAGTTGCAGAACTGTGCATAGCCTATTCATCCGTTGCATTTTTAAGCGTGCTTTTTTCCATGGGCGGATTTGTCTTTCAAGGCTTTTATACAGGTGTCGAGCGTACAAAAATCCACATGAATGTTACCGTCACGTCAAATCTTTTAAACATATATCTCAACGCTGGACTCATTTATGGCAGAGATGGCGTTCAGCGTTTATTTGATTCGCTGCACGTTGGTTGGATGGGAAAATTGTGGGCACCCTTTCCCTTCCTAGAACTGGGAGTGACAGGAGCGGCGGTTGCAACCTTGGT
This sequence comes from Fidelibacterota bacterium, assembly GCA_013203145.1. Taxonomy (GTDB): domain Bacteria; phylum Fidelibacterota; class Marinisomatia; order Marinisomatales; family JABMOV01; genus JABMOV01. Next base: position 30,488 of record JABMOV010000035.1, read on the forward strand.
CGCTTCAGTTTGGATGGCTCTTCATTATTCATTTTATTTGTTTGAACCAGATATACGAAAAAAATATCATGTTTTTACGTTTGAGTTTAACAAGACCATGCTCTGGAGACAGATTAAGTTGGCTTTTCCACAGGGCTCTCAAGAAATGTTAGTGATGATAGGATTTGCAACCTTCTATAAAATTGTAGGAATGATTGGCGTCATTGAGTTAGCAGCAACACAGGTCGTATTTACAATATTACAGACCTCATTCATGCCAGCAGCAGGAATCGGTCAGAGTTGCGCTACACTGGTGGGAAAATTTATGGGCGAAAAAGACTTTGACAAAGCCGAGCAAAGTATATCGGAAAGCGTTCGATGGTCTGTGATTGTAATGGGCACCATTGGATTGATTTTTCTTGTTTTTCCACACAAAATTCTACCCATTTTTACGCAGGACCAAGAGGTAATCAGGGTTGGTATCATTGGATTACGAATTCTTGGACTGGTCCAATTTGCAGATGCTTATGGTATGACGTTATGGTTTGCGCTATCCGGCGCCGGAAATACGACTTATCCAGCGGTTGTTGAATCGGTACTTGTCTGGGGATTTTTCTTGCCCGCCGTTTATATTACGGGCATAATTGCCGGATATGGATTTGTGGGTGCGTGGACATCCCTGGCGGTATATATTGTGTTATTTGCGCTTGCGATGATTAGAAAAATCAAGCTGGGCGACTGGAAAACAATCGAAGTTTAAACCTTACTGCCAATTAAAAAGACATTAGCATATAAGTAAGAATGGAAATGGATATCCTTGTCCTTTTTTATGTAATTTTTAGTCTGCTTTTTTTGAGATTCTATTGATTAAACGAGGAGGACACTATTTATGTCCAGGAAAATGGTCACAATCGACGGCAACGAAGCCGCCGCTTATATCGCCCACAAAACAAATGAAGTTATTGCTATTTATCCCATTACCCCGTCATCTCCAATGGGGGAACAGTCTGATACATGGTCCGCACTTGGCCAAAAAAATATCTGGGGGACGGTTCCATCTGTAATTGAAATGCAAAGCGAAGGCGGCGCTGCCGGCGCTGTGCACGGTGCATTACAAACGGGTGCGCTAACAACAACCTTTACAGCCTCTCAGGGATTATTGCTCATGATTCCCAACATGTACAAAATTGCAGGCGAGCTCACAGCCACCGTTTTTCACGTTTCGGCACGGACAATTGCAACCCACGCCCTTTCAATCTTTGGAGACCATAGCGATGTAATGGCTACTCGGGCAACGGGGTGGGCAATGTTGGCATCAAACAGCGTTCAAGAAGTCATGGATTTTGCCCTGATTTCACAAGCGGCAACATTGCAGAGCCGGATTCCATTTCTTCATTTCTTTGACGGATTTAGAACGTCCCATGAAGTGATGAAAATTGAGCAGCTCACCATGGATGATATAAAAGCCATGATTGATGATGAGCTTGTATTTGCTCATCGTAAACGCGGACTTAATCCTAACAATCCCGTTCTTCGGGGCACAGCACAAAATCCAGATACATTTTTTCAATCTCGTGAAGCATGCAATCCTTTTTATGAAGTGTTACCGGGGATCGTTCAGGAGACTATGGACAAATTTGGCAAGTTGACGGGTCGCCAATATCACCTTTTTGATTACGAAGGACATCCCGAGGCTGAGCGCGTAATTATTCTTATGGGCTCAGGCGCAGAAACTGTGGATGAAACGGTAAAACACATGGTTTCGCAAGGGGAAAAAATTGGGATACTAAAAGTTCGTCTCTACCGTCCATTTTCTATTGAACACTTCCTAAACGCGCTCCCCACATCAGTGAAAAAAATAGCAGTATTGGATCGAACAAAAGAACCTGGCGCAATTGGTGAACCTCTTTATCAGGATATCGTCACAGCGTTTGCTGAGGGAACACAAGAAGGATCGGCTCCAATTGTAATTGGCGGCCGTTATGGACTTTCTTCGAAGGAATTCACTCCCGGCATGGTGAAAGGCGTTTATGACGAATTATTAAAAGATATGCCAAAAAACCATTTCACCATTGGTATTGTAGATGATGTTTCTCACACAAGCTTAGACTATGATCCCGTTTATACAACAACGGGTGAAAATATTTTCCGGGGAATGTTTTTTGGACTGGGAGCCGATGGAACGGTTGGAGCGAATAAAAATTCTATCAAAATCATTGGAGAAGAAACGGACAATTTTGCTCAAGGATATTTTGTATACGATTCCAAAAAATCTGGCAGTATGACCATTTCGCATTTGCGATTTGGAAATGAAAATATCCAATCCACATATCTTATCAGACATTCGAACTTTGTGGCCTGCCATAATTTCGAATTTTTGAAAACGGTTGATATTTTGAAGTATGTTGTTCCCGGCGGAACGTTTTTATTAAATAGCCCTTACAGTGACGAAGAAGTATGGGAGCATTTACCGAGGAACGTCCAAAAACAAATTTTGGACAAAAAAGTAAACATATACAATATAAACGCATTGAAAGTTTCATTGGAAACGGGAATGGGCAAGCGCATAAACACCATCATGCAAACCTGTTTCTTTGCAATTTCCGGAATACTTCCAAGAGACGAAGCTATCGCAAAGATTAAATATGCCATCGACAAGACCTATGGCAAAAAAGGCGAGGAAATTGTCAAGAAAAACTACAACGCTGTAGACCAGACCTTGGCCAATTTAAATAAAGTTGAGCACCCCAACACTGTTACAGGAACGGAAGTGAGCGCTTCACTCATTCCTGACCACGCCCCAACGTTTATAAAAAATGTCACTTCTGTGATGATTGCTGGCCTTGGAGACGATCTCCCTGTCAGCGCAATGCCCATAGACGGAACCTGGCCAACGGACACGACACAATGGGAGAAACGAAATATTTCAACAGAAATTCCTGTCTGGAATGCTGATATTTGTATCCAGTGTAACAAATGCGCTTTCGTTTGCCCTCACGGTGTGATTCGACCAAAAGTATACGAAGAAGAGCTCCTTGTTAATGCGCCCGAAACATTTAAATCAATGAAGCCAAAAGGTCGCGAATGGGAAAGTTCGGAAGTTTATTCACTTCAAGTTGCGCCCGAAGATTGTACGGGATGCGAATTATGCGTTGAAGTATGTCCCGTAAAAGACAAAACCAACGTGAGCCGTAAAGCCCTCAACATGGAATTTCAACCTCCACTTCGAGAGGCCGAAAAAGCAAATTGGGAATTCTTCCTCAATTTACCTGAAGCGAAAAGAGATCGCGTAAAACAAAATACCGTAAAAGGATCACAAATTTTAGAGCCCATGTTTGAATTTTCAGGAGCCTGTTCCGGTTGCGGTGAAACACCTTATGTCAAGTTGGCATCGCAATTGTTTGGCGATCGCATGCTTGTGGCAAATGCCACGGGATGTTCCTCAATTTATGGTGGAAATCTCCCCACAACGCCATGGACAAAAAATCTAGATGGGCGTGGGCCTTCCTGGTCAAATTCTCTTTTTGAAGACAATGCTGAATTTGGTTTGGGATTCCGCTTAACGGTGGACAAACATCGCGAACATGCCCTTGAATTAGCCCAGGGCATGCAAGATGAAATTGGAACAGAATTATTTGATGCCATACGCGACGCAGACCAATCCGATGAGCCAGGTATCTATGAGCAACGGCAACGCGTGGATGCGATGAACGCTATCCTTGAGAAAAGCAAAAAACGTGAAGCAAAACAACTATTAACTATTTCCGACAACCTGACAAAGAAAAGCGTCTGGATTATGGGAGGCGATGGTTGGGCTTACGATATTGGGTTTGGTGGCCTAGACCATGTTTTTGCCTCAGGCAAAGATGTGAACATATTGGTTTTGGATACAGAAGTTTATTCCAATACCGGAGGTCAAGCCTCAAAGGCGACGCCAATCGGAGCGGTTGCAAAGTTTGCTTCATCAGGCAAAGAGACTGGAAAAAAAGACCTTGGTATGATCGCCATGAGTTATAGCAATGTGTATGTAGCAAAAGTGGCAATGGGCGCCAACGATGCCCAAACGGTGAAAGCCTTTATGGAGGCGGAAGCGTATCCGGGCGTGTCAATTATTATTGCATACAGCCAATGTATTGCCCATGGAATAAATATGACCAAGGGAATGGATCAACACAAACTTGCAGTTGATAGTGGACACTGGCCCTTATTTAGATATAATCCATTATCGCAGGAACAAGGCAAAAATCCGCTATCCCTTGATTCAAAGGCTCCTACGATTCATATTAAAGATTATATTTATCGTGAAAACCGTTTTAAAATGTTGACTAAAACCATGCCTGAGCGAGCCCAGATGTTACTAGAAAAGGCTGATCGACAAGCAAAGGAACAATATGATTATTATCAGAAGCTTGCCAAGCTTGAACCAGTTGTTACAGAGAATTAGGAGGCGGAAATGAAATTATCTACAAAATATATGGGAATGGACCTAAAAAATCCTCTAATAGTCTCTGCGTCACCGTTATCTCGCAACATAGATACAGTAAAAAAACTTGAGGATGCAGGTGCGCCAGCTGTGGTGATGTATTCACTTTTTGAAGAGGAAATTTATCACGAGGATGGAGAGCTGGATCATTATTTGTCGCACGGGAGCGATAGCTTTGCCGAGTCTCTTTCATATTTTCCCGACCATCACGATTTTTCCGCAGGGCCCGATGAATACTTGAACCAAATACGACAATTAAAAGAAGCTGTGGATATACCCATTATTGCCAGCTTGAACGGTGTGTCTGAAGGCGGTTGGATTGAAAAAGCAAAAATGATGGAAGATGCGGGAGCCGACGCCCTTGAATTAAATGTATACCATTTACCTACAGATATCAATGAATCTGGCACCCATGTGAAACAAGTTCATTTGGATATTCTTTCCTGTGTTAAAGAAAAAGTTAATATTCCGGTAGCTGTAAAGCTTGGACACTATTTCAGTGCTCTTCCGGCTTTTGCGCGACGTATGGAAGAGGCTGGCGCAGACGCCCTGGTGATGTTTAATCGTTTCTATCAACCAGACATTGACCTGAAGAAACTTGAAGTGAAATCAGCGCTTCATTTAAGCACTTCTGACGAAGTGTTGTTACCATTGCGATGGATTGCAGTGCTCTGTGGTCAAGTAGATATGTCCTTGGCAGCCACCTCAGGCGTGCACACCGCGGAAGACGTTTTGAAGCTCACTATGGCTGGTGCGGATGTAACCATGATGGCTTCTGCTCTTTTAAAGTTTGGCCCCGAACACATAACAAAAATCTTAAAAGATATTGAAACGTGGATGGACGAAAATGAATATGAAAGCCTGACGCAAATGCGAGGGTCAATGAGCATGAAAAATGTACCCGACCCAGGATCTTTCATGCGCGCGAATTACATTAAAATGTTGCAGGATTATCAAGTTACCGTATAAAACCTTTTCCTGTCAAAATAGAATACAAAGCCCGACGATCCAATTTTTGTCGGGCTTTCTAATTAAGATAAAAAGGTCTTTATTTATAATATCTTACGAAGATTATTTAAACAATATTACTAACCTTACGCCAAGGAATCTTCGTAATTTTTACTTTTAGCAACCAAGGCGATAACCTTTTCTAAAAGGAATTATATGAGTGAAGAGATTTTTTGTCCAGACCTAGATCCAGAGGAAACTCAGGAATGGCTGGAATCCCTGCAATCCGTATTGGACAATGAAGGTGCCGATCGAGCACATTTTCTAATCGAAAAGTTGACAGATTTAGCACGGCGTAATGGTGTGCGGATGCCGTACAGTCCAAACACTGCTTTTCAAAACACCATTTCTCCAGCGCAACAAGCACCCTATCCAGGAAACAGAGCCCTGGAAAGACGGATTAAGTCCCTAATTCGTTGGAATGCAATGGCCATGGTAGTCCGCGCAAATAAGGAAAGCCACGGAATTGGTGGACATATATCATCCTTTGCTTCGTCTGCGACATTGCTGGAGGTTGCACAAAACCATTTTCTTCGAGGACACGACCATTCATCGGGGGGTGATTTGGTTTTCTTCCAAGGACACTCATCTCCGGGGATATATGCGCGAGCCTTTTTGGAAGGACGCCTCAGCGAAAAAAAGCTTAACAATTTTCGTCGCGAGCAAGCTGAGGGCGGCGGATTAAGTTCTTATCCCCACCCTTATCTCATGCCGGACTTTTGGCAATTTGCCACCGTATCCATGGGGCTTGGACCCATCACGGCTATCTACCAGGCCAGGTTTATGCACTATATGGTTGATAGAGGTTTTATTAAAGATACTGGTAGAAAAGTATGGGCCTTTTTAGGCGACGGCGAAATGGACGAACCGGAATCATTAGGTGCCCTTACCCTTGCTTCTCGTGAACGTCTGGATAACCTAATTTTTGTAGTCAACTGTAATCTTCAACGCCTCGATGGTCCCGTACGTGGCAATAGCAAGGTCGTACAAGAACTGGAAGGCGCTTTTCGAGGCGCTGGATGGAATGTGATTAAAGTGGTTTGGGGATCAGACTGGGATGCATTACTGGCGAAAGATAAAGACGGTCTGCTTGCAAAGCGCATAGAAGAAGTTGTTGACGGCGACCTATTAAAATATGTCGTTGAGGGTGGAGCATATATACGAGAACATTTTTGGAATAAAACGCCCGAACTTGCACAAATGGTTGAGCACTTAACCGATGACGAATTATGGAAGTTAAAAGTTGGCGGACATGATCCAGCAAAAGTATTTGCCGCCTATAATGAAGCTGTAAACCACAAGGATCAGCCCACGGTTATCCTTGCGCGAACTATTAAAGGATACGGGCTTGGTGAAGCAGGAGAAGGCAGAAACATCACCCATTCACAGAAAAAACTCAATGAAGAAGAGCTGCTACAATTTAGATCGCGATTTGATATTCCATTTACGGATGAAGTTTCAAAAACAGCTCCTTTTTATCGACCATCAGAGGATAGCGAAGAAATTCAGTATTTACTGGAGCGCAAGAAAGAACTTGGCGGTTTTCTCCCATCTCGGAAACATGAGCTTGATCCTATAGTTGCCCCAAAGATGGAAGTATTCAATGAGTTGATTGGCGGTTCTGGAGATCGTGAAATTTCTACAACAATGGCTTTTGTTCGCGCCTTAACCATTTTGACAAAAAATAAAGACATTGGAAAAAATGTAGTACCAATTATACCAGATGAAGCACGAACATTTGGTATTGATCCATTATTTAGACAATTAGGGATTTATAATCATAGTGGACAAAATTATGATCCGGTGGACTCAGATCAATTTCTCTATTATAAAGAAGCAAAAGATGGACAAATATTAGAAGAAGGCATAACAGAGGCTGGCGCAATTTCGTCATTCATTTCCGCAGGAATGTCCTATAGCACCCACGGTGTTCATATGATTCCATTCTACATTTATTACTCGATGTTTGGCTTCCAGCGCGTTGGCGATTCCATTTGGGCGGCGGCGGATATGCGCACCCGCGGATTTTTATTGGGCGCAACTGCCGGAAGAACGACCTTGGCGGGAGAAGGCTTGCAACATCAAGATGGCCATAGTCATTTAGCAGCGTCGGTGGTACCGAATGTTCGCGCATACGATCCAGCGTTTGCATACGAAATGGCTGTCATTGTGCAAGATGGTTTAACTGCCATGATTGAAGACAATGAAGACGTTATTTACTACATTACACTGTATAATGAGAACTACAATCAACCGGCCATGAAACCTAACGTTGAAGAGGGTATCATCAAGGGCATGTACAAATTCCGTGAAGGCGAAGTTCGTCACAATCCTCGGGTTCAATTGTTAGGGAGCGGACCTATTTTAAACGAAGTCCTTGCCGCAGCCAACATCCTTGAAAGCGATTGGAATATTGATGTGGATGTTTGGAGCGTCACCAGTTTTAGTGAATTGCGCAAGGATGGTGAAGATAAAAAGCGTTGGAATATCATGCATCCGGACGAAGAGTTAAAAATGCCTTATGTGACCAAATGTCTTGAATACAATCGGGGTCCGGTTATTGCGGTTTCAGACTACGTGAAACTGGTTGCAGAACAAATAGCGCCTTTTGTACAACACAATTTTACAGCCTTGGGGACTGATGGGTTCGGCCGTAGCGAGGCTCGAGAAGAATTGCGCAACTTTTTTGAAGTAAGCCGTCACTACATTGTATTGGCTACACTAAACAGCCTGATGGAAGAAGGCCAAATTGACCCGGCGCTGGTTAAACAAGCCATGGACACTTATGGGCTAGACCCGGAAAAGCCCAATCCTCGGACGGTATAGAAAGAAAGATTTATGATTAAAGATATTATTTTACCCGATCTTGGCGAAGGAATCGAATCTGTAGAAGTAAGCGAAGTTCTGGTGAAAATTGGCGATAAGCTGAACATTGACGATCCAATTATTATTCTCGAATCAGAAAAGGCGTCCATGGAAATCCCTTCAAATGATGCCGGGCTAGTCAAAGAAGTTCTTGTGTCAACGGGTGACGAAATTGTACCGGGCGCGATTTTGCTAAAAGTTGAAACAGCCGAAGAAGATGCTATTGATGGAAAAGCTGATAAACCATTAACAGAATCAGCAAAGGAAGAGGTTTCTCAGCAAAAGCAAGAAGTAGAAACTAAAATTGAGGCACAAGCATCACCAACGCCCCCAGCGCCATCGAAAAAATCATCATTTGCCAGTCCGTCTGTCAGACGATTTGCTAGGGAACTTGGCGCCAACTTATCACTGGTAAGCGGTACTGGTTCGAAAAGCCGAGTCACCAAAGAAGATGTACAGAGTTATATTAAAGCAGCGTTGGCGGGAGCGGGAATCGGACAACCAAGAATTGTGACGATGCCGGCAATTGATTTTTCTAAATGGGGCGAAATTGAATCTGTAAAGCTTTCAAAAATTAAACGGATTACGGGGGAACGCCTTCAACAAGCCTGGCAAACCATCCCCCACGTTACCCAATTTGATGAAGCAGACATTACAGACCTGGAGGCATTTCGAAAAACGCTAATGGCATTAAATGAAAACAAAAACCGAAAGGTAACGCTTCTGCCTTTTCTTATGAAGGCGGTTATACAATTGTTGAATGAAATGCCTGAGTTCAATACTTCATTGGACAACACAGGACAAAATCTTATTTACAAAAAATATTTTCATGTTGGAGTCGCCATTGATACACCAAACGGATTGGTTGTACCTGTTTTTAGAGATGTTGACAAAAAAAGTTTTCGTGAATTATCAGATGAATTGGTTTCAACAAGCGGGAAAGCGCGCGAGAAGAAATTGATGCCTGACGAGATGAAGGGCGGCTGTTTTACTATATCAAGCCTGGGGGGAATCAGCGGAACGGGATTTACACCCATTGTTAATCCACCAGAAGTTGCAATTTTGGGTGTTTCGCGATCGAAAATCGCCCCGGTCTTTCTAAGGGGAAAGTTCACACCAAGAACGATATTGCCCTTTTCCCTGTCTTATGATCATCGGGTAATTGATGGAGCTCAAGCGGCACGATTTACGAAACGATTTGGTGAAATAGTGACAGATTTCAGTCAACTAAAGGGGCTGGAGTTAACCTGATGAGCAAAACAACAAACCATACAGAGCTTGTAGTGATTGGCGCCGGTCCTGGCGGATATGCTGCAGCTTTTCGAGCAGCGGATTTAGGAAAAGAAGTTACGTTGGTGGATAAAAACCAAGAACTGGGCGGAGTGTGTCTGAATCGTGGGTGTATACCTTCAAAAGCGCTTCTTCATATAGCAAAAGTAATGGACGAGGCAACAGCATTAAAAAAACACGGCGTACTTTACGGAGAACCCGCCATTGATCTGGATGGTGTGCGGGGATTTAAAGACAAAGTTGTTTCACAATTAAATCGCGGCATTGCACAAATGGCAAAAGCGCGAAACATTAAAGTAATCCAGGGAACAGCTACGTTTTCTTCCGACAAATCTCTAGAGGTTGAGACAGTTGACGGCAAACACGAGTTGACATTTGATAATGCAATTATCGCCACAGGATCACGTCCATCTACAATTCCCGGGTTTCCCATGGATCACAAAAACGTCCTCACTTCTACGGGCGCTCTGAAACTTGAGGACATCCCTGAACGATTGCTGGTTGTTGGCGGTGGCTATATTGGCTTGGAAATGGGAACCGTGTATCGATCTCTGGGGTCGAAAGTCACTGTAGTTGAATTTATGCCAAACCTTCTTCCTGGTGCCGATCAGGACCTGGTTAAACCCCTTCATCGCAAACTAAAAAAAGATTTCGAAAAGATTTATGTTTCAACAAAGGTCGCGAAGATAGAGTCAGAAAAAGACGGATCGTTAGAAGTAACCTTTGAGGCTGGAGATAAAATATTTAATGAAACCTTCGACAAGGTGTTGATTTCTGTTGGACGAAAACCAAACTCTGAAGACCTGGGCTTAGAAAAGGTGGGCGTTACACCAACGGATAGAGGTTTTATTTCTGTTAACCAAAAGCAGCAAACAATCGTTCCCCACATCTACGCCATTGGCGATATTACAGGGGATCCCATGTTGGCGCACAAGGCAACCCACGAAGGCAAAGTTGCAGCCGAAGTAATCGCAGGTTTACCAGCATCTTTTGACGCCAAAGCTATTCCAGCGGTGATTTTTACTGACCCGGAAATTGCCTGGGTGGGGCTTACTGAGACAGAAGCAAAAGAAAAAGGAATTCCCTATGAAAAAGGCGAATTCCCCTGGGCTGCCAGCGGCCGCTCTTTGGCAATAGGAAGAAACGAGGGTCGCACAAAGATTCTTTTTGATCCGGAAACAAAACGCACTATCGGTGTAGGAATCGTAGGTCCGAACGCCGGCGATCTTATCGGAGAAGGCGTTTTGGCAATTGAAATGGGTGCAGATGCAGAGGATATTAGTTTGTCTATCCATCCCCACCCAACATTAACAGAAACATTCGCCAATGCAGCCGAAGTCTATGAGGGAACCGTGACAGACTTATACATTCCAAAGAAAATATAAATGACCAAACGATCACCAATTCAAAGAATGCTGGGCGTTAGTATTCCCGGCCTACTCGTTACTATTGCCGCTTGGAGCGTTTGCCTGTCGATTGACATTTTTATACCAATTCCTGAAATGAAAATAACTTTTTGGTTAAGTTGGACGCTCATTGCCATGTTTGGAGGGGATCTTCTCTATTTGCTCATTAGCAGTTTCATTCAATTAAAGAAATCTGAATGGGGCAACAAATTGGCAATCGAAGGACCATATCAATTTGTACGGCACCCTTTTTATAGCGGTTTGATTTATTCAGTTACGGGGTTGATTGCAATTTCCCAACAATCGTGGTCTTTGCTGATATCGGTATTGCCATTATCAATATATTGGTCATGGCTGGTTCAAAAGGAGGAGCGGTCTTTGGTGAAGCAATTTGGAAAAAGATATCAAGATTATATGAAAACAACTGGTCAGTTTTTCCCCTCCAGGGAAAGCCTGAAAAAAGTTGCTGAAAAGAATTAGAAATAGGCGATACAATGCTCCTTATTTGGTTTTGTTTAAAACGTGCAGAAACCGTTGCAACTAATCGTTGAAGACGTGAAATTTGTGGCTGGTTGGACGAACGTTTAACAGGCATAAGTAGAATTGATTTATTCTCAATCCAAAGACATCCAAAGAACAATATTGCTGTCAATAAACGGACTGAGAGCATCTTCTAATTAAACAAAGAGATATCAAATGAAAAAAATCATCTTTGCCCTTCTGGGCAGTCTTGTATTAACAGGTGGAATTATGGCAAAAACAAATGTTGAGGGATATGAGTTTGTAAAAACCTCTGGCGGGATTGAGGAATACAAACTTACCTCAAACGGTTTAACAGTATTATTAATGGAGGATCACTCCGCACCGGTTGCAACCTTTATGGTTACATACCACGTGGGATCACGAAATGAGGCCATTGGATACACAGGCTCCACCCACGTGTTAGAACATTTAATGTTTAAAGGTTCAACGGAGTTCAACAAAGAAAAAGGCACTCCAATCTGGACGCTTCTCCAAGACGTGGGCGCACAAATCAACGCCACAACCTGGATGGATAGGACCAATTATTTTGAGCTAATGCCCAGCGAACACCTGGAACGTGCAATACGCATCGAAGCTGATCGTATGCGGAACGCATTTATTCGCGAAGAGGACAGACAATCAGAGATGACCGTAGTTCGCAACGAATTTGATCGCGGAGAAAATGACCCCTTTAGCGTTTTGGATAAAAATGTTTGGGCTACAGCGTATCAGGCCCACCCTTATCATCATTCTACCATTGGATGGAAAGAAGACATTGAGAACGTTCCGATTGAACGCTTGAAAGAATTTTATGATACATTTTACTGGCCAAATAATTCTACAGTAACAGTTATTGGAGACTTTGAGGTTGCCGAAGCATTAAAAATGGTAAAAGAACATTTTGGTAAACATAGCTCTAGCCCCCACGAAATTCCTGAAATGTATACAAAAGAACCAAAACAAGAAGGTCCGCGTCGGATTGTTATTAAACGTTCAGGACAAAATGCCATCGTTGGCATTGCGTATAAAACGCCGGAAGGTTCTCATGAAGACACTTACCCGCTTCAAATTATGTCGGGAATTCTTGGCAATGGAAAATCTAGCCGTTTATACAAAAGTATTGTGGACAAAGGTTTAGCAACGTCTCTGTTTATGTGGGATTTCCCCTTCCACGACAATGGATTGTTTGTCGCGTATGCTTTCCTTACGCCTGGAACCGATCCAGACGAAGTCGAAGGAATTATCCTGACAGAATTAGAAAACCTTAAGCAAAATGGAGTCACAAAAGAAGAAGTGGCGAGAGCGCAGGCACAAATTCGTGCGGATGAAGCTTTCAGCAGAGACGGCTCTTATTCCGTTGCGGGTCAGCTCAACGAATCCATTGCTATGGGCGATTGGACTTATTACACAACATTCGTAGAAAATATTGAGAAGGTTACACCCGATGACGTAAAGCGCGTTGCGAATACTTATCTAGACGAAGACCAAAGCACAACCGGTGTTTTTATTCCTGTAGCGAAAGACCAACAATCCAATGCAGGTTCGGTGGGCGAAAACGATCTGGGCGCAAAAGCAGTACATCAACCGTTGAATTGGCGACCCGAAAACGGACTTTCTGTAGGTGGCCCATTAGCTGCGGTTCCGGCCTCTGGCGGATCTGGGGCGGCAATGGCCGATCAGATAAAAACGAAGGAAGTCGTCAAGGGGCTAACATTAATGACCATGTCAACACCCGTCAAAGACGTTGTTACCATAACAGGAAGTTTTTTAGGTGGAGATGAATTTAGTCCGGCCTCTAATGGTAAAATTGCAGATCTAACAGCGGCAATGTTAGACCAGGGCACTAAAAAACAGGATAAATTTGAAATTAGCGAAAAACTGGAATCAGTCGGAGCAGAGTTAAGTTTTTACAGTAGCCAGTATCATGTTGGGTTTGATATCCGATGTTTAAAAAATGATGTTCCATTGGCGATCGAATTATTGGCAGAACAATTGAAAGAACCAGCCTTTAATGAAGAAGACCTGGAAACAACCAAAAAACGGTATATGGGTCAATTGCAGCGTGCAAAAGAAAGTACCCGAGGACAAGCGTTTAGAGAATTTATGCGCACCCTGTACCCAGAAGGACATCCAAATTATTCTTTCACCGTTGATGAAGAAATCGAAATGGTGGAAAAGGTTACAGCTACCGATTTGAAAGCCTTCCAAAAAGAAAATTATGGATTGGGATCTATGACCGTTGTGGCCGTTGGCGATATTGACGAAAAGGCCCTGGCGAAATCATTAAAAAAGCATTTTAAAGGTTGGAAGAAATCTCCTTTAAAACTTGAAAAAACGGACAAAAAAGCCAACCCGGGAAAAAAGGTTGTGAGCAATGTGACAATACAAGACAAGACCAGCACAGACACCTACTTTGGTCAAGCCATTGGTATTGATCGAGATCATGAGGATTATTATCCCTTTTTTGTTGGTGTGTATGTGTTAGGCGGAAATTTTTCAGCGCGCTTGATGCAAACTGTACGTGACGAACAAGGTTTAACCTACGGCATAGGATCTTCGGTGCGTGGCGTTGACAACGGTAAAGATGGCTATTGGTATACCTGGGGAACCTTTGGACCATCCTTGCTGGATCAAGGAAAAACGGCTACGATGGAGCAAGTTTCAAAATGGACTGAAGAAGGAATCTCCGAAGAAGAGCTTTCCGCAAAAAAATCAACAATTACAGGTTCTTACAAAGTTGGACTAGCAACTACCAGCGGAAAAGCCGGTCAAATTTTGACAAACGCTGAACGTGGAAGACCCGTTGAATATTTGGATAAATATCCATCATTGATTAATGCTTTAACATTGGAGCAAGTAAACGCTGCCATTAAAAAGTATGCTGATCCATCTTCTCTTGTAACCGTTACAGCGGGGACAATTGACGAAAATGGTAAGCCGACAGAAAAAGAATAGCATACAATAAACATAACATTGCGGGAGTTTTGAACTTCCGCAATGTTCCTTTTACCGCTTCTACTCTATAATTTCAAATATGGATATAATATTAATAGCAGCCATCACCGCCGATGGATATATCGCCCGCAACGAAAACGATCCTGTAACCTGGAGCGAAGATTTACACGTATTCAAAGAACAGACAATGGGATTCCCCGTTATTATGGGTTCTAATACGGCGAAGACAATTGACAAGGAATTAGAAGGTCGTAAAACTATCGTTGTACACCGTGACGACGAACCAAAAATGATTCTCGAAAATATTAAAGCCAAGAAATGTTTTATTGCCGGTGGCGGTAGAACAAACACAATGTTTGCACCCTTTCTCACGCATCTTTATTTAACAATCCACCCACTCGTGTTTGGTAAAGGGATTCCATTGTTTACGGGGTTAGAAGAACGATTGTTTTTGGAACTCATTAAAGCGGTTGATGTGGTTCCGGGAAAAGGTATAATTCAGTATCAATATAAAAGTCAAAAGACAAAAATGTAAAAATCTTTTTCATAAGAACAAAATCAGTGAAACCCATCACAAACACAAAAGCTAAATAGACTTAATTTTGAGCTCTCCAATTCCAACAATCCCTTATATAAGCCCTGATTTATCGGGGCTTTTCTTTTTCTGGCATTTTGGACAAATATGAGTTCCCCGCTGAGAGACTTTGATTTTTTTGATAGTTGTCCCACACCGATGACATTCTTGCCCATGGCGGTCAAAAACATTAAGAGCGTCTCTAAAATTGCCCTTCGAACCTTCGCCGAAATAGAAATTAATTATAGTCGTTCCCTGCTGTTCAATAGCTTTGGACAAAATACTTCTTAATGCCTGGTATAGCCGATTTGATTTTATGCGACTTATAGAGTTTGAATGTGTTTCGGGATGAATTCGCGCCGCCCACAAAGCTTCATCGGCATAGATATTTCCAACCCCAGCAATAAACGATTGGTCAAGCAACAAGCCCTTTATTTGTCGCTTATATTTGTGGAGAGATTGATAAAAGTTAATTGACGAAAAAGTATCGTCTAACGGTTCAGGTCCCAGCTTGTTTTCTAGATTCGTCAAAGAATCATGATAATGAATACGACCGAATTTTCTATAATCCTTGAAGTAGAGTTCCGACCCATCTGTGAAAATGAATTTGGCCGTTATATGCTTCGGCTTGTCATCATCAGATAAAGAAAAGAGCAATCGCCCGGTCATTCTTAAATGGATAGTTAAAAACCCAGATTCAAGAACAATAATGATATACTTAGCACGACGATATATATCTGTTATTTGCTGTCCGGCTGATTTTGTTTGCAGCGTTAAGGCTAACTGTGGAGCAAAGACATTTATATAATCATTGCAAGGGGAAATACAGTCAATGGTTTTTCCCATTAAGCGCGGTCTAATGCTTTTTACGACAGTTTCTACTTCTGGTAATTCAGGCATTTGTACTAATCTTTTTCACGGATAATAATACCATTAATGTTTGGACGAACCTTGGTAAATTAACAATCCGAACAATCATATGAAAAAAACAACGATCATATTTTCTGTCGCCATCTTCCTCTTTACATACCTATCCGCTTTTAATGAAGCCGAATATCCGTCAGGTGGGAAAATAAGCGCACTCCAGGCCGCATACGATGTGAATTATTATGAGATTCATTTAAAA
>JABMOV010000036.1 GCA_013203145.1 Fidelibacterota bacterium
GTCATAACCCATATCCTTCATCTCATCAATAGCGTCCGATAATGTGTATTTTTTCTCACTATCATATTCATATAGTGTTTCAAAAATATCAAAAATATCAATTTTTCTCATATTTATCAGATGTCCAAAATATTATAGTTCGATATTTCAATTAACTTAGATGAAATAATCCCTAATTCCTTCTTAACAATCTTTTCATTTGTAAACTGGGGGTCTATTAATGATTTAATATGATTAAAAGAATCCCCAGCTAGATTTCTAGCAATATCAAGACGACGATAACTTTCATCGAGATCTTTTATTTCCCCGAGGGACACATCTAGCATTATTATTATTGCAAAGGCTTCTTGAATTGCTGTTAATTTGGATAAACTTTCTAAATCTTTGTCAAACTGAGAACCTCCTAACCGTGGGTCAGGAGAACTTTCCTCCCTCAAGGTTTCGATGTTAATTACTGCTCCAACTGATCTCTTAATATTGACTGAACTATCATGACCATATGTATCATCTAAAACAGAACACATAACTCGATAAAGGGATACAATAAGTTCTTCTCGACATTGTTGATACGCATTCATCAGATTCTTAATTTTAGAAAACATAAACATATTCTAATTCCTTTTCATCTGTTCCAACATGCAAGAATCCACGTCTAAAACGCAATCAGAAGGAAAATATAATTCATACAATAATCCCCCTGACGCCTCAGGTAGCTATTGCAACACAACTGCCTAATATACCCATAGGGTGCGAACAGGGGGAATGTCTTCCCACCCGAGTCCGCTATGGGCTAAAGCAGTTAATGAAACTGTAAAACAGTTGTGTTGCGTTAAAAGTTTACATGGAACGATTATACTAAACAACTGTGAATATGTGTATAAAACGCCCAAATATGGTAATATGTATGCATCTTATTAAGAGAGGTCACACAAAATGAAAGAAAATGATCCTGTTTTACGTGTAATAAAACAATTGATAAATCCACCATTTAATGATACTGAAATAGTTTATGAACCTTCGATAAAATATCTCAGACCAATTGATAAAGTTTCCGTATATGAAGGTGAAGCAGAAAAGAATGGAAATGATTTTACAATATGGGAAAAAGTTTCAGACGAGATTCCTTTCGATTACAGTCATTTTGTATTGCGAATAAAATCAAAAGATTTCTATCAATACTATATAGAAATGGATAATGAGGACTTTATAAAATGGTTTAATACAATAATATATTGCTATATAAGGGAAAAGAAGAAATACTATGATTTAACCGATACATGGACAAAAACAAGTGTTTGGTTCTTACCGTTTCAGGCATTTGAAGATTGGTTAACTTCAAAAAGTATCAATCCAGATTTGATTTCAATGCCCCCAGATTTTATTGGGTCTAGGGTAAAACTTCCAAAGTTGGGATACGATCTTATTAAAGCTCTAATCAAAATGGGTACTACAAAGCATAACGATTTAGTATTGGAGTTGGATAAGGTAGGTATAAAGAAGAGTTATCGTGATAGCTTAACAAGGATATTTAGGAAAGAACCTGCAAAGTCATTTCTACGTGAAGAAATTGTAATTGATGGTGGATATTGGAGTCTAAAAAACCCAGAAACAGTTTTAGATAAAATTACAAAATAGAGCTATTTCACCTAACTCATTATAACAATTACTGTTAATTACTGTACTTCTTTCGACGAACACACAAGAAGTACAGTGTTCCCCAGTATGTGACTCATTATTTATCGCACTAATCTTCCTATGTGAATAGGAATAATTATCAAATCATAATCAAAGCAGTTCACACGTATTCTATTTCAATACGATTGTGTACTTCTGAGGAGAAATAATGGATCAAATATTACTTGAGAAACTTAATAGTATTGAAAAAAAGATAGACTTAAAACATAGTCATCGATATTTAGATATTAAAGAAACCTCTGAATTTACTTCCCTTAGTATATCTACTATCAGAAGAGCAGTAAATAAGGGTCAATTAAATTGTAGTCGAAAACTTGGGAAATTACTTTTTCAAGAATCAGATATTCAAAGGTGGTTAAATGGGTAGACCATATGATACGCCTGTGAAATCAATACGGAAAAAATGCCTTCAATGCACAGCAGAGCGATATAAAGAGGTTCGATTTTGTCTTGTGACAGAATGTGCTATCTATCCATACCGTATGGGCCGTAGACCGGATAAATCGACTATAGAGTCGTTAAAGAAGCATTTCTTAAAAAATCCTTAGTATGCAAAGGACTTATACCTAAAAATGGACAATTGAGTAATGTATGTAAAATTACAAATCAATATTTATTGTATCTAATCTAAAGATGGGAAAGAAATCAAAGCGACTTAAACCGTTTGTACCATTGAGAATTGATATGTTGGATCATCCATCATATAGAGGATTGTCCTCCAAAGCTAAAGTTATGTATTCATATTTTCGTAAAAACTCGAATGGTAGATTTGATGAACCGATAGCTCTCCCCTATTCACAGTTATTAGACATGTTTTCAACCGATACAATTTCCAGGGGTTTTAAAGAATTACAAGATACTGGTTTTATCATTTTGGTTAGCAAGGGCGGTATGTATGGTTCACCATCGTATTACAAACTGATCGGAGAATTTGCAAATCCGTATCATAGCGGAAGAAAATATTGATGAAGACTTATATCCCAACTTTGATTTTCAAAGAGGTACAAGTTTGATTTTCAAAGAAGTAGCAAACGATTTTAATTTTCATTACTTTGCTATTCAAAGAGGTTGTCGTCGAGCGCGAATTTTCTCTGACTCTTTGATTTTCCAAGACTATATATATATACCAAGCATTGGTGGTTGAAATTGAAATATTCTTCCGTTATAAAGCAAAACAGTGTATGCTAAGTATATTACACACCATACCAAGATCGGTTGCTCTATTCAGTAAAAACTCTCGGAAGTTGAATATTTATTTTTTATCAGGAATCGGGAGCTGTTTTGGCGGGTTCTTTACAAAATACCTCAATAACTGGTGGATTACATCTGATAGGGGTCTATCATTGATTTCGCCTAATTCATCAAGCATATTTTTAACATCCTCAGTTGTGCGGAAGGATATAAACTCTGATTTCTTCTGTTTCACGATAAACAATGTTAGACATTATAATCTTGATTTGCCAATTTGAATATGTTAGATTATGTAAGACAATATATGACACATTATTAATAATTAACATGGCGACACTTAGAAAACGCAGAAACAAATGGTATGCACGTATCCGAACTTGGGACGGTCAGAGGGAAAAAGAAAAACTTATCCCCCTTCGGACTGAATCAAAAGCTGATGCATGGATTAGGCTTGCCGAAGTAAATAAGTATGAAAATGATATTAAAAATGGAATGGATTTTTCATTCCCATGGTTAAACGAGAACTGCAATACTAAATTTATACAATATACTGTTACTAAAGCGATCCAAGATTATTTGTGTTTTTTGCAACGAAATGGAAGAAGAAAAAGCACTATCAATCGAGCATCTTCCTGCATGTCAAATTTTATGAAGTTTTCTGGTAAAAACTTCCCTGTCACAAAGATAAGTAATAATGAAATTGAAAATTATAAAACATATTTATCAAAAAAGCTTAGTGATACAGGTGTTAATATTAACTTGATCCGTTTGAGAGCCTTTATAAATTGGATAATTGATTATTCTGACCATGATATAACGATTCCTAAGATAACTATGCTCAAAATCCCTCAAAAATCAATTTCGTACCTTTGTGAGAAGGATATGGCAGAATTAATGAAATTGGATTGGTTAGACCCTCATTACAAAATGGTATTTAGGTTTTACTGGGAAACCGGATGCCGTTTGAGAGAGCCCTTTAACGGAGAATTAAACGGTAAGTGGTTGATTGTAAACCCATCGGAATCTAAAACAGGTATCCAAAGAGAGATTGAATTAACTTCTGATCAGATGAGCCTTGTTGAACAACTCCAATCCAGATTACGTTCATCTACTGCATTACCAAGGACATTCACTACAAAATATAGCAGGGTTTTTAAAAAAGCCTGTGCAACCGTCGGCAAACCTGATTTATACTTCCATAACCTACGGGATACATTCGCAGTCTTACGATATTTACAAGTACGGGACATTTATCAGGTATCAAAAGAACTAGGACATACAACTGTCAAAGTAACAGAGAAATATGCACAATTCAGGTTGAGCAGACTTGAATCTGATTTTCCTACTTATGCAAGTGGGTATTGTGGCACTAATAATGGGGATTCTATGTTTCGGGACACACATTTTCGGGACACAAGCATCAATTCAAAAGTATTTGTCGACGAAGAATCATCTTAATTACGCCGCACTCGAAATGCGGTTTACCTTCGGGTAACGGGGGTTCGAATCCCTCTCTCTCCGCTCCTCGACAAACCCTGTTTCCTTCGGTGAAATGGGGTTTGTTTGTCAACATATGCAATCAAAATTTATTATAGTAATAAC
>JABMOV010000037.1 GCA_013203145.1 Fidelibacterota bacterium
CCTGTAAGCGGGTCAAACTCCCCTTTTCCTGAATCCTCTACGATCTCCTTTCCTGTGATAGGGTCAAACGTTATCTTTTGGGGGACATTTTGTTTCAGTTGCGTTATCGGTTTTGGATATGGGCCATCATTCGTTGCGTGTCTTTTCTCCGGTTTAAAGAAATTCAGACCGGCCGAACCGGATACAAGAATTGTTGAAAAGTCTCTAGTCATGTAATCATTGTCGAAGGTTTTGTCTACGTGACTTTTACCATTAATAAAAGATGCGTCTATTTCAAATTGAATTGAGCTTTTCCTAAATACAAATTCAACTCCAGCCATTGCCCCAAAACCGTAAGTTATTTGTGAATAAGAAATCTCTTCTTCATCCCAATCCCACCTAATGGCTGTCAATCGTCCAAGTGAATAGAGACCGTGGAAACCTCCATATAATTTCTTTTGAGGACTCGTAATTGTTGAAATTGATGGGCAAAGCTGAAGGGCGTATCCATTGGGTTGCCACTCATTATTTTGAGGAATAATATCTATCTCAGACTGACCACCTATTTTTAACCCCGTTCCGTTTTTTGTCCATCGGTAACGGTGATAGTCCAATCCGAAAAGATAACCTACGCCCCCATCAAAAATTCCCAATCCACCAAACAAACCTACTTCGCCCCACGGCTTTCCAATAAGCATTGATCCTTCGCCACGAAACCCTATAACGCCTGGCCATTGTAAATCGCCATAGATTTCATCCGAGATATTAATCGTTGTGCTCCCGGAGTATACTTTTTCGTCAGTCTTCAAAACCTTCTGCGTTCGGAGATGTGCATTATTATAACAGCCGTTTAAAAGAACTATAAGACAAATCGAAAACCCAATTTGTTTCATTCTAAATCAATCCAAATATCTTTCATAAAAATGCCATACCCGAAGTATGCCCCTAAGCCCAGACCTAGTGTCCCGGATAATATTTGTTGTGAGCTTGTTGCGTCTGTTGCCACCAATATAGTAGCCGCATAGCAGAAAGCGCCTCCCAACGCCGTCAGCCCTAAGCCCATAACCAATTCTGTTAGTCCCGGCTTTATAGATATGGAGCGTATATTCTCATACATAATCCGTATTTCACTCTCATCCTTGACAATCAAGGATGATTTATTTGATTCTATTAAGCGTCCTTTTGCCGTAGACTGATCTTTAAATGTGACAATAATGTCGTAATCAACCCACGTTTTTAGCTGTTTTTGCACACGCAACCCCTGCAATGAAGCATCGGGATCTTGGGCTTGACTCTCAGAGCTAAATATTATTAAAACAAACAAGACTCCGATTAATGAATTTCTCATCCTTTTACCCCATCATCTAGAATTCATAAAACTCCCAATAAAAATCAAGGTAGGGCTGTTGAAAATGAACCCCGAATCGGAATGTTTCACTAAAGGCATATAAGAATCCAAAATCAAAGTCAAACATGCTGTATGTGCCCTTGGGAGAATCAAATACAAAGGGTGTATCATCACTTAAATAGTCGTCAGCCACAACATCAAGATTGCGGGCTTTATTTCCATTGTCTGCCCAAATAGAGCCTACAAATTTCAAATTTTTCCGCAAATCATATTCAAAAGACATCCAAAAGCGGAAAGGAATTTTAAACGCTGTTTCATCGCTCCATTTATAAAGACTATCTAGCTCAGGTTTTCCTGGCCACAACTGAGCTTTTGCCCCCATGCTCCAACCCACTTTACCACGACCTGATTCCCGTGACCGTCGTTGAGAATAAACGATATACATATCAACGTAAGTACCTCTTTCGTCTGGATCAACCATCACGTTTGCAACACTTAATGTATCTGAATCTATTTCATTTAAAGCCATGTTGTCCGATTTTCGAATGACGGCTTGTGAGTATTTTGCAACAAATGTGTTAAACGGATAGCGACGATGAAAACTGGATCCCCACGCCACTGCAACTTCGTGTGTACCCGTCTGACGATGATAAAATCTAAAATGTGGATGAATATTTAAATCACCAGAAAAGTTGGAACCAAAACGTGTTTTTAGCATGAAGCGGTCAGTAAACCCGTATCCCAGGGACAATCCGCTGACATAAAAAGTGTTCTCTGACAATGTGAAAGCGACAGGATCTAAGAATACATTAATCAGCTGTGCTTCGCCGGTATAAAACTTCTCTTTCTCTTCTGTCCACGGTACAAGTTTTCCACCATGATAACGGTCCATAGACTGAATGTCTTTTTTACTAATAATGACATCGCCGTATTTTGACCTTAAAACAATTTCTTCCGGCGTTTCACGAATTACTGGACCGATATATCGGGTGTTATCTTTTTTTGTGATTTGGGCTTTTTCTTCTAAAATATCGACCGTGGGTATATTTAAAATGCCATCATCCGTTTCAATTTTGCAGATACCCTCAACAATCTCAAGAATAGTACCACGAATCACATTACCGTCAATCAGATGGAAACGTTTAGCCATCCCTGCCTCTAATATATCCGCCAATACAAGTTTCGGTGGGGTTTGTAATTCGCTTTCTGCCTTCATTGCTCCAGGTTTCGGTGGATTACTGCTTTGAAATATTGTTATCAAATCTGCGCCCTCAGCCTGGGAGAGTTCATAAAAATGTTTCCCATATACATTAACAACATGAACATCTAAAGATTCATTTGTAAATCCTACACGGAAAGCCAATGTTTCAATAGCGCTTTTTTGACTTAATAAAATAGGCTCTGATATGTTCTGAGCGGTAATACTACCAAACAGGAATAAGCTTAAAAAAATAATACTAAATCGATGTGTTCTCATTTTAGTCTCCATTTATAATTATATTAAGTAAATCTACAAAAATTTAATTTAAAAAACATCAACAAGCATTTAAAATGATTTGTTATAAACCCTTTAACTATAGCGATAAACTCCAAAGACTAGCGTTCCTTTATAATACTCTTTTCGCCGGATATTTATCCAGCCGTTTGATTCCATAATAGAATCCAAGGCGCCGTATTTCATCCAATCTTTAAAGCTGGATGAGTGTGTGTCATCGGTGTGGGATTCTATCCAACTTATTCCTTTGGCGAACACCCACGGTAAAAGACCTTTTTTGGTTGACTGTGCAAAATCAATAATAGCAAATTGTCCATTTGGTTTAAGCAAGCGCTGTGCTTCCTGCAATTCTGATTCAATGATTTCCATCGGTTTTTCGTGAAGCGCAAACTGGGATAAAATTAAATCAAAAGAATTATCTGCAAATGGCGTTTTGGTAACATCTGCCAAAATACATTTCCCAGGTATCGTTTCTTGGGCTTTATGAAGCATTGCCGGAGATAAATCCACACCAAACGCTAAAATTTCATCAGGGATAAGGGAAAGTTGATGACCTGTCCCGCAGCACAAATCTAGTACGCGATGGGGCTTTGTTTCACATATCCAACGCACAACCTCTTTTCTCAGATTTTTAATGAGGGGGGTCAAAAGTGTATCATAAATTGGGGCAATTCGTTGATAAAAATCTTTTTCAGGCATGGGATAAATTAAACTAACAAATTTTCTTGTACTCAAAAATTCCATGAGATAATTGCGGATGAAAACTCACTGTAATCAAATTTCGGGGGTATTTGAAATAATGGACTATTTTGTCCTAAAAAAGAGTTGGACAATATGAACCAGCGCTAATATCTTTCGCACTAATTATGCCCTTAAAACTTATTGTATTAGCGAAACAAGTCCCTGACACACACAACGTGACAGCGGATGCCATGAAAGCCGATGGCACAGTGAACCGTGGTGCCCTTCCGGCTATTTTTAACCCTGAAGATTTAAACGCTCTGGAAATGGCATTGGAGATTAAAGACCGCACTGATGCCACGGTCACTGTCATGACGATGGGTCCGCCACGAGCTGCCAATATTCTTCGTGAAGCTATGTATATGGGTGCTGATGCTGGTATTCTCATTACTGATCGTCATTTTGCCGGCGCTGACACACTTGCCACATCATATACGCTTGCACTTGGTATTGAAAAAGTTGGTGATGTAAATCTCATCCTATGTGGCCGGCAAGCCATCGATGGCGATACAGCACAAATTGGTCCTCAGGTTGCAGGAAAACTTGGCATCAACCAGCTTACATACGTCGAAGAAGTTGTTAATATAGATAAAAAAGCTATTACCCTAAAACGAACTCTTGGGCGCGTTAGTGAAACGGTAGAAACTTCCTTGCCTTTACTCATTACGGTGACCTCTTCCGCCAACCGTCCACGAACATTTGGCGCCAAACGATTGATGAAATATAAAAAAGCACGAACATCCATTGAAGCTGAGAAAGAAATAAAAAGCAGCTCAACAACCGGTGAATACGGAATGGAACTTCTTTTGGATGAAATTGAGCAGAAGAAAAAAGTGTTAAAATCAAAAGGCTTGTTTATTGAAACGTGGTCCGCCGATGATGTAGGTGCCGATCATGAACAAATCGGATTGCCAGGTAGTCCAACCAAAGTTAAAAAAGTACAGAGTGTTGTATTTGCTGCATCCGAATTAAAAAAAGTGGAACCAACTCCCGAGGGTATCAGAGAAATGATTGTGGAACTCATTGAGGATCGGACTTTTGGCTAAACAACCTGAAAACGTACTGGTCTTCATTGAAATGGACCACGGTAAAGTGGCCGAAGTAAGCCTTGAACTGGTTTGCCAGGCACGAGAACTTGCCGATACACTAGGTGTCAATGTTGATGCCATTATCTTGTCCGGTACGAATGTAGACATCCATGGTGAAACTATTATTTCATATGGTTGTGATACGGTTCATACCGCGTGTGATGGTCGCCTAGAGTTTTATGAAACATTGCCCTATGCAAAAATCGTAAGTGATTTTATACGTGAATCAAAACCGCAAATAGTATTATTTGGAGCAACAGCCATTGGCCGGGATATGGCTCCACGGGTTGCGAGCGACCTAAGAACAGGACTCACGGCAGATTGTACCGACCTCCAAATCGGAGATCATGAAGACAAAAAGCAGAAGAAAACTTTTAAGAATATTTTATACCAGATACGTCCAGCTTTTGGCGGAAATATTATTGCCGCTATTATTACTCCCGAGCATAAACCGCAAATGGCAACCGTCCGCGAGGGTGTAATTAAACTTAGCGCACAAGATAGAAATCGAAACGGTGCCATTAAACCTTTCGAAAACATTAAATGGGATGAGCTTCAATTTATTAATACCGTTCTTGAGCGTACGATCCATGAAAAGAAAGTCAATCTGAAAGGTGCAAGTATTGTTGTCGCAGGCGGTGGCGGTGTTGCCAGCAAGGAAGATTTTGATTTAATCAAACAATTGGCTGCGACCCTCGGTGGCGTTGTGGGTGCATCTCGTGCTGCCGTTGATAATGGGTATATCGGTAAAGAACATCAGGTTGGTCAAACTGGAACCACTATTCGACCAAAACTTTATATTGCCTGCGGTATTTCTGGTGCTATACAGCACCGCGCAGGGATGGACCAATCAGGTAAAATCATTGCCATTAATAATGATCCTGAAGCTCCGATTTTTAATGTTGCGCACTACGGCATCGTTGGTGACCTCCACAAAGTTCTGCCTATGATGATTAAAGCCTATAAAGGAAAGAGTTAGTCGTGGGTAACTATTTTAAAGATACGCCCGATATTCGATTTAATCTTGAGCGCGTTGGACTCAAAACCCTGGCCGATCTCGTGGAAAATGATTATTCTGATGCAAATGAATATGATTTTGCCCCAGAAAATGCTGAAGAAGCCCTTGAAAATTATTTTGATATTTGCGATTTAGCCGGTGAACTCTGTGCAGGACCTGTTGCTGAACGAGCCCGTCAAATAGATCGTGAGGGCAATACTGTTACCGATGGAAAAGTAACCTACCACAAATTAGTACAGGATAATCTTCGCGATTTTCAACGTGCACAGTTGATGGGAATATCCCTGCCCCGCGCTTATGGCGGACTCAATATGCCCCAAGTCGTGAAATTGGCTGTATTGGAAATGGTTTCTCGTGCCGATGCCTCACTCATGAATCTGGTTGGATTGCAAGATATTGGCGAAACGGTTAACGAATTTGGAACAAAAGAACAAAAGCATAAATTTATAACCGGATTGGCCAACGGCGAAGCAACGGGTGCTATGATTTTAACAGAACCTGATTCTGGTTCTGATTTACAGTCGGTGCGAATGGCAGCGATTCCTCCTCAACCCGGTGAAGATCCAAACATCTGGCATTTAAATGGTGTAAAACGATTTATCACTAATGGAAATGGCGATACACTTTTGGTTTTAGCCCGATCGGAAGAAGGAACTCACGATGGACGTGGGCTTTCCATGTTTGTATGCTCCAAGGATGATACCATTTACATTCGCCGATTAGAAAACAAACTTGGCATTCACGGATCGCCTACCTGCGATATGACATTCAACAATACGCCTGCTTATTTAGTTGGTCAACGGAAACGCGGACTCATTAAATATGTAATGTCATTGATGAATGGTGCAAGGATGGGTGTTTCTGCTCAAGCAATTGGTATCGCAGAAGCTGCATATAAAGAAGCCAAAGAATATGCTGAAAAGCGTATTCAATTCGGCAAACCCATCATTGAATTCCCTGCAGTTTATGATATGCTCACCGATATGCGCTTAAAAATTGAAGCCGGGCGATTACTTCTTTACGAAGCTGGCCGTGTTGTTGATATGTTTAAAATCCGTATTGCGCGCATGGAAGAAGCAGCCGAAAAAGGCGAAGCTCCTGATCTTGACATGAAAAAAGAAATCAAAACTAATGAGCGTTTCGCGTCCGTGCTCACTCCATTATCTAAATATTATAATTCTGAGATGAGCAACGAAGTTGCATATAAAGGTATTCAGGTTATGGGTGGCAGCGGTTTCATGAAAGATTACGACATGGAGCGCTATTACCGTGATGCGCGAATCACCAATATTTATGAGGGTACTTCCCAATTACAGATTGTTGGTGCACTTGGTGGCATTTTGTCGGGAGTTATGGATAAAATTTTTCAGGATTTCGTTGAGTATGAATTTCCACGGAAACTGAACCCTATTGTCCGTGTCGCAAGAGCCATGGTTCCTCTATTATACGAAGCAATCGCTTTTTTAAAAGAGAAGAAAGATTCAGAGTACACCGATTATGTTGCAAAAAGAATCGTGGATATGTGCCTGGATATTTATCAATCCGTTCTCTTTCTGGAATGCGCTGAGACAAATGAAAGAAAAGAACATATTGCCGCTGTGTGGGTTCGAGAAGCAAATCTTCGCGTTTCGTTCAATCATAATTTCATATTAGAAGATCGATATGAGGTGATTGATCTACACAAAGAAATTTTAGACTAGAGAACCTCTTCTTCGTCATTGCGAATCCGTCAAAAGGCGGATGTGGCAATCTTTATTATAGCATTGAAAAAGCCCTGATTTCTCAGGGCTTTTCTTTTATAAAATATTTTACTTTTTAATATATCCGTCCTGAACGATGTTCTCCGCCATCAACGTATATAGTGGAACAATTGATAAAATCGGCTTCTGATTGTAACAACATGGATACTGCTCCAGCTACATCTTCTGGTGTTGTTGTACGTCGCATGGGATTACGGTATTCCGTACGTTTTATCCACTCTTCCCATCGATCGGAAATTTTTGTTAATGCTCTGGTTGGTGTTACACCGGCTTGGATGACGTTTGCAGTAACGCCAAAGCGACCCAATTCCCAGCCAATTTGACGAATAATGGCTTCCATGGCAACTTTTGCTACACTTACAGGACCATATCCCTCCATGGCGACATAATTTCCCTCACTGGTAAATCCCATAACGCGCGACCCTTCAGCCAATAATCCAGCATCATGTAAACGTTGAGTCCAGTAAAGCAAAGATGTTCCCATGACGTGAACGGTCATGTCCATTTGTTTTCTTGTGACATGGGTTTCACCAAGTAAATCCATGGTTGTGCCAAAGGCAATGGAATGGAGCAGAAGTTTTACTGGTTCACCACCTGTGATTTCTTTAATAATTTCCACGGCTTCATTCATGATATCAATATCAGCGGCATTTTTATTGAAAAAATGAACTCTCCCGCCATTGATTTCTGCAATTTCGTCTCTCAGTTTTTCGCCTTGACGACGAACTTCTCCACGATCAAAATGATATCCGATTATGCCATAACCATCTTCTGCCAGTCGTTTTGCAGTAGCCCCACCATGCCCCGCTGAACAACCTAAAATAACGACCCATTGTTTCATAAACACTCCTTTTTGAGGCGGCGAATTTAGACGAATCAACTCGTTTAGTAAAGCCTCATCGTTGTTATTTAATTGTTTACACAATTCAATGTCAGTATAAATGTACCCGTTATTGGGGAATTAATGTGGGTTTTTAAAATGTGTTCATTCGGCACTTAGATCATGATTCATATTTATGTAATTCGATTTTCGTAGTTGCAGATTAAAGATTGATTCGTGTAATTCGATGTTTCCCTGTGTAATTTTCTCATCATTTTTTCATAAACATTTTCATAAACAATAGAAATCACACTTCTTATGGTTAAAGGCGTTACTTCACAAAAACAAGATTTTTCAGCCTGGTATACCGATGTTGTCACCAAAGCTGGAATGGCAGATTATGGTCCGGTAAAAGGTACAATGGTAATCAAACCTTACGGATTCGCACTCTGGGACAATCTCAAAGAGGCCCTTGACAAGATGATTAAGGATACGGGACATGTCAATGCTTACTTCCCGCTATTTATCCCAAAATCATTCCTGGCTAAAGAAGCTGAACATGTTGAGGGCTTTGCAAAGGAGTGTGCTATCATTACCCATACTCGTTTGAGATCTGCTGCTGACGGTGGTCTTGAGGTTGATCCCGATTCAAAGCTGGAAGAAGAAGTCATTGTCCGACCAACGTCTGAAACCGTCATTTGGTCCATGTACAAAAAGTGGATTCAATCCTATCGTGATTTACCACTTCTTATCAATCAATGGGCGAATGTTGTTCGCTGGGAAATGCGTACTCGATTATTTTTACGTACGACAGAGTTTTTATGGCAAGAGGGTCACACGGCTCATGCCACAGCCGAAGAAGCTGAAGAAGAAACATTGAAAATGTTAGAAGTGTATCGCACTTTGGCAGAAGATTTTTTGGCTATCCCTGTCTTGACCGGGAAGAAATCACATACAGAGAAATTTGCCGGTGCAGAACATACCTATTGCATTGAAGCAATGATGGGCGATAAAAAGGCTCTTCAGTCCGGCACTTCACACAATCTGGGACAAAATTTCGCAAAAGCATTTGATGTCACGTTTCAAAATACGGACAATGTTGAGGAGTATGTATATGCCACTAGCTGGGGCGTGAGTACACGTTTGATTGGTGCAGTTATTCTTGCCCATGGCGATGATAAAGGATTACGCTTACCTCCGAAAGTTGCTCCATACCAAGTTGTGATTATTCCTATTACGCGGGACGAAGAATCACAACAAAAAGTGTCAGAATTCCTCTCCCCAATTCAGAAAAACATGTCTTCATCCAGTGTGCGCTTTAATGTGGATGCTTCTAAAAATTCTCCTGGATTCAAGTTTAACGAATGGGAAATGAAAGGTGTGCCACTTCGCATGGAGGTCGGTCCTCGCGACGTAGAGAATGAAACAGTCGTTCTTGTTCGCCGGGATACAGGCGAAAAAATGTTCGTTCCTGTTTCAGATCTGAAGGAAAAAATTCCTGCGTTGCTTGATGATATTCAACAAACATTATTTAATCAAGCCTTACAATTCCGCAAGGAGAACACTCATACCGTTTCAACCTATGATGAATTCAAGTCCATAATCGGAAATGATGGGGGCTTTGTACGGTGTGGCTGGGACGGTACCGTTGAAACGGAAGCGGCCATTAAAGAAGAAACAAAAGCAACAATTCGAGTGATTCCGTTTGATGAAAAACCTGCAGGATTATCCTGTGTTTATACAGGAAAACCCGCTGTTCACGAAGTGATATTTGCAAAAGCCTATTAGTTTTATTATGTGTAGAGACTTAGCATGCTAAGTCTTTACATGTTAAATTTTCATTTATAGATATGATTATTCAGACACCGGCAATAATTCTTAGACGATTTCCTTACGGTGATACAAGCATTATCGCTCATGTCTTCGCAAGGGAAACCGGTAAAGTAAGCGTCATCGTAAAAGGCGCTCGACGAAAAGGGTCGATAATGGCCGCCTGTTTTCAACCTTTGAGTTATTTGGATATAATTTATTACCATAAAGACACGCGCGATATTCAGACGATTAGTAAAGCGGATTTTATTCAAATCTGGTCACGGTTTTCTGAGGATCTCAATGCTGTTTCCATGGCTTTGGCATTACTAGAGATCACGGACAAAACGATGGTGAATTATGATCCACATCCTGAATTATTTGATAGTCTTGTGGCTGTCATATCTGCTTTTGATAAGGGATTAGTTCCAAAAAATATCTTATACTGGCACTATCAATTACGAGTTCTCACAATCATGGGGTTCAAACCAGATATTTTAAACAAAGAACTACCCGATTATGGTATTATTGCTAATAAAATAAATAGCCAGCACATTCTATCATTATTATTAAACACGGATTTATCGGACATACCAGAAATAAAGATTTCTGCAGTAGAAAAAAAAACGATTAGCAACTATATCTATGATCAGTTTCGGCGACATTTTGAGGGGATGAATGAGCTGAAGTCAATGAAAGTTTTAAGGCAGTTAGTCGTATGACAGAACAATCGCTTTACAAAGGTATCCTTGATAATTCATCTGGTTCGCCACGGATAATTTCCAACGATGGACATGCCATTTTGCAGGATGTCCCAATCTGGGATGGCTATCTAAAACACTGGTTAGGAAAACCTGTAAACGCCCGTTTTCTTCCACAAAAAGATTATGAAAACGATCATCCGATATTGATCATGTGGCCAGATTCTAAACCTATTTATCGCTCCTTTGTAGAATTCTATTATAACGAACGGTTGGTTAAATATCCTGCTTCATTTTTCGGTCATAATGCAGTAAATATCAATGGAAAAATTTTCAATTTTTCCCATTTATATAATGAAAATGAAATAATGAGACCTGACGAATATTTTTATCGTCCCGCTCTGGGTGAATTTGCACCTTCTCCTGATACTGGAATGTTTGAAATCAAAGAAGATGGCACTGCATATTTTGATAAGTTCGGACGGAATTTTATGCGGACGATCCACGGTATCAGAATCTTTGGTTTAGATACTGATAAATTATCTGAATATTTAAACCATCAATTGGAAGTAATTCATTCCACGCCACCTAACCCTGAAAAACCTGAGAAATATCCCGATTTTAATTTTTTTATGCGAAGTTGCGCTACAATAATCAGAGATGGTTTTCGTTCCCTAGGTTTTAAGAAAATTTCAGGTATTTTACCTCACGATTTATTCGTTAATATTGTGTCAGTCTTTATGAATGAACCTTCCCTTGAAGCCGCCTTGTTTACAATGCCTCAGCTCAATGTTCCTGAAGCATTGCCAAGTACAATGACGCCACTTTTAAATCCGCGGAACCGAATACGAAATTATAGATTAAAGAAACGCTAATTATGCGATACCAATTTCAATCGGAATACGGACAACATTCCTGGAAGCCAAGGATGTTTGCCACTGCTATCAAAATCCTGATCAGTGCCAATATTATTATGTTTATATTGAAAGCCCTGACCGTTGATTATGTAAATATGGTTGGGAGTTTGGGTTTATCACCGCAAACAATTTGGCCTATGGTGTGGCAACCGTTAACGTATATGTTTATCCATGGCGATTTCTGGCATGTGGCTATCAATATGTTTGTGCTTTGGATGTTCGGATCTGAATTGGAAGTGATTTGGGGACAAAAATCTTTTCTTAAATATTATTTTATTACAGGAATTGGTTCTGGATTGGTGTGGACGCTATTTAACATCGGATCACATTATTCTGTTCTTATCGGGGCCAGTGGTGCCATCTATGGCATATTAATGGCCTACGGCATGCTATTCCCAAATCGCACTGTTTACCTCTATTTTCTGATTCCCATCAAAGTGAAATGGCGGGTGCTTATCATTGGTGGAGTTGCCTTTTTC
>JABMOV010000038.1 GCA_013203145.1 Fidelibacterota bacterium
CGCCGCACTCGAAATGCGGTTTACCTTCGGGTAACGGGGGTTCGAATCCCTCTCTCTCCGCTCCTCGACAAACCCTGTTTCCTTCGGTGAAATGGGGTTTGTTTGTCAACATATGCAATCAAAATTTATTATAGTAATAACTGGTTTGTTACTGCAGAACTAAAACTATAGTTTTTTGTCTGTCCTTTGTATCTCTTAACAATTAAATGATTTTTTGACGATTTAGTATTACATTTCACGGATAGATTCTCCGTCCAATAACAAAACCAATGACGATGTAGGAAACGATGACAAAATACTACGAATTCTATTCTTTTCTTGATAATCTGCTAGCCAGTTTTTCCAATTTTATGTGGGGAATGCCATTATTGGTTCTTCTATTTGGTGGTGGGATTTTCTTCACATTTTTCTGCCGGTTTATACCATTCCGATATTTTCGTCATGGGATTGATGTATTATTAGGCAAATACGATTCCAAAGATGATCCCGGTGCTATACCACATTATCAAGCCCTTTCCTCGGCCCTGGCAAGCACAGTTGGTATGGGTAATATCAGTGGCGTGGCCATAGCAATTGCCACTGGCGGCCCCGGTGCTCTTTTTTGGATGTGGCTCAGTGCCATAGTCGGCATGGCCACCAAATTCTTTACCTGCACTTTATCTATCATGTATCGTGGCAAAGATGATCAAGGCGTAATTCAGGGTGGCCCAATGTATTATATTGAATATGGGTTGGGGAAAAGATTCAAGTTTCTTTCTGTGATCTTCAGCGCCACCGGATTATTTGGTTGTTTGGTATTGTTCCAAGCCAATCAATTAACTCAGATTATCAGGGATGAAGTATTTCATAATTCCGGTGTTTTTTCCGGTGATGCCCACCTGGGCAACTTTCTGGTTGGTGTAGTTATGACCATTATAGTGGCAAGTATCATCTTTGGTGGAATCAAGCGGATTGGATATGTTGCATCACGAATGGTACCCATAATGGTTATTATCTATATGGCAGCAGGTATTTTTGTTCTGGTAACCAACCTTTCAGAAATCCCTGGTCTTTTTGCGCTAATTTTTCAGGATGCCTTCACAGGCGATGCTGTGCTTGGTGGATCCTTGGGAGCCATTATGATTACCGGCATCAAGCGAGCTGCCTTTTCAAACGAAGCGGGTATCGGAACAGAAGCAATGGCTCATGGTGCTGCTAAAACAAAAGAACCTGTCCGGGAAGGTCTGGTGGCTATGATCGGTCCATTTATAGATACGCTTATTGTATGTACCATCACCGGTCTTGTCATCCTGGTTTCCGGCGCCTGGCAGAGTGGTGAGGTCAATGGAGTAACGTTGACTACAATGGCATTTACCCAGGAAATGGGACAGGGTGGTCGTTATATTCTGATGTTATGTGTCCTGAGTTTCAGCGTCTCAACTATGATCGGCTATTCTTATTATGGCAGTAAATGTACTAGCTACTTATTCGGATCAAACACCAAGAAATATTATCGCATTTTCTATTCCCTCTCATTGATCGTTGGAGCCATGGTCACAATCGATATGGTTGTCAATTTTGTTGATGGAATGTACGCCCTAATGGCCATTCCAACGATGACAGCAACGCTACTTTTAGCTCCCAGAGTGATGAAAGAAGCACACAGGTATTTTGCCACATTAAAGCCGACTAGTTAACAAATAATTATTTGGAGTCTCACATGTCCAAAAAAATAACTCGCAGATCCTTTCTTAAAACTACTACTATCGTTTCTGCTGGCGTTCTTGTTGGCTCTTCAATACAGAATCGCTTTGACATAATTATTCGTAATGGTTCGATCCACGATGGATTGGGTAATCCTGCTAGCAATTTTGACTTGGGAATAATTGGCAACCGCATCGTTGTAATTGATAACCTTTCTTCAGCCAGTGCAGATCGTATCATAGATGCCACTGGATTAGCGGTTACACCGGGATTCATTGATATTCATACACATACCGACATCGAACTCATTGTCAATCCTCGCGGTGAAAGCAAAATCCGCCAGGGAATCACAACTGAAATAGGCGGAAACTGCGGGTCATCACCATTCCCAATGACGGAAGAAGATCGGGTAGAATCAGCTGATAGATGGTTTACACAATATGGCTTTGAAGCAGACTGGAATGACATCCCTGGGTTTTATAATACACTCAAACAAAAAGGAATTGGTTTGAATTACGGCAGCTTTACCGGACACGGTGATTTACGCGCAGCCGTTATTGGACGAAATGATATTCAACCTGCCAAAGATCAACTTTTCCAAATGCGTAGTTTGCTTGAAAAATCTATCGAGCATGGTAGCCTGGGGTTATCAACTGGATTAGAATATTCTCCGGGTAGTTATGCCAAAACTGAAGAATTAATTGAGCTATGTCGCACGGTTTCAAAACATAATGGTGTATATGCTACGCATATGAGAAACGAAGATGATCACATTGAAGAGGCACTTGAAGAGGCACTTAGAATCTGTCGTGAAACAGGGGTTTCAACTCAAATCTCACATTTAAAGGTTTGTAATAAAAATAATTGGCACAAAGTACCATATATTTTGGAAATGCTGGATAATGCCGCAGCTATTCTACCTGTCAAAGCTGATCGTTATCCATACGATGCATGGGGTACGGGGTTATCAAGTATGTTACCACTTTGGTCAAGGCAAGGATCAACTGAAGATGTACTAACGCGATTGAAAGATTACAGTCAATTGGACGGGATCGCCGCTTATGCTGAAGATCGCGCCCGAAGAATTGGTGGTTGGGATCAATTGCTTATAAGTAATTGTAAAACCGAGGCAAATAAAATATGGGAAGGAAAATCAATTCAAGAATGTGCTGAAGAAGCCGCAATGCCACCTTTTGATTTTGTACGGAATCTTCTTATTGAGGATCGCACAAATGTTGGAATTGTGGGATTTGCCATGAATGAGGAAAATTTGAAAGCGTTTCTTAAATCCCCGCACGTGATGGTGGGATCGGATGGGTCTACCGCAGCGACCTATGGAGCTTTATACAAGGGAAAACCACATCCCCGCTACTATGGTACTTTCCCTAGAGTTTTAGGCCGCTACGTTCGTGATGAAAAAACGTTGGAATTACCTGAAGCAATTAAAATGATGACTTCTATGCCTGCTGAAAAGCTCAACCTAAAACAGCGCGGTAGTCTGCAAAAAGGAAATTTTGCCGACATTACCATTTTTAATCCGGCTACTGTAATTGATAATGCTACCTTCGCCGACCCGCATCAATATCCCACGGGAATTGATTATGTAATTGTGAATGGCAAAGTAATCATTGATCATGGCGAGCACAGTGGAGCACTTGCTGGACAATTGATTTGACTCCATGCGGATAAATATCAAAATAATATCATTTGTCAGTTTGATTTCATGGTTACTATTGAATCCAGCAATCGGAAAAAGCCAATTCACATTTTTACCGGAAGGTAGTTATTTTAAAACAATAATTCTTGATCCATCAGCCAGTCAATTAAGTGGCAGCCTCTTAGGAATCCACAGCAAAGGTGATTTAGAGCAGAAGGTTTATGCTCCTATCAATCTGGGGATTCGAAAAATGTATTTTCGCTGGGAGGATGATCTGGAACGTGGGTTTGAATTGGGCATTGAATTCGCCATTCACAGTCAGTTTACAGTGATTGATGTTGGCTCTAATTATTTGGGTGGTTTCCAGAATGCAGACTACCGCATCGCCGGGGTTGCCCATTTAGTTCGCAGATTACACACTTACCGATTTACGATTTTTCATCAATCTTCCCATTTGGGAGATGATTATATAATCCGAAATCAAATTGTATCGCCAACGTCAAATGTTATGAACTATGAGCAAATTGATGTTACCCGATCCACTGAAATCGGCAATTCGCGATATTATGTAGGAGCGGGTGTCAATTTTAGTCCCAATACGGTTCGGGAGCGTCTGGCTGCACAGGTGGGTTATTTTTATTCTCGACCATTAACAGGCAATCCTGAACTGGGTTTTCTGGCGGGAACAGATATTAAGATTTTCCAGCAGAATGATTTTCAACCAAATTTCAAATTGGGAGTTGGATTGGAATTCGGGAGAACCAAAGCCAAACCTCTGCGCTTAATGTTGGAATATTATAATGGCCACTTACCCTACAGTACACTGGAATATCAAAAGGTTCAGTTGTTCGGCGCAGGGCTCTATTTTGATACTAATATATAGAATTTAGATATCGTTAAATACAATCTCAGAAAATTAATATATACTAATTATTAACCTTCGTCAGTAATTTTTTGAAATTCTGTGAGTACTGCTTCTGGTGTGATTGGTAGTTTTCGGATTCGAACTCCACAGGCATTGTAAATGGCATTTGCAACTGCCGGGGCTGGACCATTGATGGGAATCTCCGCTACCGCTTTTGCTCCAAATGGTCCTGTCGGTTCATTTGTGTAGACGAATTCAGCCACGATTTCAGGCATGTCGATGGATGTGTAAATATGATAATCTTCGAAATTTTTGTTAATGGCTCTGCCTTTTTCGTCGAATATCATGAATTCTGATAATGCCATTCCAAGCGATTGTGGAATCGCTCCTTCTGCTTGACCTTCCGACATTTGTGGATTAATTATCTGACCAGAATCTGTGATTGATACGATTTTATTTACTTTTACAAATCCTGTTTCTGTATCAACAGTCACGTCTGCAAAAGTTGCATTATAAGGCGGTGGACTATCATAACTAATCTTGGATGCAGTAGCTTGGATTTGCTTCTGATGGTCGGTATAGAACGATTTTGTACAGATATCCTGATACGTAATTGATTTGCCATTATCAGCTATTACGGAATTGTCTGCTATTTTCGCTTCATTTACTCCAAGGATTAATTTCCCTTGTTCCAATATTTGCCGCAAAATATCCTCAGCAACCTTTTTTACTGCTGCACCGGAAATGTATGTTGTACTGGACGCATACGCTCCTGTATCAAATGGAGTAGTGTCCGTATCGGATGAGAGAACAATTATTTTATCTACAGATACATCCAAAACTTCTGCCGCAATTTGCGCTAAGGCCGTATCAGAACCCGTCCCCAAATCCGTAGCGCCAACATTTAAATTAAAACTGCCGTCTTCATTCATTTTCATAAATACAGAGCCCATGTCCACACCGGCGATACCAGAAGCCTGAGCAACTGTTGCCAGCCCAACTCCGCGTCTAAATATTCCAGTTTTTTCTGATTTTCGTAGGATGTCCCAATCAATAAGTTCACGACCGCGGTCAATGCATGCTTCAATTCCATTGGTATTCAAAATAACAGGGAATCCATCACGACCTTCACCCAATACCTTGGCAATGGGAACTTCCTCGCCCTCTACATAATAATTCTTTTTTCTCAGCAGGATAGGGTCAACTTGTAGTTCCTCGGAAATTTCATCCATGAGTGACTCCAAGGCAAAGAATCCCTGGGGAGCCCCATAGCCGCGATAAGCGCCGGCTGGAGGCAGATTAGTATAAACTGAATTTGCTCTAATTCGAATATTTGGTGAGCGATAAAGAGCAAGCGTTTTACTTGCGGTTACGGACATTACTGTAAGTGAATGGGGACCATATCCACCGGAATTCTGCAGTATTTCCATATCAATAGCATTAATACTCAAGTCATCCATGAGTCCAATTTTATAAGTAACATATTGAGGATGGCGCGATCGAGCGGCATAAAACTCTTCTTCCCGAGTATATTCCAACCGACAAGGTTTCCCAGTCGCCATTGTCACGGCGGCACACACTTCTTCATTAAGAATTTCCTGTTTTCCACCAAATCCGCCACCGATTCTTGGCTTTATTACACGAATTTTTCCTACAGGAAGATTTAAGACTTCTCCCACAATTCTGCGAACATGATAAGGAACTTGAGTCGCTGTTCGTATAACGAGTCTGTCATTTTCGTCCAACCAAGTAAGTGTGATATGAGGCTCAATACTTGCTTGCTGGGCGTAGGGCGTAAAATATGTACCTTCAAATACATGGGAGGATTCTTTTAATCCGGCTTCCACATTTCCTAATTCTTCATCAATATTGGCAGAAATATTGCGCTTTGCATCATGGAGAAAACTAAACCCATCCTTGCCCGGGTGAATGATGGTTTTGTTGTCTATCGACTCTCTCACATCAAAAATCGCCGGGAGTTCCTCATAGTCAACACGAATCAATTCTACCGATTTTTCCACCGCTTCCAGGGATTCGCCAGCCACAACCGCTACCCGATCACCAACAAAACGTACCGTATCATCAAATATCCGAGTGTCCCTCGGTGATGGTTCGGGATAACCCTGACCGGCAGAAGTAAAATAATGAATCGGGAAATCTTCGTGAGTTAAAATTGCTGCAATACCATTTACAGCCATAGCTTTGCTCTTATCAATGGATTTTATTCGACCATGGGCAATGGGACTATGCAGAATTTTTAAATAAAGAAAATCTTTCTTAGGAATATCATCAGCAAAAACTGGTTTGCCTTTCGCCAATGCTAATCCGTCTACTCGACGAGTTTTCTGTCCGACAATCTTCATCGAGTATCACCATTCTTAGCGATTAAATAATGCATTGCAGCTTTGACAGGTTTTACATATCCAGTGCACCTACAATAGACACCTGCCAATACATCCTTTACATCTTCTTCAGACGGTAATTCATTTTCCCTTGCCAGAGATTCAATGGCTAAAATCATCCCCGGTGTGCAATATCCACACTGAATTGCTCCTTCTTCAATAAATGTATCTTGCAGGGGATGAACCTCCCTACCATGTGCAAATGATTCAACCGTTTCAACATTTTTCCCATTAAGCGTATGTATGAGCATGAGTGACGCATTCATGCTTTTTCCATCAACCAAAACAGAATCTGAACCGGTCTCGCCTTTGTCCGAGCCATATTTCACACTAAAAAATCCATGTTCGCGTAAATAATCTAATAAAGTGGTTCCTGCTCGTAAATCCACTGCTACAGTTTTGCCGTTTATTGTAAAAGTCGTCATAATGCGTCAACCACTCGTTTTACCGCCGTAGCAATTAACGATTCTTTATAATTCAATGAACCAAAATGGTCCGGGATAAATTGACTGATTGCTTTTTGGGCTATATTGGCAATGGAATTATTTGTCTCATCATCAATACGTACAACAAATGTTTGAATATTATTTGCAGTGCCCCCGATAGCGAACTCTAATTGTCCACTTCTTCTGGTTCCTCCCACAATAACAATGGCGGGAGCAGAAGGAAGTACGGAATACCGTTGTAATTCGATAGAATCAATTTGTTTTGGGTAGTATGTTATCTTGGTTACAATGCCTTTCCCATCCCACTTACGAATGGATATGGTTTTTTCTGAATTCGTAAAAACCGTGAGAGCTGCATCTACTGCATGAAGAAAGACAAGAATTTCTGAATTCGGTCTATTTTGCCCGACTTCCCCACCAAACGTCCGTTGATTTCTAATGTTTTTTGATGGACACGAATTCTTGGCTCCATCAAGCAATCGACAGTTGGGCTTAGTGTGTTTTACAGAGTCAATAAATGATTGAAGCGTCGCTCCAGCATCAATATTTACATTTTTTTTATTAACAGTAACCTTATCGCTAATTACGCCATTAATATCGATAAGAGTCTGGATGGATTTATTATTTTCAGCGACCAAATAACTCCCACCTGAAAACAAGGTCGTCCTCTCACCCTGTTGAAGTGAATACGCTTCAGCCAAGGTATCTGGTTTTATAATAGATTTGATAGAATACCACATAATTATAGATTTATAATAGCTTTAGTCCTGTTTTTTGTTGCGCATTTTGCACCATTACATTTGCTATTAAATTATGAGAATCAATTAGAGCCTTTTCGTCAATGGCTGATTTCCCATTCATTATTTGAATTGATCCATTGATAATTAAGTTATCCACTGGTGCCGTTCGCACTGAAAAAACGAGTGCTGCAATTGGGTCTGATAAACCACCGGCGTATTCCAACCGATCCATGGAAAATAGAGCAATATCAGCCTGTTTCCCAACCGAAAGCTGTCCAATATCCTTCCGACCTAAAACCGAGGCGCCACCACGAGTCGCCATCCATAATACATCCCGGGCGGTGAGCCAAAATGATTCATCACGCAACCGAGATAATAACATGGCATTTCTGATTTCCATGAGCATATTTCCCGAATCATTCGATGCTGTGCCATCCACGCCCAGACTAACTCGAACTCCTGCGTCTACCATCTCTGTGATTCTGGCAATACCGCTTCCCAACCGCATATTGGATGTGGGACAGTGACTTATTCCTACTCCGGTTTCTGCCATTCTTTCGATTTCATCATCGCTCAAATGAATAGCATGTGCAAACCAGGTATTGGAATTCATCCATCCTAATTCATCTACATATTTTGCCGGTCTAGCGCCAAACTCTTTTATACAAAAAGATTCCTCATCTAATGTTTCAGCAAGATGTGTATGCATTTGTAAATCATTTGCCAGCGCATATTTAACTGTGGATTTCATTAATTCAGGTGTTACAGAAAATGGAGAACAGGGTGCCAGAGATATCCGAACCATTGCACCTTCAGATTCATCATGATACTGGGCTACCAAGCGTTCTACATCAGTCTGAATTTCAGCTTCTGTCTGAACTGTATCATCTGGTGGCAATCCGCCTTTTGATCGACCAAGAGACATTGATCCTCGTGTAGGTTGGAATCGAATACCCACATCACTGGCACTTTGTATTTCAGCATCAATTAATTTCCCACTAACGTGATTCGGGAATAAATAAAGATGATCCGAACTGGTCGTGGTACCAGATTTCATGAGTTCTAGCAAACCTGTTTTGGCACTGACCGATACTGCTTCTTCTGTTAATTCCCGCCACACTTCATAGTGATTCACAAGCCAGTTAAACAGTGACTGATTCTGCATTAATGGAATATTCCGTGTCAGGGATTGATACAGGTGATGATGTGTATTGATGAAGCCGGGAAGTACAGCCATTTGAGATGCGTCGATCACTTCATCAGCATGGATGTCCAATGTTTCAGGTCCAATTGAAGCAATTTTATCATCCTCAATTAATATATGTCCACCAGTGAATTCTTCCTTCGAATCATTCATCGTAGCTACAGCCAGCGGATTTTGAATTAATATGCGACTCATGCCTGACACGCCATAAAAATCGGAAATTCTTTTAAATTTTCATAGAGTACGATCATATCCGTTGCTTGTGATAAGTTGACCTCTGTTTTTCCATTTAAAAATATCGCTGACATAATTTCCAAACTTGATTTACCTATTGTGACTTCGATTTCATGATTGCTAAACCTAAACGAATTTCCTGAAACTTTCAAAGAAGATAAATCCCCCATTTTTTTATAGTGCAATTCATTCCCATTCATCCAGTAGCCATTAGACTCCATTTCAAATGTGTTTTTCGTTAAATGAAATTGTGGTTTCGTTTTATATGGATCCCCGGATGTGGGACAAAATGTAGTGCAGTTTCCACATTCATTACAAAAATCACCGATATTCACAATCTGAGGTTCCTGTGATAAGTGAAACGTCCCAGTCTTATTGACAGTAAATCCATTATCTGATTTTAAAACCATATAGATCGGATAACTCTTTTGTTTCGCAAAAAAAGACAGATTAGACAGGTTCGGACACACACTCACGCAAACATCACATACATCGTCGCAATAGAGGCAACGTGATGCTTCTGATCTTGCCTCTTCTTCTGTCAAAGTTCGCGTTACCAGATTAAAGTTTATTCGTTCATCAGGTGCTAAGTGCGGTGTAGTCAAACCATATTCTCTATTGGCCAATTTTTTCTGATATTCAAACTTATCCAATCGCAACGATGATGTACTTTCTTTTACACTAGATCCATTTCTTGCAGATTGTATGATATTCAGT
The DNA here is from genome assembly GCA_013203145.1 of Fidelibacterota bacterium. Taxonomy (GTDB): domain Bacteria; phylum Fidelibacterota; class Marinisomatia; order Marinisomatales; family JABMOV01; genus JABMOV01. Next base: position 9,949 of record JABMOV010000038.1, read on the forward strand.
GCAGCTCTACGTCCATCGCCAACGGCATTAATCACCGATGACGCGCCGCGAACGACATCACCACCTGCAAATACGTTCGGTATCGTTGTCTCATTGGTATCAGGATTAACCTGCAACTGCTCCCAAGTAAGAAAATCGAAAGCGATATCCTGCCCAATGGATGGAATAATTGTATCGAATTCCATATCAAAATCAGAACCTTCTATTTTGACTGGTCGAGCGCGACCGCTTTGATCTGCCTCACCCAATCTCATCTTAGAGCATGTCAATACAACATGGCCATTTCCCACTGCTGAAATACATTCCGGAGCGGTCAATTCTTCTAACTGAATGCCTTCGTCCAATGCTGCCACAATCTCTTCGATATCTGCTGGCATTTCATTCATAGTTCGTCGATAAACAATGGATACTTCTGCTCCTAAACGGCGAGAAGCGCGAGCGGCATCCATGGCTGTATTTCCACCACCGATTACAGCTACTCTATCTCCAATTGTCTTTATTTCTCCACGCCGGACTTTAGAAAGAAAGGTAAGGGGTTCAACAACCTTTGGACTATCTTCACCTTCAATATTCAGCTTTTTATTATTCTGGGCGCCTGCACCAAGGTATAAATAATCGAACTCTTGTTGTAGTTTTTCAAAATGGTTTTTGTCTACCAATGAATTATAATGAATCTTCACACCAACAGATTCTACAAGTTTTGTGTCATTTTTAATACTATCATCTGTAAGCCTGAATACTGGAATAGCATCAGAGACCATGCCACCGGAAAACGGTTTTGCTTCATAAATATGCACGTCAAATCCATCTAACGCTAAAAAGTAAGCACATGAAAGTCCGGATGGACCCGCACCTACAATGGCAGCTTTTAGTCCATTTGATGATTTTAGAACTGGGCTTGAAATTTGGTTATTTTCTGTGGCGAATCGTTTGATTTCCCTAATCAGTAATGTGCCGTCCAAATTATTTCGTGTACATTTCATTTGGCACAAATGATCACAGACCGAACCCGTTACACCTGGCATGGGGTTTGTCTGAATAATTGTTTTATAAGCCTGATCAAAATTGCCATTAGCGACTTGATGTATGTATTCAGGGATTTCCTGATCCGTGGCGCAATTTTCAATGCAGGGTGCCTTTATGCAATCAAAGGTTGTCAATTTTCTATCGGTCTTGATAGTCTCAAAATGCTTGTTATCTTTCTTGTAGGCAGGATTTAACAAAACTGATTCTGCGTATCGCGTTAGATAATTCAATCCGGATTGTTTAATATCAGAATCATCATCATTTTTCAAAATATAGTCATCAATTGACACGGCATTTACCGCTGAAAACCGTCTGTTTATTTCATCCAAGTATTGGGCTAAGCGCGTGTACCCGCCGGGTTTTAGAATATCCGTGCAAATAGTGATAGGTTTGATATTTGCTGCCAAAACATCCGGGACATTAAACGCATCCACTCCCGCAGAAAATGATATATCCAGGTTTCCATCAAAGTCATTTTGCAGCTTAGCTGCCAGATTGATGCTGATAGGATGTAGAGCCCGACCACTCAAATACATCATATTTTCTTTTTCAGGGAAAATGGGTTTATGGTTTTCTACTTCTAATGTATTTGTGAGTTTAAGCCCGAAGGCCACCCCTTGTTGATCTGCTTTTGATTGCAGACTTTTAATCAAATTCAATGCGTCGGGATATTTCAAATCGTGACCAAAGGCTTCATCTGTGACTGTAACATCCTTATAGCCTAATCGATTATGTAATATATCCCTGAGGTGATCTGGTCCTAATAATGTTGGATTTAATTTGATTGTAGTATGATATTTCCGTTCTTCAATCAGATACGTTCCGATGGCTTCAATTTCATCGGGCGGACATCCATGCATTGTTGATAACGTAAGATTATCTGAAAGTCTTCGGGGGATATCTAGATTTTTTATGTTGGGATAAATATTTGAGATCAAATCCAAACGGTTACCCAATTCGGGTTGACTGTTTTCCATCAGGTCAAGAAAATGCTTAACATTTGGGTTTTTTATTCCAGCTAGATCGTACCCGGCACTCATATTGAAAATGCCACCTAAATCATCAGCAGACCCCCAGCCAAATTTGTCCTTTAGAATGTGAATGATTATCCACGCATTCAAATATTCAGAGAAAGATTGATTTAACCGTAATTCCTGTGACCATTCACAATTGTACCCTTCATCCTGCATATCAATACAAGGTTTGGACACATCCAAATCGTCAAGCGTCTGAATCGTTTTCAATTCGATATAGCGTGCTCCCATGAGCCAGGATAAAACAATATTCTGGGACATTTGAGTATGGGGTCCAGCAGCTACACCAATAGGTGTTTCCATCAATTGGCCATATCGTGTCATCCTAAAAACATCATCCGCCTTCGGCTGAAATAATAAATCTTTCGTCACGCCAAAGATACTTCCGTGCTTTTCTTCTTCAAGAATCCATTTTAGTAAATGTCGAAGTTCTAATGGGTACAGTTTGTCAGACATTTTCTTGAGTTTCTTTAGACACGAATTGCACGAATAATTCCGAATCGATACGAAAGGATATTATTAGCTTTTTAGTTATTCTGCTACCAAATGTAAATAGATCTAATTTCAACGTATTTCCATAAATAATCAATTTTATTCCATTTTGATAAATCCTTATCAATCATCTTCATTTTCATTCGTCTCTTTTGTCCATTCATGTCTCAATTAATTTACAATCCTACAGTACTCCAGTTTTTCTCTTCCGAAATTCAATATAATGGCTAATCTTAATCCTGTAGCTTTCAAGTAATTAAGTGCTTGAGCTTTATGTGCATCTGCTATAGACACTACGGATTTCAATTCTAAAATAATTTTATCATCAACTAAAATATCAGCAAAATAATTACCAATAATTTCAGTTTCGAACGTTACTTTAATTGGTACCTGTGCTTTTGCATTTATACTATTTTTCTTAAATAATAGCATTAGCGCATTCTCATTTACTTTTTCTAAAAACCCGGGTCCAAGCTTGCTATGAACTTCCATCGCTAATCCAACTATTTGATAAGATAATTCTTTATATATTATTTTCGTATTCATTCGCAATTTTCGTGTAATTCGTGTCTAAAAGTATATTTCAAAACATTTTTCAACACAGTACGTCGATAGTCAGCTGAAGCCCGTATATCATCTATGGGAAATATATCTTTATCAACTAGTTCAATGGCTTCATCTAAAGAAGTACCATTCATGATTCCATCAGTAAAATGATTCAGGAACACAATTGAAGGTGCCACAGAACCAGCCGCAATATTCAGAGATGTGAAAGCGTTATTGGAATCCCTGGTATAAGCAATTGCAAAATTTACTACTGCAATTGCCATAGATTGGCGTAGTCCCAATTTGTAAAAACAAGATGAATCACCACTTTTTTTGAGATGGATTTCAGATATAATTTCATTTGATTCTAATACAGTCTTCCCAGGACCAACTATAAAATCTGAAATAGGGATAGAATGTGAACTATTCGGACCAATAACCTTCATATCTGCACGATGTGCATATAAACCGGGTAACATATCTCCTGCGGGCGAAGCATTGCAAATATTGCCGCCAATCGTTGCACGATGTCGGATTTGAACCCCGGCAAAATGGCTTGCAGCTTCAGATAATGCGCCAAAATATTTTTGGATTAATATTGAATTCTTGATTTCCTGAATTGTTGTTAGGGCACCGATGACTATTTCATTTTCATATTCACGAATTCCAAAACATTCATGAATTTTTTTAATGTCAATCAGCATATCAGGTCTTAACCCGTTATCATCATTCCAGCGGGGCATCAAATCCGTTCCACCTGCAAGAATGGCTATTGACATTTCTTTAACGTCTACTAAATAATCATGCAGTTCATGAGTGCTGGATGGTCTGAAATACTTCATTTTATTTTTTGACACCAATTGCACAAATCCACAAGAATCTATCCAAGACTTTCCGATTAATATTTGTGTTAATTCGTCTCATTCGTGGAATTCGTGTCCAACCTTCTCTATGGCTTCCACTATTTTTTGGTAACCGGTGCACCGACAGATATTCCCTGATAAATCTTCCTGAATTGTTTTCCGTGAAGGCGAATCATGATCTTTAACAATTTGTTCGCCGGTTAATACCATTCCAGGAATGCAATAACCACATTGAACGGAATGATGATCTACAAAGGCTTTTTGCATTTGGGTAAGTATTTTTCCATCTGATAATCCTTCAATGGTCGTTAATTCCGATTCATCTGTTTCAACTGCAAGAATAAGACAGGAATTCACAGTTTTACCGTCAAGAACCACTGTACAGGCACCACATTCCCCTTCAGCGCACACTTCCTTGGCTCCAGTAAGATTCAAGTCATTTCTGAGAAAATCTAATAATCGAAGGTCAGCAGAAACTTCAGCCTGAACCGTTTTTCCATTTACCATCAGTGAGATTGGATATAAAATATCAACCATGGAGTCGTTCTTTAAAGGAATCTAAATCCGGTAAAATAGGTGGTGGCACTTTAATCATTTTTTGCGCGGAATTTATATCTTTGAGTCCTGTACCGGTAATCAAAACAACTGCCGTTTCGTCCGAACTGATTTTATTTTCATTTGCAGCTTTTATCAATCCGGCAAAAGCTGCGGCTGCGGCAGGTTCAGCAAAAAGGCCAGTCGTTTTTGCCAGGCGATTCTGTGCTTCTAATATTTCTGCATCCGATACTTTTAATCCACAACCCTGACTTTCCTTAACTGCGCGAATCGCTTTTAGTCCATCTCTGGGCAAGTCCACTGAAATGCTATCTGCAATTGTTTTGGCTTTTACGGGAGTAATTGTGCCACTATTTAATGCATCCACAATTGCCGAAGAACCTTGGGCTTGAATAGCAATAATTTTAGGAAGGTGGTCAATCCAACCCAGTTCGAGCAAATCGTAAAATCCTTTATAGACGCCTCCAATGATGCATCCGTCACCCACCGGCACGAATATATTATCTGGGACATCCCAATTCAATTGTTCGGCTATTTCCAAGGCGACCGTTTTTTTGCCTTCAGATAAAATTGGATTTATTCCCGTACTCCGGGAATACCACCCGGTATCATTTACAACTTCCATCGATAAATCAAACGCATCATCGTAAGTCCCATCCACTGGGAATAATTTTGCGCCGTATTGTAAAATCTGAACCAATTTTGCTGGTGGTGCCGAAGATGGAGTAAAGATGACGGCATCCATGCGATGGACAGCAGACAAACAAGCCAATGACGCAGCAGCATTTCCCGTTGATGCGGCTACAATTGTCTTAAAACCAAGTTCCTTTGCATGTTGAATTCCCACTTCCGTGGCGCGATCTTTTAATGAACCTGACGGATTTCTCGTATCATCCTTTAGCCACAGGTTTTGAATGCCAATTTCATGCGCAATCTCGGACTGATTCACCAAAGGAGTTCCACCTACCTGAATTGAAGTATTGTGGGGTGATTGATAAACGGGCAATAACGGAAGATAGCGCCAGATAGACGGCTCATTATTATTCAACAACTGATCGCGAGACCAATTATTTTTGATTTGATTGTAATCGTAGGCTGCATCCAGATTGGAACCGCACTTTTCACATGTATAATGAAAAGGTTCTACAGGTGAAAATTCCCCACACGAAATGCAATGAAAACCATTCAGAGCCGATTTTATCATACGTATTTTTTCAGCAATCCTGTTTTTTCATTGAAATCAGTGATTTTCTCATCCCAGGCATCTGCCTGGCTATATGCATTTGTCCAATAATTGTCATCATACCACTGGGCATCGAGTTCTTCCACCGTTTTCCCAAGCTGTTCAATCCAGGTGAAATATTTAAGGTTATGCATCCGCTTTTTATCATAATAGGAAAGCTCCATCACGCCATCTGAATCTAGTCCCATGAGCCGTGCTTCAAAATCTACAGCAGCATTTTGGACTGAATATTCTCCATGCTTTTCTCGTTCTTCGGTTAATCTGGAACCATACATTTCCATGGAATCTGTACCTACTGTAAAAACAGTATCATTTTCATTAAATTCATAATATTTCGCCATCTTGATGGCGCCTGCCAGATTTGCAATACCGGAAATACCTAGAAGGTGAAGTTTGTCAACAATCTCTGATGGAATTCCTTGTTCCTTCAAAAATGTAGTTCCTATCGATTCATTAAATAGTCGCATGAGTCGGATTGAAATTTCATCATCAATTCCAATGACCATATCCATATTCTTCATATTATGAATCCATGGGACGTGTTTATCACCTATGCCTTCTATCCTGTGTGATCCATATCCATTATATAAAAGTGTGGGACATTGAAGTGCTTCTCCAGCTGCAATTTTGATTGAAGGGAATTTTTCGCGTAAATAATCTCCCGCGCCAAGTGTTCCTGCTGACCCTTGCGTTAAAAATAATCCGCTGAATCGTGATTCACCCATATTATTCTGTTCAAAGACCTCTTCCATCGCTGATCCTGTAATGGCATAATGCCACAATGGATTGGCAAGTTCTTCAAACTGATTCAATACAACTAAGTCATCTCCGCGTTCTTCTTTCAGCGCTTTTGTCTTGTCATAGATTTCTTTCACATTGCTTTCACTACCGGGCGTTTTGTGAACTTCCGAACCGATATTTTCCAACCATTCAAACCTTTCCTTGCTCATTTCCTCTGGTAATACTGACACAGAAGGACAGCCAAGAATTGCGGAATTGAATGATCCACCACGGCAGTAATTCCCAGTGGATGGCCATAGAGCTTTTTGACGTGTGGGATCAAATTCACCAGTAATCAATCGTTGCACTAATGGACCAAAGGTCGCTCCAACCTTATGGGCTCCTGTAGGAAAATATTTTCCCAGCAGAACGAATATCCGTGCTTTCACACCTGTAATTTCCTTGGGAATTTCCAAATAATTCACCGATCCGAAACCGCCACCTGTTTTAACTGGTTCATTCTTCCAGGTGATGCGAAACAGATTCCGAGGAGTCACATCCCAGAGTCCGATACCCTTTAATTCTTGTTTTACTTTTTCCGGGGCACTATTCGGATTGCGCATTTGATCATAGGTTGGAATAAGGATATTCCTTTCCCTACAAAGGTTGATTGTATTTTCTAATACTTTTTCTCGTGTTGTCATATTAAAACCGTTTCTCACTTTTATTTAGAATCTTTCCCAATGTATTTATGGGGTCATCCAGCCGTCCTAGAAACATCATAGAAGCAATCACAAATGGTTTAAAACTTGCTTCTATATAGGTATCCTTTCGGTAGCGGTCAAATACAGATTTGCTGACTTCTCCTTTTTCACAGCTCACGTCTGTTATATCAGCTGGCAAGCAATGCATGTACAGTGCCTTTCCATCTTTTGTCACAGACATTTTTTCTTCATCACATTCCCAGTCAGTGAAACCAGCGTTGTTGGCCAGAGCCTCCTTTTCCAAGGATTTTAGTCCGTCTCTATCACTTGCTTTCAGAAGTTCGGTTCGCTTTTCCATGACATGGTATGGTGCCCATGATTTGGGATAAACAATATCTGCTCCATCAAATGCTTCTTTCATGTCATTGACGACAGAAAAAGATCCGCCGCTGGCTTTTGCCTGTCGGCCAGCTATATCAATAACGTCTGGAATTAACCCATATCCTTCTGGATGAGCCAGGGTCACATCCATGCCAAATCGTGTTAAGAGACCAACAATTCCCTGGGGCACGGATAAGGGTTTTCCATAACTAGGGGAATAAGCCCATGACATTGCGATTTTCTTCCCCTGCAAATTTTCCAGCGATCCAAATGTCTTTTGTAACATGGCAAGATCAGACATACTTTGTGTGGGATGGTCAATATCACATTGCAAATTCACTAAAGCTGGGCGTTGATGAAGATTCCCTTCTTCATAGCCAGTCTGAACAGCTTCAGCCACTTCCCGCATGTAGGTATTTCCTTCGCCTAAAAACATATCGTCACGAATACCGATTACATCCGTCATAAAAGAAATCATATTGGCAGTTTCCCGAACAGTTTCTCCGTGGGCAATCTGAGATTTCTCTTCATCCAAATCTGCTACTTCCAACCCTAAGGCATTTGCAGCCGATGCAAAACTAAAACGAGTCCGTGTGGAATTATCTCTAAAAATGGATAACGCCAAACCCGAATCAAATGTTTTGTATGTCAATCCCTGCCGATGCATTTCCTTGAATAATTCAGCAAGAAACAATGTCGCTTTAATGTCATCATTGGACTTTTCCCAGGTCAGGAGAAAATCTTTTCCGTATCCACTGATATCCAGTTTTGAAATTTGTTTAAATGTGTCGTGTAAATCTATCATGCCGATTCCAATTGTTGCTTTTTTTGTAAATAGACCAACGGAATTGCTACATACATGGCTGCTGCTTCCACCAATTCGCTCTTCCATGTTTTTTCATTTGGCGCATGTCCTTCTTCTTCATGTCCGGGACCAAAACCAATGCATGGAATTCCATGGCGACCCATGATGGCTACCCCATTTGTAGAGAATGTCCATTTATCAACAATAGGTTCTTTTTTGAACAAGGATTTATAGGATTCAACCAATGATTGCGTCACGATATGGTCTTCCTCAATAAGCCAGGTTGGGAAAAACGCTTCCGTGGGATAAGTAAAGCCTGTATAGGATGGTTTTGCATAATCATACATTTCTACCAATGCATTTGC
>JABMOV010000039.1 GCA_013203145.1 Fidelibacterota bacterium
GCGGCAGTCCTGGCATGGGAAAAACAGCTTTAGCACTTACAATCCTGCGTCATGCAGCAGTTGTGGAAAAATTACCTGTAGGGATTTTTTCGTTGGACTTAAACAGTACCCATATTGCTTTTCGTATATTGTGCATGGATGCAAAAGTGGATACACATTTAGTAAGGACAGGGAATCTACCAAAATCGCAATGGAAGGCTTTATCATCAAGCATAGCAACGCTTGCTGAAACTTCAATTTTCATTGATGACGTGAAATCTTTATCTCCACTGAAGATGAAACATAACGCCATACGACTGAAAGCAGAACACGATATTAAACTTCTTATTATAGATAATAATCAAACAACCCAAAAACAAGGTACACAACACCTTACCTATCATTTATTAAAACAAATGGCTGTAGAGCTTGATATACCTATTGTAGTTACATCCCCATTAGCAAGAGAACCAGAAGAACGGAAAAACAAACGTCCTTTAATAAACGACTTTCACCATGCGGTTGAAATAGAAGAATCTGCTGATGTGATAATGCTTCTTTATCGTCCATGGATAGATACTCTTGATGAAGCCGATAGGGAATTGGCAGAGGTAATCATAGCAAAAAGTCGAAACGGTCCAACAGGAATTGTAAATTTGCGGTTTATCAATAAATATGCAGTGTTTGAAAATGTCATATAAAATAGACTAGTATGTGCAGAATAAATTGTGGGATAGTTTGAAATTGGAAATGGGTGTCCTGATTTAATATTTTTCATCATTAGCATTTTACCCAAGCCTCTGAATGATAATTCAGGGGGTTTTTTCTTTTCATATTGTCACAAATCTGGTAACGCAAGGGGAGGTTGCGAGAGCCGTAAAACCCCAACACGTAGGTTAACAGTCAATTTTACCCCTAAATTCACCCTATCTGTACATATTATAAGAGCTACAAAGAATTAGTGCTCTATATTCGTGTTAACCAACGTGTTTTGTGGAACAGAGAAAAAGAGAGTTCTAAGTATGGTAATGCAAGGGGTAGCCTTGATACGACCGGTGTATCTTCACTTGCCCTTGCGACACGATACCTATGAATTTGTAAATATGTGGGATGAAATATTGCTGTAACTATCTAATATTGCGAGATATAAAAAAGTAACTGTTAACCAGTAGGTTTTGCAAATATAAACAAAAAACGGACATGGATTTTCGATGTCCGTTTATCACGTGGCTCCGGAGGAGGGACTTGAACCCCCAACCTAGTGATTAACAGTCACCCGCTCTACCATTGAGCTACTCCGGAATAGTGCTAATTTTTTCAAATATCATTCCGAATGTGGTTAACAACCACCCGTCCCGATCAATCGGGACTACTCCGGAATTTTGTATCTCAGAGAGAGCCACCCGTCTCGACTAGTCTGGACTACTCTAGAAGATTATTCCTGCAAACAGAATTTCTTGTGTTTGCAGTATTTCTCTCTGAAAAAGCTGGCGAATTTATTAAGCTTTTTCGCCCTGTCAAAGTCTACATTTCTTTTTCAGCTTCAAGAATGCGATTTTTTACAAACAGTCCATTTCTAGATTGCTCTTTTGTCAAATATACAATTCCTGGTTCATCATGTGATTTTCCAATTCTTGAATGAATTGATTTTAATCCACCAAGCCATTTTCGTTTATCGCATAGATACACTAAATCTTCTGAATTGGCAGCCATCTTTATCATATCATCTTTTGAAAACCTTACATAGTCCTCATCGCCTTCAGAAAGCTTCCAACTAACTTCGACTTTAATTCCTTCACGATCATTAGGCAATCCACTTTTAAAGCCAATACGCGCTTCCTCAATGGAACTGGTTATCAAACCTTTGGTGTTTTTTTCTTCGTCATAGGACACATAATGCGTAACAACAAGAGGCAGAACAACTACTAATAGCAACAAATCAATAAATTGAAAGGTTGAAGATCCCATATTAAACAATGGCACAAAAAATAAGAGAATCGATACACCTACTAGCGCTTTCATCAACGTTTCCCCATTTTGGGATAATCTTGATACGGCACGTTTTTGCCAGCCTGTAGTTAATCCAACAATTACACCCACGCCAGAGCAAACTAGTATATTATACAATGCTCTGATATAAGAATATGGATGGGATGGGTTCATCGTAATTCCATGATCAAATGGAGCAATAAATATCCCTGGATATCGGGCACCCAATAACATCAGACCAACACCTCCAAGGAAAGTGGTTATAACTGCTGCAGGTGTAAATTTTTTCCAAAAGATGCCTAAGAATATTGCCACAACCAATGGTGGCGTTAATGTTGAATGAAAATAGCCATGCGCCTCGTAAACGGTTGGGAAATTTTTAAACGCCAGCACAGCCAAAACACCAAGAGCTGTAATGCCCATTGATGCATAACGCGCTACCAAGAGTTCTCTTTTATCTGCTGATCCTGATAATGTCTTCGCCTTATTCATTAATCGGTGAATAGGTCGATATACGTCGTTTATAAAAATCGCCGCAGTTGCATTGATCAATGTATCTACTGTACTCATTAATGCTGCAGTGAGCGCTGCCATCACAAACCCAAACACACCGGGCTGTGAAACAATATTAGCAACAACCACAAAAATTTGATCCGGGGAAGTATTTACTGGGACAAGATCGGGGTTTATAATAGATATGGCTTTCCCAATCCAACCGGCGTTACCCACAACTATTGCAGAAACAGGAAGAACAAATAATATATTTACAGCGGCAGCTTTTCGGCCTTCATTGACGCTTTTACACGCCATAAAGCGCATGAGTAATCCCTGATTCATGAATAGGAATCCGATGGATCCTGCAATGGCATCCTGCCAGAATATTCCAACAAAATTAAAATTGGGTGGCTGGTTAAAGTCCGCCAACGGAAGTTTCCAAGTCATGGGCAATATATTCCAAAAAGCGTCAAACCCGCCCACAAAAGCAAGCCCCAAAGCAAAAAGTAATAATCCTGCAAATATGAGTATGGCTCCTTGGAGTAAATCCGTGAAAATAACGGCAGTTTGTCCACCATAAGTGATATAAATTCCTGTAATAATAGCAATCACGATTATTGCACCCATTAATGTAATGGGGAAGGTTGCTCCAAACATCATAAACGATTCTGGAAGCATGGGAATCAAGGCTTTTCCAAGAGTTAAAAATCCAATTCCAATATAGCCGATCATGTATAAGAGCAATAGAATTGTTGCTAAGAAACGAGCCGATGGACTAAAGCGTTTCTCAAAATATTCCGGGATAGATCGAATTTTTGAATACACAACAATGGGTAGCCATCCAAAGATGAAAAATGGAACAAAAAACCAATCATTCATGTACGTCATGGTTGAGGATATGCCGTGCTCAAATCCTTTTGCTGAATACTTTACAAAGCTGTGACTCCCTACTCCGGTTGCGACGATTGATATCGTGATAAGCCACCACGAAAATCGACGACCACCAAAAAAGAAATCCGTTGTAGAGCGAGTGTATCGACCGAAATAACTTCCGAAAATCATGATAGCAAGAAAATAGACAACCATCACTATCCAGTCAGCGGAAGTACCAATACTATGGAATGTTTGCATTATACTTCCCCTGTTCCATGTGATTTCATAAGTTTGACAACAACAATAAATATAATGAATTCAATAAATAACCCAACCAATATGTAAAAAGGTCGAATGACATCCAATGCCGCGAGATTGACTAGGCCATGAATGGAAAAATACCATACAAAGCCAAAAAATAGTATAAACAACCAGCGTCGGTGATGTGATCGTTTCAAGTCTATAGACTTTGCTCGAAATATAATCCAGATACCTATTGAAAAAAGAATACCACCGAGAGAGTATAAATATATAAAAGGCAACCAAGTATGTTCGAATGGAAGCATTAATCCTCCTGAGTTAGGTCTATATTATCAAATTGTGGTTTAAGTGAATCATATGAATCCTGCAATCCTTGCACTTGTACCTTTGTATGTCCTATAACAGGCATAAAGTTGGTATCGCCAATCCATCTTGGGACAATATGAAAATGAATATGTTCTTCAATCCCAGCTCCACCGGCCGAACCAATATTAGCCCCAAAATTGAATCCTTGCGCTTTCATTTTTTCTTTTAGTATCGCCATGGATGCATCTGCGACTTGCATCATTTCACTCAGTTCGGCTTTACGCAATGCCTGTGTATTATCCACATGTCTATAAGGTACGACCATTATATGACCATTATTATAAGGATAGAGGTTCATGATAACAAATACGAATTCACCGCGATATAGTATGAGATTATCGCGATCATTATGATTTGGAGGCTTTGAACAAAATATACATTCATCTTTGTTATCCTTTGGAGCAAGGATATACTCCATTCGCCAGGGAGCCCAGAGTTTTTTCATGGTTGATGGGAGAGGGAAGATGGAAGATGGAAAGTGATTAACATAGATGGTTTTTACTTCGTAGAGCTCTTTCGTATTGTGCTAAATATTTTTCGTAATTCAATTGATTCATTCTCAAGTTGTTGTATTTCTCTACGCAAATCTTTATCCGTTACTAATTCACAAAATATTCTTAACCAGTAGTTTGATTCCCGGACTTCTTTAAGAACAATACCTATTTTATGTGCAAAATCTTTTTTCGACTCTGCTGCTTGGGCTTCTTCATAATTCGCCCCAATAGAAGTCCCAGATTTTGCTAATTGATGTACTGGAACTCTTAGTATATCATTTCTTGGAACAGTATTTAAAAACTGAAGGATATTAACTCCAAAACGAAATGTTCGTTCTAATAATTCCTCAGTCTTATTATTCACCCATTTACCATCAATTGTTTACCAACCCTCTTCCATATACCATGTTCCATCTACCATCACTTATTCTTCTTCTTTTTTAGATGCGGCAATCACTTTCTTTTCCACATCCTTGGGAACATTCTCATAATGGCTGAATTCTTCTGAATGAAGTCCTCGACCACCGGTAAGAGAGCGAATTGTCGTTGCATAATTATACAATTCTGATTGAGGTACTTGCGCTTTGATGATCTGGAATTTCCCGTCATTATCCATGCCAATTATTTTACCGCGACGGGATGATATATCACCCATAACATCGCCCATATATTCTTCAGGAACTTTGACATCGATAATACGAATAGGTTCTAAGAGGTGGGGTTTGGCGGATAAAAAAGCTTCATTGAAAGCATGTTTTCCTGCGATTTGAAATGCAATATCTTTGGAATCTACAGGATGCTGTTTACCATCATAGAATAGAACTTTCACATCTACAACATGGTATCCGGCTAAAGCTCCTTCTATAGAAGCTGCCATGACACCTTTTTCAACTGACTGGACAAATACACGATCAACGTTTTGACCAACTAGAGACTCAACAAACTCGACACCACCGCCACGTTCTTTTGGCTCCATTCGCATCCAAACTTCTGCAAATTGACCCGCACCACCAGATTGTTTTTTATGACGATATTTTGATGACCCTTTAGCACGGATTGTCTCTCGATACGGAACTTTTGGTTCAATTAATGTGACATCAACACTATACTCCGTTTTTAATCGTTCCATGTTTACACGAAGGTGTAATTCGCCTTGACCGGAAATAATGGTTTGTTTGATTTCGCTATCCACACGATACATAAACGTTGGATCTTCTTCACGTAATGTTGCTAATCCAACAGCAATTTTTTCTTCATCGCCCTTTGAGTTTGAAATCAAAGCAGCGTGAATATTAGAATTTGGGTATTTCGTTTCCTGCATTTCCACTTTCAATTTTGGACTACACAGGGTATCTCCAGTATGGGTGTCCTTAAGCTTTACAACAGCACCAATGTCACCGGCATTCAGTGTATTTATAATTGTTCTGTTTTTACCATTCATCACAAACATTTGGCCAAAACGTTCATTACCACCACGTTTTGTATTTACCAGATCATTCCCCGATGAAATTTGACCGCTATAAATTCTAAAAAATGATAATTCCCCTACATGGGCTTCACTTACAGTTTTAAAGACTTGAGCAACGGCCTCTGAATTTGTTAATTGAATTTCCACATCTTTGCCACTTTCATCTTTTGCCGATACTTTTGCGCGATCAACGGGAGATGAACCATATTTTGCAATAAAGTCTAGCAATCTTGCAGTGCCCACATTTGTAACAGCCGATGTCACAAACAATGGTATTAAACTTTGGTTTTGTATAGCAGTGTGAATCCCACCGCGCATTTCTTCTTCGGATAAACCACCTTCTTCAAAGAATTTTTCTAATAATGTATCATCAGATTCAGCAACATATTCAATTAATTCTTCGTGCAGTTCTGAAACTTTTTCTTTCCACTCACCTTCAGCAGGCTCTTCAGAATATTTCCCACTATCATCTGTAGAATATGTCGTGACCTCACTACGTAAGACATCTACAATTTGATTAAAACCTGGTCCGGGATTAACAGGAAGTTGCATTGGGAAAACATTGCGACCGAATCGTTCTTTGGCACTTTCTAATATTTCATCAAACTTTGTGTGTTCTCTATCCAGACCATTTAAAACAAGAATTTTTGGGATGCCATTATTCGCAGCATGTTCAGACATTTGTTCTGTACCAACTTCAATTCCTTGCGTTGCGTGAACAACGATAACGGCCATATCAACAACGGCTAATGAACTTAGCGTCGCACCAATAAAATCAGAATAACCTGGAGCATCAATAAAATTAAACTTTTTATCCATCCACTCCATACTCAGGGGAGTTGAATGAATTGAGATTTGTCTTTCATGTTCATCGGGGTGATAATCAGAGACAGTATTTCCCTGATCAATGGTTCCCATTCGACTAATCGTACCACCAGTGGCAAGCATCGCTTCAGATAACGTTGTTTTGCCACTGGAACCGTGGCCTACAATAGCAAAACTCCGAATGTCTCCAGATTGATATTCTTTCATCTTTTACCCCTTAAACTTTTTATGCCGATACTTATCGACGCTGATTAAATGAATTTATTTTCAGAAAAAGTAGTATGAATTGTACTGTGCTCGGTCTGTTCAAATCAAGACTTTTCACTAAATAAAGTATGTAATATTTCATCAATGTATGATCGGAGAGCTGGTTTTATATACACATCCGACAAGTCCAGATTTCCAAAACCTTCAGCCAATATTTTTAATCGCTGTTCGATTAGCTTCTGTTTATTCACTACAATAACATTTTCACCATTTACCAGGCAGGGCCCACCTTGGAAATCACCTTTACCATGAACAATTCGGATCTCCAAGCGGTCGGCCAAATCCTCAAATAGTTCTAATAACTTTTGCGGTTTCATAATGAATGTCTATTGTTGGTTTTTACCTTAAAGTAATTCGTGTTTTTTATTTGCCTTCAACCAATCTACAACCTGCTTCACCTCTTCAACTCGGTGTCGCGGAACAACCAGGGTTGCATCTTCGGTGTTTACAACGACAACATTGTCCAATCCGATAACTGCGGTAAACCTGTTTTCGGAATGAATAAAATTATGCTTCCCATCCAAAACAACTCCATCACCGTGCATAACATTATCAGAACCATTTCTATGCATTTGATTATAGATGGAATTCCATGATCCAAGATCACTCCATTCAAACTGAGCTTTCACCACGTATAAATTTGACTTTACTTTTTCCATGAGACCATAATCAATGGATTCCGGTTTGATTTCACTCCATATATCGTTGTAACTCTCACCATCACTGATCTTTTGTTCAATTTGGATTAATTGCTGATACAGTTCAGGCATATGAAGTTCAAGTGCATTCATCAGCGTTTTAATTCGCCATATAAAAATGCCGCCATTCCAGAGAAAATCCCCGCTTTCAATAAAGCGTTTTGCCAAAGGCAAATGGGGTTTTTCAGCGAATGCTTTTACGCGATAAGCATTTAGATGATCTTCATCACTCTCAGAGATATATTGGATATAGCCATATCCCGTTGCAGGATATTTTGGTTCAATTCCAACCGTTACTAAGGTTTTGTTTTTCTTGGCTAAATGATTGGCTGTTTTAATCGTATTTTCAAAATCTTTGTGTCCAACAATTAAATGATCTGCTGGGAAAACGCCCATTACTGCATTTGCTTTTTTGGCTTTAATAAATAACGCAGATAGTCCGATACATGGGGCGGTGTTTTTTCCTTCGGGTTCGACAATGATGTTTTCTGCTGGGACACCAACAATTTCATTTCGGATTGTTTCGGCTAAATCTTTACGGGTTACAATATAGACTTCTTTTACAAATTTCATTTTTAGCAACCGATCCACAGTCATTTGCAACATCGTTCGGTCACCAATTATTTTTAAAAGCTGCTTGGGCCTTTCCTGTCTACTATAAGGCCAGAATCTGGTTCCACTTCCCCCTGCCATTATTACGCCATACATACTATTTCCCCTCTGGTGTAATTGGGTCTAATTCAATATCCCAATTAGCACGGATTTCAACAGTGTCTTTCAACACCATAAACCATTCGGATGGTTGATAAGGTTTTGCCAACCCAGAAGTGTGATCTTTATCGCCATCCATATCATCATATAACATAAACATATACTGTCCATTGGGTATCGTTTCAAATCGATATCCAGACGTGGAATTTACATCTGAAATAAAGAAATTTTCGGGTTTTTCGACTTCCCTTATCTTAATCACCGGGTTGGAAATACTGTCGGATATAACCGTTCCCAGGAGCCCACCATATCCTTGCTGTTTTGTTGTATTTATTTTCCGGTTTTCTTTAGCCGTTTTTAAGCCTCTACCATTTATTCCTATTATTCCCACTGAATCTACAGTCAACAAGTATGTCTTATTTTCAACCCACGGCTCCAACAACTCTATTGAAAATACCATTGGGTTTTCCTGGATTATTTGAAACGCAGTTTCAGTGCTATCTTCACGGCTAAAAGATAGTATGCTATCAATACTGGTACGGAGGATGACTGGTTCAGAAAAAATCAGTTCCAAAACAGGTAGATTTCCAAGTGTTGGAATTATTTTCAAACTTCTCTTTGGGTCTTCCAGCGATAAATAGGATGTATCGGGCTCCGATGGTATTCGAATTGTTAATGCCGTTGAATCAATAACAAAATTTCCATCTTGAATTTGACTGGATATGGCAAGCTCAAATCTGTTTTCAACCCTTATTGAATCTGTCTGAATAATCAAAACCTGGGGATCTTGAGGATCACTAAATATAATCGGATCTATATCTAGAATTGAATCATTATGGGTAAAATTAATGTCCAGATTTAACTCATTTGCAGAAATCGGTTCTGAAAAGTAGAGTTTTCCCCAAGTTGGTGTAATCCATTCTCCTTTGGTAATCCGTAAGGGTTGTGCTTCTAATACCGGAATCATATTCAAACCTGACAGAACTCCATCTTTTTGTAGATGCAGTTCCGACTCCCAGGATAATCCATATTTCATTCGATTTGGAATAAGAATACGTCCTGAGTTTTCCAGCCCAACTGAACATATTTGATAATTACCTGGAGATAAATATTGAAATTTGTATAATCCTTCTTCGGTGGATTCAGTTATGTAATCCGGCTCACGAAACAAAACGGAATCTGCTGTTTCTCCAGCATTGATTTTCCATAAATGGGCAATAGTCTCATCATCGCTATAAATTTCACCGGATATTTCACCCTTCGCCAATTCTTCTCCTGTACTGTAAGCAAGTTGAATGGTTTCGGCTAATTTAACTTTATGCTCGTCCATGAGCGCACGTCCAATGGTGAGAATATAGGTCTGATCTTCATCGAGGCTATCCGGCCATGCAATGAGTAATTCCTCGCCCTTGAATTTCACTGTAACGGGTTCAGGTAATCGCGGAAATACGGTAATGGCTTTTTCGATGGATTCCTCAAAAAGATACTCACTAAAAACCAATTCAATTGGTTCACCTCCAAAGTGGGTTGTACCCGACTCGGGAGTGGCTGAAACTAATGTTGGTGGTGTTTCATCTTTTGGTCCACCGGATGGTGGAGATACTGCTGCACATTGCCAATGGAATCCTGCCACACCAATGGCAAACATCAGCAAAAATAATTTGGAATATACTATAGGAAAATTGTTGATTTTCATTCGTTAAAACGAGAGTGTATTACCGCTCTGGCGGCGACAAATATACTGGAATTTCTTTGTAATAATTGATGCCTTTCTCATTTACTTTTGCTGAAACGCAGAATACATTTATCCCATCATTATACGCATTGAATAATGCCTGACTAAATACCGGATCCCTATCCCACATCGGTTTGAAAGATTCAATATCATGCCTCTGACATACAAAAAGTATTCCCGTAGAAATTCCCTCTTTTTTCATTTTCGCCAAGGTGTTCACATGACGCGTCCCTCTAGCGGTGATCGCATCTGGAAATTGTCCTATACCTTGATTTGAAAACGTCACGGATTTTACTTCCAAATAATATAGCTTTTTATCTTTCGTTAGCAGAAAATCAAACCTATGATTTCCAACAGTAATTTCTGCTCTTTCATAGTCATAACTTTCATAATAAGGTATTTGTTTCGACATTAACCATTCTTTAGCCAAAGTATTTGCCCTAATGGAAATGAGGGAAACCCATACATCGCCGGTTTTTACTAATGTAGTCGTGAAGCGTGTCTTTCGCTGCGAATCTTCCGGAACAGATTGCACTCTTAATTCTACCCCAGGATACAATAATTCCTTTAATCTCCCCGGGTCAGGTAAATGGCTTTCGACGATTTTTCCGTCAATTTCCACACGCGTCAAAAAACGGTTAGGTCTTTCAATAAAAATAGCAGGGATGAGTGGTGTAGAAAACTTCATACGATCGTCGATTCGATAAATTTCAATGCTACTCGTTCTGACCAATACGGTCCTTTTGAAAGTTGGGAAAATCCAACATGTCCGCCATATTGTGGTGTGAGCAAAGTGCAATTAGGATTTGCTGAGCATTCTTCGTACGGGTAACAATCTAATCCCAAAAACGAATCATCCTGTGCATTAATGATGAGTGTGGGTATTGCTATTTCGGAAATATATTGTTTTGAACTTGATTGTGTATAATAATCATCTGCACCTTTAAAACCATGAATAGGAGCCGTAAACCGATCATCAAATTCACGTATTGTTTTTGATGATAATGTACCTTCAATATCAATCTCATTTGGATACATTTTACGTTTAATTCTGACTTTTTTCTTGAGCGTTTTTAAAAATCGTTTACGATAAATAAAGGTATTAGGTTTCTCCAAACACAAACCACTGGAATGGAGATTAACCGGAACTGATATTGCAGTTGCTGCAATAATTTTTTGTGAAATGGAGTTTTTCTTTTCTCCCAAATATTTTAAAGTAATGTTTCCACCCAAACTAAAGCCAATGATGGCAATTGTTTTGTAATGGCTTTCTGCCCACTCAATACTTTGGTTTAAATCCCGCGTAAACCCACTATGGTAAGTCGTTGTAGTTTGATTTGGTTCACCGCTACATCCTCGGAAATTTAGTGCAGCAATATCCCATCCCTGGTCATGGAATTGTTGAGCCATCCCCTGAATGTAACTTGCCTGGGAATTTCCTTCTAAACCGTGGAGAAGAATGAGAATTTTTGTGGATTGTTGTTTTGCTAAATCAACATCAAAAAAATCATTATCCGCTGTTTGGAATCGTGTTCTGATCCAATCAAGAGCTGGAATTTTTCTGAAGAAGGTCGGATAGATGGTGTTTAGGTGATTGTTTCCAAAAAGAAACGATGGATGATAGTCTTCAAACTCCAATTGATACGTTTCCTAATTCGCCTAAATGGTTCAGATGTTGTGTCATTATTTTTTACTTCCTATCCCATAAAATCAATTGAGTTTCACGTGTTCCCAAAAATATTTTGTAGAAATATCAAAACGCAATATAAGTATACCCGACCATATAGTTTCATTTTGTCATTACTTTAAATAGAAAAAATAAAGCGATTCCCTCTACATCTTTTTACTTGAAAGCTGTGGAATAATATTTTGCAAATTGCTATGTAGTTGGTATTTTATATCGTCATTATAAACAATATCAGGATATAATATTGAATCTAGACAATACAGATAAACAAATTCTTGAAATTCTACAGACCAATGGAAGAATTACCAATTCAGAACTTGCTAAACTAGTTAACATGTCCCCATCCCCCACCCTGGAACGTGTTAAAAAACTTGAACGCAATGGATATATCCTGAAATATGTTGCGTTGCTCGATCCTGCAAAAGTGGGGACTCACTTCTTTTCTTACGTTGAAGTTACTCTGGTTCGCCATGGTAAAGGTGCTGTGGAACGATTCATGAATTCAATTACAGAATTAGAAGAAGTGTTGGAATGTCATCATATTACAGGAGGTGCTGATTTCCTGCTGAAAATCGCCACAAAAGACATCCCTGCTTATGAAGATTTTATTATTCACACGCTCACTGCCTTACCTGACGTGCAACATCTAAAAACATTGGTTGTGTTATCAACCTTAAAACAAGAAACGAAACTGCCAATAAACGGGGATTAATATGAATGCTAAACATTTAGGTCATGATCACGGCATTCGTCATTGGGTTAATGAAGGAAAGCGGATTGCCGCTGATCGAAAACGGAGAATCCAGCGCACGAAAAACTGGAAGTTCGATACCATTGCCACCCACGGATTATACGATATTCAACAAGCGACGCATTTGAATAATGGCTCCATTATTGAACCCATTTACATGAGCAGCGCCCAGGCTTTTCATGGTTTCGATGAAATGGAAGTAGCTTTAGCGTATCAAATGCCATCCTGGACATATTCTCGTATCGCGAATCCTTCCACATTTTTCCTAGAAGAAACGGTTGCGTTGTTGGAAGCCTATGGTACTGGATTAGATACGGGATGCGTAGCGTGTAGTAGCGGTATGTCAGCGATTCGATCTGCTATTGAACCATTTCTTATTAATGACAAATCCTTACCTACTCCCAATTTTGTTAGTACAAGCCGGGTCTACGGTGGAACTTTTCAGCAATTTCATGAGCGTCAAATGGGTGACAAAGGAATTGAGGTCCGATGGGTTACAGACAACCTTGATATGGACGAATGGATATCCAAAATAGACAAGGAGACACGTTTCCTTTATGGTGAAATGCCCTCCAATCCGGCAGTTGCGTTATTTGATATTGAAAAAATTGCTGCGCTGGCTCATTCCCACGGGATTCCTCTCCTTGTAGATGCAACCTGTGCTTCTCCTGCTCTCTTGCGACCGTTGGAATTTGGTGCTGATATTGTTGTTCAATCTGCATCCAAAATTATGGCTGCCAGTGGATTTTCCATCGCTGGTACGGTTACGGCTAAACACAATATCGTGAGTAAAGTTGGACCTGATGAAATGAAAGCTGATTTTGCCACATGGATGAAACTAATTCCGTATCGCGACAATGGTCCTACGCTCAGTCCATTCAATGCAATACTTACCCTGAATGATTTAAGATCTCTGCGTAGTCGCGCTGCTCAGATGAGCGAATCGGCCTTAACTATCGCTCAATTCCTAGAGGCTCATCCAAAGGTTGCCAGCATAAATTATCCGGGCTTGAAATCCCATACGCAGGCAGGAATCGCAGATAAATATCTAACGCTAGTTGACAGCCAAAACAAAAATGGAAAAAGTCAAAATGCATACGGATATATGCTGACATTTGAAGTGCAGGAAAAAGACCCATATCAACCCAATAACACTCGTGTATTTTATGATAACTTAGATATGATTTGGCGAGCAACTGATTTAGGTCGCGTGAAAACGGTTGCAACCATTCCTGCTATTTCTACCCATCAACAACAAGGCGAAAAGGGGCGTGAACTAGCATCTATTTTACCCAATCATGTTAGACTTTCAGTTGGCATTGAACATGTTGATGATATCATCACTGAACTGGATCACGCACTATGCAAAATTTAATCCTATTTGAAAAGGAATTGTAAAGATGCAAAGAATTGCTCTTATTGGTTTTGGAACCGTCGGTCAAGGTTTGGCAGAAATACTCCTTCAAAAAGAAAATGAACTAAAGAAAAAATATGGTTATGAATGGCAAATCGTTGCTGTATCTGATGCCATGAAAGGTTCTGTCTTTTGCAGTGAAGGATTGGATGTTCCTCAGTTATTACACCTTGCAAAAGAAAACACATCCCTGACTAACTATGTTTGTTCAAAAGGATGCAACTCCCGTGAAAAAGGCTGGGATGCGGTTGAAACAATAACGAAGAGTAACGCAGATGTCGTATGCGAATTGGCTTATACCGATTTGTCTACTGGTGAACCTGCCATAACCCATTGTAAAACAGCTTTCGAAACAGGTAAACATATTGTAACAAGTAATAAAGGTCCTGCGGCGCTTGCTTACCGCAAAATGAAAAAACTGGCGGATGACAATAATGTACAATTCCGAATTGAAGGCACTGTCATGAGCGGAACGCCTATACTCAATTTAGTTGAAGGTCCTTTAGCGGGAAACACAATCCATTCTGTAAAAGGAATCATGAACGGAACAACGAATTATATTTTATCCCAGATGGAAGATGGCATGACCTACAATGATGCGCTTCAAAAAGCGAAAGAATTTGGTTATGCTGAAGCTGATCCAACTGGAGATGTGGAAGGATACGATGCCCGCGCTAAAGTCACCATCTTAGCTAATGTGGTCATGGGTGAATCTCTAAATATTTCAGATGTTTCATGCCAAGGCATCACTGAAATCTCCCTGGACGATATTGCCAAAGCTAAAGAAAAAAATGCGCGTTGGAAACTCATCGGGTGTGTAGAAAACATTGATGATAAGATCAATGCTTATGTCCGACCTGAGTTGATGCCTATGACCCATCCACTGGCAGGAATAATGGGAGCAACCAATGCCGTCACATTTAACACGGATCTCATGGGAGACGTTACTATTGTCGGCGCTGGTGCAGGCCGAATTGAAACAGGATTTTCCATTTTAACTGATTTACTTAAAATTCATAAAACAACGTAAGGAATAGATGATGAATAAAAAATATGGCACACACACACAAGTCGTACATGCAGGTAAAAACCCTGATAGTGAACACGGCAGTGTAGCACCGCCAATTTATCAAACATCTACTTTTAAATTTGATTCCGCTGAGCAAGGAAGAAAACGATTCTCAGGTGAAGAATCAGGATACATTTATTCACGATTAGGGAATCCAACCACAGATGCACTGGAAGGCGCATTGGCAGATTTAGAGCATGGCGTAGGAGCCTTGGTCACCAGCACCGGAATGTCAGCCGTTACAACCATGTATTTCTCATTGCTGGATGCCGGAGATCATATGGTGGGTTCAGATTGTATGTATGGTCCTGCCCGCGTTGTCATGGAAAAGGAATTCTCACGGAAAAATATTGCATCAGATTTCTTGGATACATCCAATCTGGATGCAGTGAGAAAGGCCATCAAACCTAATACAAAATTGATTTATATCGAAACACCAGCAAACCCAACTTTAAAAATCACCGACATTGCCGCATGTGCTAAAATAGCCCACGAACATGGTGCATTATTAGCAGTCGACAGCACGTTTCTGAGTCCTGTTTTACAGAATCCAATCGACTTAGGAGCAGATATTGTGATTCACAGTATGACTAAATTTATTAATGGTCACACAGATGTTATTGCCGGTGCCATTATTTGCAAAGACGAAAATGTTCATCTACGCATTCGTTCAGTTTTACGATCTCTTGGAGGCACCATGGATCCCAATCAGGCCTGGTTGGTTCTCCGAGGGCTTCGCACTCTGGCTTTGCGTATGGAAAAATCACAGAACAATGCCATGAAACTTGCAGAATTCCTTGAAAATCATCCAGCCATTGAAGCTGTTCATTATCCCGGACTTAAATCCCATCCGCAATACGAGTTGGGGCAACGACAATCAAAAGGCCCCGGTGCCGTCATGGCTTTTGAACTCAATGGTGGCTATGAAGCTGGTGAATCCCTGATGAATAATATTTCCGTTGCTCTGTTAGCCGTATCCCTGGGTGGATATGAATCTTTAATTCAGCATCCGGCATCCATGACCCACGCCTCTATACCAAAAGCAGAACGGGTAGAAGCCGGGATTACAGATGGACTAATACGCTTATCCGTGGGATGTGAAGATGTTGAAGATTTGATTCAAGATTTTGACCGAGCATTGGGTTAGATAAGGAGAATTTGCATGAAAATGGTTATTGGTGGACGATGGATTGATAAACCAGAAACAATTGATGTATTAAATCCCTACGATCAATCATTGGTAGATACAGTACCTCGGGGAACCAACGATGACGTTCTCGCCGCGATCGAGATTGCACAAAAAGGCTATGAAATAAACAAGGAATTGCCTGTTCACAAACGTATTTCTATTTTAAAGAAAACTGCCGTACTGATGCAGGAACGTTTTGATGATTTGGCATTAACTATCGCCACAGAAGGTTCCAAAACAATTCGAGAGGCACGTAAAGAAGTTGGCAGAGCAATAAACACTATCACTATATCAGCCGAAGAAGCACGTCGTATTAATGGAGAAACCCTTCCATTTGACAGTGTGGAAGGATCGGAAAATCGCGTAGGTTATTATTATCGATTTCCCATAGGAATTATTGCTGCCATTACCCCATTTAACGATCCGCTAAATCTAGTGGCACATAAGGTTGGTCCTGCCATTGCAGGAGGAAACTCTGTCATTGTAAAACCAGCGACTGTTACTCCATTATCAGCATTAAAATTAGCCGAATGTTTATTTGACGCGGGACTTCCAGGTGAAATACTCAGTGTCATTACCGGACCTGGATCCGAAATTGGTAAAGCACTTGTTAAGGATGATCGTATAAGAATGGTTTCATTTACCGGTGGCGTTGAAGCAGGAGAAACCGTAGCGAAACTGTCCGGGCTTAAAAAAGTTGGAATGGAATTAGGATCTAATTCACCCGTTATTGTATTGAATGATTGTGATCTGGATAAGGCAGTGGAATCTTGCGTTTCTGGTGCTTTTTGGGCTGCGGGTCAAAACTGTATTGGTGTGCAGCGTATTTATATTCAACATGATATTTATAATGATTTCCGCGATGCATTTGTAGCAAAAACCAATACCTATAAAACAGGTCATCAACTCGATGAAGACACCGATATGGGTCCTATGATAACTCCATCCGAAACCGAACGTGTTATCCAATGGGTAGATGAAGCCATTGGTCAGGGGGCAACATGTCTTACAGGTGGAACCCGTGAAGGATCATTGGTCAAACCTACAGTTATGGAAAACATGCCTCCCGGTGCCAAATTGGATTGTCAGGAAATCTTTGGCCCCGTTGTATCTTTGTATCGTGTAGGTGGTCTAGATGAAGCTATCGAAAAATCAAACAATGTCGATTATGGGCTACATGGTGCAATTTTTACCAACAATCTGAATCATGCCTTTAAAGCAATAAAAGAAATGAATGTTGGCGGTATTATGGTTAATGACTCCACCGATTATCGTGTGGATCTCATGCCCTTTGGTGGCGTGAAGAAAAGCGGGCTGGGTCGCGAAGGTATCCGATATGCATTGGAAGAAATGACCGAACCCAAAGTTGTGTGTTTTAATTTATAAACGAGAATATTCTACCAATATTACCCTTTAATAAATATTCAGCATAATCGACTATACTTCACCGATAGATGATTCTCAAAATATTTCCCTTACCTATGTAAATTCACTCTATTTATTTGAACTCTCGGACGCTTATTAAGGTGTCGAAAGAAGAAATAGGGTATATTGTATCAAACAGAATTGAGGAAATATCATGCCATTAGTACCATCATATATCCGGGATTTAGCAAGTTACAAACCTGGCAAACCCATTGAAGAGGTTCATCGTGAGCTGGGAATAAAAAATATAGTAAAGCTTGCCTCCAATGAAAATTCTCTCGGCCCATCTCCTCGTGCAATGGTTGCCATGAAACAGGCGATGGTAAATTGCCATCGCTATCCCGATGCTGTGGGATTTAAGCTTCGTTCAACCTTAGCTGAAAAATTTGATATTAAGATGGATAATGTTGTTTTAGGTGGTGGTTCTGAAGGTATAATGTCCACAATTATGCGCACATTTTTATTGGATGATGATGAAATTATTTCAGCAGCAAATTCCTTCATTGGATTCCGGGTACTGGCAAATGCATCCGGTCGGAAAATCAACTGGGTCCCAATGAAAGATCACAAATACGATCTTCAGGCTATGGCAGAAAAAATCAATGATTATACGAAAATCATATATATAGCCAATCCAGATAATCCCATGGGAACCTACATTACTCATGAAGATTTCGATGCATTTTATGCCCATGTGCCTGAACGCGTTCTCATAATTCTAGATGAAGCGTATTTTGAATTTGCTAAATCCTTGGAAGACTACCCCGATTCCATGACCTACCGATATGATAATGTGATCACCTTACGTACATTCTCGAAAGCCTATGGATTGGCCGGTATTCGCATCGGATATGGCTTTGCCCACGAAGAACTCATTACAAACCTCATAAAAGTGAAAGTTCCTTTTGAACCTTCTTATCTGGCTCAGGTCGCAGGTTATGCGGCTTTAGATGACGTCGATTACATTCAGGAGACACTGGATATCAACCAATATGGCAAGGATTTCTTTTATAATGAGTTTAGCAAAATGAATATTAAATTTATACCAACGGCAGCCAATTTTATTACCACTTGCTGGAGCTCTGCTGAGGAAGCAACTTCGATTGCAGACAGATTATTGCATGAGGGTATAATCGTTCGACATCTTACTGGCTTTGGCTGGCCAGATTGTATTCGTATATCTATTGGACTGAAAGAAGAAAACAGACGCTGCATTACAGCGTTGAAAAAAATATTATCATAATTTAGGAGTGATGAATGGCAATAATAACCAAAGAGTGGAAAGGAACCGAGTATTTCCCCATTACCGAGCTTGATCATGTGGAATTTTATGCAGGAAATGCAAAACAGGCTGTACACTATTACCGCACAGTTTTCGGATTTAAACCTTACGCCTATGCTGGTCCAGAAACGGGTCGTAGAGATGCCGTTTCCTACGTTTTAAAGCAAAACAAAATATTTTTTGTCATTACGACACCCTTGAATTCTTCACATCCTGCCACAGATTGGTTGAAAACACATGGTGACGGTGTTTGTGATGTGGCTTTCAAAGCAGACTCAGCAAAAGAGGCCTATGAATCCTGCTTAAGCAGGGATGCCAAATCTGCTTACGATTTCACTGAGATATCCGATGAAAATGGTACGTTTCGTAAAGCTGCTATTAAAACCTATGGTGATACTATTCATTCTTTTATTGAACGTAAGGATTATAATGGACTTTGGGCTCCTGGCTATGAAAAACTGGAAATGGGTCCCGTTAGCTTTGAAGATCCCGGTTTAATTTTGATGGATCACATTGTCGGGAATGTGGACGATGGAAAAATGGATACCTGGAAAGAATATTATGAGCGGGTATTCGGTCTCACCAACTTCATAGTCTTCGATGAAGGCGATATATCCACAAAATTCTCCGCATTAAAAAGCCGTGTAATGCGATCTAAAAATTGGAAGGTATTATTCCCAATTAATGAGCCCGCCAAAGGATTAAAAAAATCTCAAATCGAAGAATATCTTGAATTCAATGAAGGTCCGGGAGTTCAACATATTGCATTATTAACGAGTGATATTATCAAAACCATAACTGCCTTAAGAAAAAATGGTGTAGAATTCCTTTACGTTCCGGACACCTATTATGACGATATTTTGGATCGCGTCGGACCTATTGATGAAGCACTTGCGCCGTTAAAGGAATTGGGTATTCTCATTGATCGCGATGATGAGGGCTACTTATTACAGTTATTTACTAAACCGGTTGAAGATCGTCCAACATTGTTTTATGAAATCATCCAGCGCAAAGGATCACGAGGATTTGGCCAGGGGAATTTCCAAGCCTTGTTTGAATCTATTGAATCTGAACAGGAACGCCGAGGCAACCTATAGGTTAATTCGTTTATGAAATTTGTTACATATACGCAATTTGACAGTGATCTACCTCGTTTTGGGTTCAAAAAAGGGAAATTTATTGTTGATGTATTACGAGCTGCTATCTGGGCCAAACAAAGTCAAAATCGTAACGAATTTCTGGATATTCCAACTTCGCTAAAACGCACACTTGAACAATGGCATTTTCATTATCGACGATTACAAGAATTATCAGAATTGGTTCCATCAATGGATTTACATTCCTATACTGCCAATGAAAAACCTATTGCTCTGGAAGAAAAGGATGTCACTCTTCACTCCCCCATTCCCAATCCGTCAACATTTCGTGACTTTTATGCTTTTGAACAGCATGTGAAAAGTGCACGGAAACTCCGTGGTTTGGAAATGGATCCCACCTGGTATGAATTACCTGTTTTCTATTTTTCAAACCCCAATGCTCTTTTTGGGCATGGAGCTCCTATTCCTTACCCCGTTGGCTCACTTGAGATGGATTTTGAACTAGAAATTGGAATCATTATCGGTCAGGGTGGGAAAAACATTGCAGCATCCGATGCTGATTATTATATAGCCGGTTACACTATTATTAATGATTGGTCAGCTCGGGATTTCCAACGCCAGGAGATGAAACTGAATCTTGGTCCCGCAAAAGGAAAAGATTTTGCCACATCCGTTGGACCGTACATGGTGACACCTGACGAATTATCTCACGTTTGGTCTGGAAACAAAATGCAATTGCGTATGACCTGTCATGTAAATGGAATAAAATTGTCTGATGGAAATACCAATGATATGTACCATTCCTTTGCCGCCATGATTGAACATGCCAGCCGTAATGCCGAACTAAAACCTGGCGATATTATTGGATCGGGTACAGTTGGCACAGGTTGTATTCTAGAATTAAGACCTGAAAATACCAACGGATGGTTGACATCCGGTGATAAGGTCGTTTGTGAAATTGAACAATTAGGAAAATTGGAAAACACGATTAGTTCTTCCTAGGAGAGACAAATGCCATTTTATCAAAAGCAGGGGGAAATTCCAGCAAAACGACATGTACAATTCAGAGATGCCAAAAATAAACTCTGTTGGGAAGAGCTCATTAGTCGCGAAGGGTTTGGTTGGATTTATTCCAATATTTACCACAAAAATCCACCTACAACGGTTGAAGCAGTAGGTGAATTACAGCCCTTTTCCCCCAAGAAATGGAAAGATCAGCATCGTAATCTTCACGTTCGAACGGCAAATGTGCAATCCAATGGCGACGCCATATCGGCACGCGTTCCTCTTTTTTATAATAGTGATTGTGTGATATATAAAGCCCATGTGGATGCTTCCATGTCTTATGTTTATCGGAATGGTCATGCTGATGAACTTTTATTTGTCCACACTGGTTCAGGCATTCTGCACAGTAATTTTGGTGACCTTCAATTAAAACATGGTGATTATGTCGTTATTCCACGTGGCATCATTTGGAATATTGACATCCTTGAGCCCATGCGGATGCTGGTAACTGAATCGTATGGATCCGTAGAAACGCCTGCACGTTATCGAAATCGCGCCGGACAGTTGCTGGAGCATTCACCATTTTGTGAGCGCGATATTCGAACGCCAAAACTTTACGATAACCTAAATGATTCAGGTTCAATCGATATATTGGTAAAATTGCAGGATGGATTCCAAACATACACTTATAGCCACCATCCTTATGATCTTTTGGGTTGGGATGGATATTATTTCCCCTGGATTTTTAACATCAATGATTTTGAGCCAATAACAGGGCGCGTTCATCAGCCTCCGCCAGTCCATCAAACATTCCAAGCTCCCGGATTTGTCGTATGCTCCTTTGTACCTCGCTTATATGACTATCATCCAGAGGCCATCCCTGCACCTTATGCCCACAGTAACGTGGATAGTGACGAAATTCTCTATTATGTCATGGGAAATTTCATGAGTAGAAAAGGAATTGAGGAAGAATCAATCACGTATCATCCCATGGGACTCCCTCATGGACCACAACCCGGGAAAATTGAAGAATCTATCGGCGCCAGGGATACGACAGAGTTGGCGGTTATGATAGATACATTCAAACCCCTCATTAAGTGCGAAGCATTAAAAGATATTAATGATGAAAATTATCCGTTTTCCTGGATGGCTTCATGATTATTAATCCAAAAAACCAGACCTATCAGGAGAACTACAAACTCTTAATAGGATCTATTGTGCCGCGACCGATTGCATTTGTCTCAACAATCTCCAAAAATGATGTGCCAAATATCGCACCATTTTCATTTTTCAATGGTGTTTGCTCTAATCCGCCCACTATCGCTTTTGCGCCTGTTCGCCGTTCAACTGATGCCCAACCAAAAGACACGCTGATTAATATTCGTGATACAAAAGAATTTGTTATAAATATTCCCAGCGAACCGCTGGTGGAGAGAATGGTAGAAACTGCTCCAGAATTCGCCCCAGATATCAATGAATTTGATGTGGCGGGATTAACACAAGTTTCTTCTCAGCTTATTACTCCTCCGCGATTGAAAGAAGCTAAAATCAGTTTTGAATGTACACTGAACCAAATCATAGAAATCGGAGATGGAACCGCCGGTAGTGGTTTTCTCGTATTGGGGACGATTGTATTGTTTCATATCGATGACGATCTCTACGAAAATGGACGAATCAGTTTAGAGAAACTCCAACCAATGGGTCGTTTAGCTGGCAATTATTATAGTCGTGTAAATGATATCTTCGAAGTCGTACGCAAAATAAAACCGGAATAAACAGTGACACTTCACGAACGCATCTATAAAGCTCAATGTTATGGGAATGTTGAACCTATTGAACATATGGTCCCCTACCCAAACATTCCCGCGCTTGTGGAAGGGGAAACCGTTAAGTTTGCTGACCGAATGCTATTTCCTGAATCAGGACTGACAAATGGTCAATTTCGCAGTAAAGTTAACCAGACAGCACATTGGTTAGATGAAAAAGGAATCGGTCCTTTGGATCGGATTCATCTGAAACCATTTCCATTTCCATATACACAAATTTTAGCCTATGCAATTTGGTCTGTTGGTGGTTCGCTTGTGATGGCTTCTGACGAAATCCCCAATGCATCCTTGAGAAAATGTAACATCAAAGAAACTTTGTCACCTTACAACCTGGACATTGCCGATGAGATTCAGCGTCATTCCACGGATTTTACTCCGCGAGTCAAACCTTTATTGGCTGAAGAAGCCTGTATTATTGCCATGGATGATCGCCAAATACAATTAAGTCACTACCAATGTTTAATTAATGTAAATGGGATCATGCGAGGAATGGAAATCGATGATTCATTATCATATTATTCTGAACTTGAACCTGCAACGCTTCCTTGGTTGTTATTTGAGACGCTTTTGCCCTTTTTTACAGGAGCAATCTTTTCCGATAAATCACCTGATATTGTCATCAATAATTCGAATTCAACCGGTGAAGTTTCATATATTTTAACGTCAGATTGGAAATCATCGTTTGCAGATAATGAATGTTTTGTAATCCCTGAAGCTGGTGGCGTCCTTATGATTGGTAATCGTCCCATTCATCTTATGAACGTGCATTCTAGCAATAAAGCCCTTTCATTAAATGGCCACGGCGTTATGATGGGATATCTAGATGAAACATTAAATAGAAAGTCTTTTATTGACGACAAACTTGTTATATCATTATGATATATTCGCTGCATTAATTATATAATCCCGTATCCTGCAATTTTCAACATTTTCACTTATATCCCACCAATACATGTACTTACGCATTGTGTCTGTTTTTTGGCACAACATTTGTGTAATGGCTAGTGAGCACAAAAAGTCTATGCTCAAAGAATTAAGAAAATGACGAAGGAGTTACACATGAAGAATAATAAACTACACTGGATTACATCCATGGCATTATTAGTTTGGTTAATGGCCGGAAGTACATCACTGATAGCACAATCCGAATTAGAAGATGAACTTGAAGATGCCGCACGTGAAGTTGAAGATGCTCTGCGTGAGGTTGAAGAAGAGTTAGACGGTATGAATATCCATATTGATTTAGGTGGTAAGTACAGAAATGGATCGCCAAAACTAGGATTATATTTGGAAGATCTTGACTTCGAAGAAGTCTATGAAAGACATTACCCCAATAATTACGGTGTATTAGTCACTGGTGTTGTAAGCGGTGGAAATGCGGATCGTGCCGGAATAATCAAAAATGATATTATCATGGAATTCGATGGTGAATTGGTTCGATTTGAAGAACACTTAACAAACCTGCGTGACAGTAAAGCACCCGGCGATTCTGCCGCAATTAAAGTGTTTCGCAATGAAAAAGAGTTTGCTACATCTATCTATTTCGTTCCGCCGACCCCTGAAACTGATGAGTATGGTGCTCCTCTCTCAGAGAAAGCTATTGGAATGATGGCTAAAAAGAAGAAAACTTCCGTTGGTTACGGTGGTGGTGGTCCAATGGCAATTATGATTGATTTGGATAACACAAACCTAAATAATTTTTTAACAAACAATGGTTTTGATCCAATTGGAAAAAATGAAATGATATCCTTTGGTGGTTATGGTATGGGAAACATTGGTAATGGTTGGTTTATCGGTGGTGCAGGAAGTGGTTTCCTGAAAACCCAACAAATACCTACAAAAGATGCTTCCAATGTTTTGACTGGATATAAGAATGCAAAGATTGAATTTGGTTTTGGTGGTGTTACAATTTCAAAGAAATATGCTCTATTTACAAAACGCATTGTACTTGATTTTTCGACCTTAGTTGGCGGTGGTGGAATGATCATTACTGTTGGAAATACTGATGGTGATTTTTCCTGGGACAACGAAATTGAAAGCATGAACTCTAACCTTATAAAATACCAAAAAGAATTCTTTGTTGTGCAACCATCTGTAGGCTTAATGATAAGACTACAAAACTGGGTTGCAGTGCATGGAAGCGTTGGGTATCTGGGAATGTTTTCTTCCGATGACAAATGGACCGATACTGAATTTGAATTTACCGTTGATGGTGACTCACCAAGCCTTAAGGATGCTCTCTCCTACAATCTTGGTTTTTGGTTCGGCTTCTAAGCTCAGATTAACCCCTTGGCGGTCAGTCAAATCCCTAGCTACTGACCGCCTTTTCCTTCACTCATATTTTATAAAAACAACTTATTAACCAGTAATAGATAATTTCAACCTTTAGACTAACAACAAAATCATTGTAAAATTACCTTATGGAACCATCCTTATTATCCGGATTATTTAAGCAAGTTGTTACTACAGTTATAACTGTTGGCTCCATGTTTTATTCTACCATCGATGGAGTGAATGCAACCTTTAGCGATGTTGAAGTCCATACTGACGGCAAACAATTATTTATATCTACTCAACTAGAAAGCTGTTTTACAGATGATTTTGATCGGATACTCAATTCAGGAAAACGTATCTATTTCCATTATAAAGTTGAGTTATATGATCAAAATAAATCTATTCCTATCTTCAGTGAAGAATATTTTAATGCCATAAGTTTTTCCCATTTGGATAACATTTATGAAGTGTATCAATCTCATGAGGAATCATTTACATCTGATTTGACTCTCCCACGAGCAAAAACATTATTGGCGAGTCTTCAAAATGTTTCACTACTATCACTGGATTATTTAAATAGTGGAACAATATACACTGTTAAAGTTTCGTCATGGCTTGACAAAATAAAACTGGAAGGCATGGAGGAGCCAATAAATCTTATGTTTTATTGGAGCAGTCTTCGACCAGAAACCCAATCAAATCCTTTCACCCGCGATCAATTGAATCAATGAGAATTCCTTTACCCTCTTTCCGCATTCAAATCATCCTGTTAGTTTTGTTTTTTCTGATTAACTCCGTTCTCTTCTATCGAAACTATTTTTTGGATAGTTTCTCAAATTATACTCAGCAAATTTCTGATTTACATATGGATGATCGAATTAGTGAGTTATATCAGGAATATTCTGACCAATTACCAGATACTGCTAAGAGTGAATTTCGCCAGGATGTTGAATCTGTTTTATCAATCGAAAAACAATCTCATTTGATCCGCAGAATATTTCGAGATGAATTAACGGTATACAGCGCTTTTATTTTTGCGTTTCTATCCATCGCTGTTTTAATCCTGTTCCTATTCAGCTTCAATCTTGTTACCAGACCTCTCCACAGATTGCAGTCCGCCACCGATGAATTATCAAAAGGAAATTGGTCAATTCAGGTTAAAGAAAGCCGTTTCTCACCGCTTAATGATTTAATTGTCTCTTTTAACCGCATGACATCAGAACTCGATGAAAACCGCAAAAAACTTGTTCAAGCAGAAAAAGAATCAGCCTGGCGCGAAATGGCTCGTGTATTGGCTCATGAGATAAAAAATCCGTTAACACCCATGAGACTTTCACTAGAACGATTGGAACGGAAATACGAAGAAAAATCTTCCGATTTTGACAAAATATTTAGCCGAGTTGCTGAAGTATTGCACGAAGAAATTGATAATCTTCAGGAGTTGGCCTCAGAATTTTCACAATTTGCACGGTTACCAAAAGCAAATTTGCGCCAATTTGATATGGCTGATCAAATGGAAGATATCATTGAGCCCTATTTGACAGAAGCAAAAATTTCCCTGCATAAAACAAGCAATGCACTACATTTTTACGGTGATCGCATGCAGTTAAAACAGGTGTTCGTAAATTTGATTCAAAACTCCATCCAGGCTGGTGCTCCAAATGTGGATATAACTTGCGAGGTTGACAAACAATGGATAATTTTGTTTTCAGATAATGGAAAAGGAATACCTGACGAAAACTTACCTAAAATATTTGAACCATATTTTACACGCAGGGAAAAAGGAACCGGACTTGGTTTGGCTATCGTAAAACGAATTGTTGAAAACCATGATGGATCCATTCACGTTGCCAGTACGGTAGGAAAGGGCACAGTTTTTACACTAACTTTTCCCCTATATGATAGTGAGAAAGCATGAATATTTTAATTGTTGATGATGAACGAAATATCCGATTAACACTTCGCGATATTCTCGAAGATGAAGGGTATACAATTTTCCTTGCGGATTCCGCAGAAGCTGGATTAAAACAGCTCAAAAACGAAGAGATTGATTTAGCGATTTTGGATGTAAAACTACCAAACATGTCTGGTATCGAAATGTTTAAGAAAATCAATACTCTCGATATAGACATTGATGTTTTAATGATATCCGGTCATTCAGGTATAGAAACAGCAGTGGAAGCCGTAAAACTTGGGGCATATGATTTCTTAGAAAAACCGCTATACATGGATAGAATCCTTACCGCTGCTCGCAATATAAATGAAAAACGGTCATTAATATCCCGTGTTAAACAGGGTGACAAACAATTATCCGATAAATACAACCTTATTGGCGAATCCCCGGAGATGGGACAAATAAAAAGTATTATTTCCAGGGTGGCTCCAACAGATTCAAAAGTACTAATTCGCGGGGAAAGCGGGACTGGAAAAGAATTGGTGGCGTATGCAATCCATCAACAAAGTTCGCGAGTAAACGCACCCTTTGTACGATTTAACTCAGCTGCTATTCCAAATGAGTTGGTAGAAAGTGAATTATTTGGACATGAAAAAGGAGCCTTTACCGGGGCTGATGAACGTAAAGCGGGTAAACTGGAGTTGGCTCATGGTGGCACATTGTTTTTAGATGAAATTGGAGACATGAGCCTATCAGCACAAGCAAAGGTTCTCCGTGTGATTCAAGAAGGAACTTTTGAGCGGGTTGGTGGACATAAAACGATTGAAATTGATACTCGCATTCTTGCCGCCACTCACAAAAATTTGGAAGAAATGATAAAACAGGGACAATTCAGGGAAGATTTATTTTTTCGTCTTAATGTAATACCCATTACACTTCCGTCATTACAGAATCGAACTGGAGATATACCGATCCTTGCAAATCACTTCTTAAAGACATTTTCTATTGAATTAAAAATGATCCAAAAATCGTTTGATGCAAAAGCTCTCTCAAAATTAGAATCATATACTTTCCCTGGGAATGTCCGTGAATTGCGAAATTTAATTGAACGTCTTTGCATATTAACAGCAAGTGAAATAATTGGAGACACTGATTTGTCGCCACATTTTATACAAACAAGTGGTGGAGAATCTTATTCGTTTTTAAAATCCAAAGCACTCAAAGACGCAAAACTTGAATTTGAGGCATATTATATTTCTCAACAACTGAAACGATACAATTGGAATATTAGCGTTGTTGCAGATAAATTAGGCATGCATCAACCGAATTTATCCCGAAAGATAAAAGAGCTGAATATAGGAAAACCAGACTAAGGAGGAATTGTGGGCAAGCAAGAACGATTTGTATATAGAAGAGCACGACGCCGAGTGCGTGATTTAATGAATTTTTATCGACATGTGATAATATACGTTATACTTCAATTATTTTTTCTTATCATTAATATTATGACAGGGAACGGTCAATGGCTTACTTACGGCCTGGTATTACTGGGTTGGGGAGTAATTATTGCCATCCATGCTTTATTCGTCTTCGCGATAAATACCCTATTTACAGGTGAATGGGAAGAAAAAAGAATCAAAGAATACATGGATAGAAAGCTCAAACGCCCAAAGTCGGAGTAGAGCGATATCCATATAATTCTATAGTACCCCGTCTTAGACCTTCCATACCAAAGACTAATTTTCCGGTGGTGAATTTCGGCTCTTTTATCATAGCGCCAAAATCGAACTATGGAAGAACCTTTGCCTATCTAAAATAGGCTAACCTAATCCAAACCTTTAGAGAAAAACATGCCACATAATACGCTTCTTACTCAATCCCTTGCGTGGAAAGACCTTGAAATTCATTACCAACAAATAAAGGGCTTACATCTACGTGATTTATTTCGTGAAGATCGGTTGCGCGGAAATCGTTTTTCTGTAGAAGCGTGCGGCCTCATGCTTGATTACTCTAAAAACCGTATTATACATGATACAGTTACAAAACTGGTTTCTCTCGCCACCGCGCGAAATTTGAAACCTGCCGTCGAGGATATGTTTCAGGGAAAACTCATTAATAAAACTGAAAAACGAGCCGTCCTTCATACTGCACTTAGAAATCGAGCAAATACACCTATCATGGTTGATTGTAAAGATATTATGCCTGACGTGAATTCTGTTTTGGATAAAATGAAATTATGCGCAAATAAAATTCGTTCTGGTGAATGGACAGGCTATACAGGGAAACCCATAAGAAATATAGTAAATATTGGTATTGGAGGTTCTGATCTTGGACCCAGTATGGCATATGAATCGCTAAAATATTATAGTCAACGAAACCTTACTATCCGATTCATTTCAAATGTGGATGCCACTCATTTTAAAGAACAGACTCATGATCTTGATGCATCAGAAACACTATTTATCGTAGCCTCAAAAACATTCACGACTCAAGAAACCATGACTAATGCGTATACTGCTCGCGAATGGATTCTCACGAACATGCAACATGAAGAAGCCATCTCAAAACATTTTATTGCGTTGTCCATAAACACAGAGGCTGTTGTTGAGTTTGGAATTGATGCTACCAATATGTTCGAATTCTGGGATTGGGTAGGCGGAAGATATTCTTTGTGTTCTGCTATTGGTTTATCTCTCATGATTGCAATTGGACCTGACAATTTTGAGCAAATGCTTGAAGGATTTCATGCCATGGATTGTCATTTCCGTGAAACACCTTTTGATCAGAATTTGCCTGTCATACTAGGACTTTTAGGAATATGGTATAATAATTTTTTTCGTACGGAATCGCATGCTGTATTACCTTACGATCAATATCTCACAAGATTTCCGGCATATTTACAGCAATTGGACATGGAAAGTAACGGGAAATCAATTGATCAGGATGGCAGAGCAATCGGATATCAAACGGGTCCAATTATTTGGGGAGAACCGGGTACAAACGGACAACATGCTTTTTACCAACTCATTCATCAAGGGACAAAACTGATTCCTGCTGATTTCATCGGATTCTGCCAATCACATAATGATTGTGGTGATCACCACAATAAGCTCATGGCAAATTTCTTCGCCCAAACCAAAGCTTTGGCTTTTGGAAAAACAGGCGATATGTTAATGAAAGAGAATACTCCACAAGAATTGATTCCACATAAAACGTTTGAAGGAAATCGACCTACCAACACAATTATGGCTGTAGAATTAACTCCTTATACACTTGGCACTTTAATCGCACTCTATGAACATAAGGTGTTTGTTCAAGGTGTTATTTGGAATATATATTCCTTTGATCAATGGGGCGTTCAGTTGGGAAAAGAATTAGCTTCTAATATTCTACCAGAATTAAACGACGGTATATATGATAAACATGCCCATGATAGTTCTACAATAAATCTGATGAAATACTATCTAGATAATAATATTTAAATCAAAGTTTGCTTAGCACATCAATAGCATGTGTTTTGGTTTTTACCTTGGCATGGGCTTGTTCGATAATTCCCTTTTCATCAATGATATATGATATACGAAATATGCCGTCATATTCACGTCCATAGAGTTTTTTCTTTCCCCAAGCTTTATAAGCTATGAGCATTTCCTTGCTTTCATTACATAGCATGGGATACTGAAAGCCCTGCTTTTCCACAAAATTCTTTTGTCGTTTTGGAGAATCTGCGCTTACACCAAGGATTTGAATATTTCTATCTTCGAATTGTTGGAATTCATCCCGGAATCCCTGACCTTCAACCGTTCAACCAGGGGTACTGGCTTTTGGGAAAAACCATAATACAACTTTCTTGCCCAAAAAATCATTTAAACTGATTTCATTACCATAAGCATCCGGAAGTGTAAATTCGGGTGCTTTTGTTCCAATTTCTAACATAACATTTCCTTTAATTATTTGCGATTTCTATTTCAGACCATCGCATTCGGTCATCGCCAGATAGAACTATTTCATTTACAGCTGAAATCCCTGCTTTTTGTCCTCGCCATACTAATGTTTCATAGGCTTCATCGAAGGATACCCATTTGTAATCACAGTGTTCATCTGATAAGACAATTTTCTTAGAGTTTACTTCAATCCCAAAAACGGGCACCAAGTTTATGCGATCTTGATAGGCTTCATAAAATTTACTTACATGGTCAGCGGTGAACATTTTAAAAGGAGTTAACCATGTTTCCTCCTTCAGCTCGCGTATAGCAGCCTGCCATGCTGTTTCATCTTTTTCAATCTTTCCTGCCACGCCTTGCCACAGATGTTCATATATTTTTGTCTTTGCCCTTTTTAATATCAAAAAGGATAGACCTTGTTCGGTTCTTCGAAAGACATAAGCATCTATGACACGAATTTTCACATCTGCCATCTACATATCTTCCCATTCCGAAAGTTTTGATTGAGCCCATGAAGAAAATGAGTTCGCTTCAATTTGTTGTCGAATTGTTCGCATTAATTTTTGATAAAATGTAATGTTATGGATTGAAGTTAACCGATGCCCCAAAACTTCATTTACGTTTAATAAATGTCGGACATACGCTCTGCTGAATGTTGAACATAACATACAATCACAGTTTTCATCAGCTGGGGAAAAATCAGACTTATATTTTGCATTTCGAATATTCATCTTACCATGCGATGTGAATAATTGACCGTTACGAGCATTGCGTGTTGGCATGACGCAATCAAACATATCAATTCCACTCCTGACAGCACGGATAATATCGGTGGGCTTTCCAACTCCCATCAAATAGCGAGGTTGATCTTTTGGCAATGCTTCATCCATCAAATCAATAATTTCGAACATAGCGGATTTTTCTTCTCCAACGGCTAGGCCTCCAATTGCGATTCCACATGAAGCATACGGTATAACTTGTTCGGCGCTCATTTTTCGAAGTTCTGGATAAATACTTCCCTGAACTATTGGAAAAAGGGTTTGAGACCATTTATAGAGCAAAGGATTCACCTGGAGATAGTCCGCGCAAAGTTTAACCCAATGAGCGGTGCGATTTACAGCAGCAGAAACCGTTTCAATGTCGGCGTCTCCCGGCGGACATTCATCGAAAGCCATGATGATATCTGATCCAAGGCTGCGTTGAATCCCCATGGATAAAGCTGGTGTTAAATTGTGTTCACTTCCATCCAAATGAGATTGAAAAACGACGCCACCATCCGTTATCTTATTCATTTTAGCTAAGGAAAAAACTTGGAATCCTCCACTATCGGTCAAAATGGGACCATTCCATTGATTGAAGCCATGAAGCCCACCCGCCGCTTCAATTATTTCTGCTCCTGGTCGGAGATAGAGATGGTAGGTATTCCCTAATATTATTTGTGATCCAGTCTCGCGTAATTCATTGGGTGTCAGTGTTTTTACGGCGCCGTAGGTTCCCACAGGCATAAAGACAGGCGTGTTAATTGTACCATGGTCGGTTTCCAGAACACCAGTTCGGGCTGATGAATTGCTATCGTTTTTATCAACTGTATATTTCATTATCCTAAAACCGACTTAAAAACATCTCGCACATAACGAACGGTAGTGAGTTCAAGTTTATAATCATCCATTTTCTTTTTAGTCGTGGATGGCACAATGGCTCGTTTAAATCCCAATGCTTGAGCTTCCCGTAGCCGTTGATCTATATGATGGACAGATCGCACTTCGCCAGCAAGCCCAACTTCGCCTAAAAACACGCAATCATCCGGTAGTGGTTTATCTAGAGCGCTGGATGCCACTGCAATTAAAACGGCTAAATCCATTGCAGGATCATCAACTCTGAGCCCTCCCACCAAATTTACAAATACATCCCGCATACCCATGACCAAGCTCATGCGCTTTTCCAATACGGCTAGTAGCATGGATAGCCGTCGATAATCCATTCCATTTACATTTCGCTGTGGCG
Source organism: Fidelibacterota bacterium (assembly GCA_013203145.1). Taxonomy (GTDB): domain Bacteria; phylum Fidelibacterota; class Marinisomatia; order Marinisomatales; family JABMOV01; genus JABMOV01. The sequence goes on from JABMOV010000039.1 coordinate 33,023, forward strand.
TTCCAAAATTGGCAGGCGATACCAGTGCCTGGACTTCAATCATGATTGGGCGGGTTCCTTCCAAAGATGGATAAACGGCTGTGCCAGCAATCCCCCGGGAGCGCTCCGAAAGGAACATTTCACTGGGATTTGCTACTTCCTGCAAGCCTTCCTCATCCATGGTGAAAATGCCTACTTCGTGGGTCGCGCCAAATCGGTTTTTAACAGAACGGAGAATTCGATAATCATATTTTTGGTCGCCTTCCAAATACAAAACTGTATCAACCATATGCTCCAACATCTTTGGACCAGCAATGATGCCTTCTTTTGTTACATGTCCAATGATAATAACGGTAATACCATTTTGTTTCCCAAATTGAAGTAATTGCTGGGCACATTCACGAATTTGTGAAATTGAGCCTGGAAGACTATCAGATGTTTCACTATATACGGTTTGAATAGAATCAACCACCAATACATTAATTTTCTCTTTTTCCACAGAATCAATTATGGCCGTGATTCGATTCTCACCAGATAAACTCATGTTTTGACTGTTAATGTGCAATCGTCTGGCACGTAGGGCGATCTGTTCTTCGCTTTCCTCCGCTGATACATATAACGTTTTTCCAGGTATATTCGCCAGGAGTTGCAATGCCAGTGTCGATTTACCAATCCCGGGATTTCCCCCAAGCAGGATAACCGATCCTGGTAATAATCCTCCACCTAAAACGCGGTCGACTTCCGATATTTTTGTTTTCTGACGAACGCTCGTTGCAGTATCTGTTATTGCTTGAATTGGTCGTGGATTTTTTGATCGACTAGCTAATGGATTTGATCCGGTTCCAACGGTTTTAAATTCGCTCAAAGTACCCCACTCATTACACGATGGGCATTGACCAAACCATTTGGGGAAATCCATTCCACAGGATGAGCATAGAAAAACAATTTTAGGTGTGTTTTTTGCCATAGAAGTCAAAGAAATTAAAGGGTGAAACCTTAGGAATACACTTATTAAACAAAAAGAAAAAGATCGATATTATTTTGAGTCAAATCTTAAAAATCAGGACCAAGCGAAAAATAATATTGTGGTTTCGAATAACTCCCATTAGAGTTTACATCCCAGGCAGTATCAATTCGCAACAGGAAGTAACCCAGATTTACTTTCATTCCTAATCCAAAACCCTTGACGATTGGTGTTGCCTCAGGTGATATTGCTAGCCCATACTTGTCCTGCATATATGATGTTTGTGTAAATTCATTTGGGTCATCCCAGGCTGCGCCAATATCAAAGAAAGCATGACCGCGAATATTGCCAAATATTGCCTTAAATGGAAAGCCTAAAGCCAGATAATTAATAAATGGGAATCGGAATTCCATGTTCGATAAAATAACATTATTTCCAAACCTTTCATAATATCTGGTGCCTCGTACCGGTGAAGCATAATTGGCAAAATAGATATCTTCTAACAGGCTTGAATTCTCTGAATTCAAAATGACATCACGGTAATTACTATCATCTTCCTCGCCATCCGTTTCACCGTGACCAAATATCCAGTAAGGTAATCCACCTAAGAAATATTTTTGTGCATCAGGTCCAGTACTTTTACCTGCCATTAATCGAAAGGCCAAAGTATACTCTTTTCCAATTAGCCAATATTTCCGGAAATCCCATGATAATGTATAAAACTCAATTCCACTATTATTTATACTGGGACTTGTATAAAAAGTGACATTTTGCCGGGTTCCGTCAATTGGACCTGTATATCCATAAACGGTATTATCAAATATCCAGCTTGTCACTGGCAATAAGGCAGTGAAGCCATCTTCTCCTACAACTGTATATTCACCGGTATAAGAATTTTGTTGCCATTGTTGGTAATTAATTGTGTGATGCGACATGCCAACATCAAAACGCATAAATCTATTAAACGGTATTGCAGCATATAGGGCTGCACCATAATGTCTTAATCGTGCCAAACCACCGCCATAATCTGAAAAGAAGTCGGCTGTCTGAAATCCTGTAAAGTACCAATTAACTCTATTTTTTAAATAAGCATAAGAAAAAGAATAGTCGCTATTTTCAAGAGTAAGAACCATTTCAGTGCCGAAAGTAATTTGATGGTCGCCCATGATATCACTCCAGGCAAAATATGTCATACCCTGCGCACCAAACAATGAACTTATACTGAGATTTCCGCTAACCATGTCTAATGTGAATCTCGTTTTATAGGCCTGCGAAATGAAACTATCAGATTGCCTGGTCGAATCACTAGCTATAAGATCCTCGTTTGTATTTTGCTCCAAATATCCTTGATTATGTCGTTGGTAATGTGGTGCGAAGATAAACTGGGTATAGTCACCTTTTGATTGTGTATTTATGAGTCCTTGCCGTTTCTTATCTTGCCGGAGATCCACTAGAGAATCATCAATTTTGTCTTTTTTAATCAGGAATTGTGACGGTTCAATTTTTGTTTCAACAAAATCTAAGGGATTCGTAAGAGTATATATATCCCAACCACGGTTTGCGTATCCAGTGAATATTAAAACCCGATCGTCATGAGATAAACTCAGTTGCTGAATTCCTGTTAACACATTTGTAACAGGAATTGACTCTTCCTTTACCAAATCATATTTATGCAGATTCCAAACGCCGTTATAATCAGCCGTGTAAAAAAGTACCGGCTCTGTATGAGCCCAAACGGGATAATTTTCATTATAATCTGTCCGTGTGATTCGCTGAATTTCACCCGATTCAACACTTAGGATATAAACATCACTTTGCTTATAGTCATGATTAAATATATTTCCATCAAATGATTCACCTGTTGTTTCGTGTACGCCATTTCTTACAAATGGTCCACGATCAGATACAAATGCTAATTGGGTGCCAGTGCTGTTCCACACTGGTTCAGAATCGGAAAAAATATCATTCGTTAAATTGGTAATCTCTTCTGTTTCCAAATCATACAGATAAATATCGCTGGATTCGCCTTGATTCCCAATAAATGCCAATTGTTTTCCGTTTGGCGACCAGGATGCCGTAAATATTCCATCAAATTCCATCTGAATCATTTGGGATTTTTTCGTCTTAACATCAATAAGATGAAGGGCGTCTCTTTTTCCGGCCTTTGCTGCGAGGACAATTTGTTTTCCGTCAGGTGACCAAGAAAGACCCGGTTGGAGCCATTTTAATTCTTCAAAATCTATGGAACGATTTCCTTTTACAAGTCTGGTTATTTCTTCACCAGTCATCGCATCAATGATGTAAATATCTGCATAACCAGAGCGGTCGGATAGTATAGCAATTTGACTTCCATCAGGAGAAAGTGCTGGCGAAATATTATAATAATTTCTACGTTCTTCATGATCTGTGATTTTTTTGGCAATATCACTTATTTCATCCCTGCCTGCAATGTCTGGCCAATATTCTTTTTTTAAATATTTCTGCCATTTTTCCGTTAGATCATCAAAATCCATTCCTAATGCTTGTGAAAACCCCTTTTCCGCATTTTGTGTCTTTTTCATTGCGATAAAAATTTCACCAACTTTTTCCCGACCATACGTTTCTGCTATAAACCGCCAGACAGACTGTCCACCTTTATATGCTAAATAATAGTCTAATTCCTGAACGTGCGGGATGTATTCATTAATAGCAATATCGCGAACAATCATATCAGCTTTTGTATCCCAATTTTGAGATAAATATTCTGAAAGTCCTTCATTTGTCCATAACGGAATTCGTAACCGTTGTCTGCCGGATATGATACTCTGAATACTTCCGCCGTATACCATATCATTGATAATGGCATGAACCAATTCATGATGAATCACATGACGAAATTGTTCGTAATTCCCTTCAAAAGGTAAGACTACGCGATTTTTAAATAATTCTGTAACACCGCCAATGCCTTCTGACATGTAACTCCAGGTGACATTGGTTTGTTGAAAATCATTATGTGAATCATAAACAATAATTGAAACCGGTTTTCTTAATACCCAGCGTAGATGTTTGGATATTTGTTCGTAGACCTCTTCAGCAACTTCCGCAGTAAAAGTGGCTAATTCATAAGAGTCATTATAATAATAAATATCAAAATGATTCGATTTGATATACTCCCAATCAAAGGATCTGTATTGAACCTTATTTTGTCCAAATTGGGCAAATACTATCTGCCCGATTACTATTAATAGTATAATATGTTTCATTTTCATCATTTTGATTACGCACGATACCGCGCTCTGTTCCTTATAAGATTAGGGGTATTTCTATCGAATGTCAATTACAGAGTATTGGAAGTTAAACTTTGTCATATTAATGGCATTCATTATTGATATATCTTTATTCGGAAAGTCAAATAATCTTCAAGCTTTGAATAAAACAAACAATACAAATGAAGTCAAAAAGTGGTTTGCCAACATTCAGAATACGTACTAAGTTAGTTGTCTATGGATTTACCTGTCTATTTTGTTTCTGACATCCACTTGATGTTAACTGAATCAGAAAAGTCCCGTCGCCGTCAGGACCACTTTTTTCGTTTTTTAGCAAAAGTGAACGAAACTGGTTGTACGTTATTTATCGTCGGGGATTTATTTGATTTTTATTTTGAATATTCCCACACAATTCCAAAAATGTATTTCGATTTATATTTTCAAATTCAAAAGCTTCGTGACGCAAATATTGAGGTCCATTACATCCTTGGGAATCACGACTATTGGGTACAAAACTTCATGACAGAGAAGCTCATGACTAAGGTTTATTTTCATGATGCTGATTTTGAAATCGCAGGGAAGAAATTTCACCTCACACATGGTGATGGTATTTTATCCTGGGATCGTGGTTATAGGGTATTAAAAGCTATTATTCGGAATCGTGTTTTTATTAGCTTATATCGGTGCTTGCACTCCACTATTGGATACACATTCGCCCAATGGATTTCAAACCGCGGCTACAGAAATGGGCATAGTGACGAATATAATAAGAGAGTCCAAACCGAATTGGCATCCTATGCAGAATCATACATCAAGCAGGATACCGACTATGTAATTTCGGGTCATTATCATCAACGTGTTGAAAAGGAAATTTTGGACGGAAAACTTCTTATCCTTGGGGACTGGATTCATGCACCCAGTTACGGTTATTTTGATGGGTCTCAATTAAGCTTAATTCCGTTTGATCACGATGAATAGATATATTATCATATTATTATCAGTATTAATTGTTCTTCCCGGATGTTCAAAACTCCGGCGGATGAAATTATTCGGGGGTAAAAAATCCGAATATGGTCAAGTTCAACCCAGTGATATTGAAAAGTTGCGCAATGCGTACAGAGATGGACGAATACAAGCACTTGAAGAGTTAATCGCAATTTATCAGGATTCCAATCAACCATTGGATATTCGACTTTCAGCAGGTGAAGCCTTGGCAGAAACACACCATCCAACAGCATTAAATGCCTTGGCAGAAGTTGTTGCGGAAGCGGATGCCTTAGATATGACGTTTATGATTGCCTCCATTGAACTATTGGCTGAATTCCGCGACAATCCCAAGGCGCCGGAAGCCATGGTGCAATCCATGCACCGCATTGAAGAAAAGTCTCATGAACTTCACATGGTTCTGGTTAAAAATTTGAACAAGGTCCGGACCAAAGATCAAATCATGACCTTGCTTGATCTCTACGAAGTAGCTAAAGCAAATCTTTCTCGCACTGAAAAACTATTAGCTGAAACCCTCGGTGCAATTGGAGATGATGAGGCTATCCCTGTACTGATGATGATTGCCAAAGACCAAAACGTTAATATTGGCGTCCGAAATCGCGCGGTAGAAATCCTCGGAAAAAAAGAAGCTACTGAAGTGGTTGCTGCTTTTGCAGAAATGCTTGGCGATCCAGCAACGAACACAGAAGTTCGGGATTTTGCAATAAATACCATGGCTGGTGTAAAAGAGGAAAATTTAATTCTCACTTTATTGGATACGTACAACACGGGCAAAAAAGAATATTTCAGCTTACTGAATACACTTTTAGATGCTCTGGGAGACTTTAATGAACCAGAGGTTATTAAGACGGTCATTGAAATTGCCAAAGGTAATGACTACCCACAACTACTACGTATTAAAGCCATCAAAAAGTTGGGCGAGTATGGTGATCCGACAGTTATTGAATCCATACTCCCCATGCTAGATAAAGCAGAAAACTATGAATTTTACAAACCAATAGTTGAAATGATAGACAACCTTCGGAAAAGTAAAGATTATAAAGAAGATCTTCGTCGTCGGGCTTTTATGGCTCATAAAGGAGCCCAAAATTGAAGAGATTGATATACATCTGCTTCATGTTAGGATTTGGATTCGCTCAGGATTTGGATACACTTCCAACTCTGCGATCCGATTCTGATACAACGGCAATATTGCCGGAGGGTGAACCCTTTTTTCAATACCGTTATGACCTTGATCAATTAAAAAGTGAAATTGATTCACTTAAACAAGTATTAAAAGTCTACGAAAAAAGAAAAACAATTCCAGAAATAGACCCTCGACTTCTTGAACTTATCCAACGACCTGAACTGCAACATCGCATTATTCTCAATAATGGAACTGTGATTATGGGTGAAATAATCAGTAGAACTGACCAAGAGCTTATCGTTCGCACTCAATTGGGGAAATTGGTGATTGATGCAAAACATGTCGTCAAAGTTGAGGAAGACGCAGTTTTAACTGCCAAGATAGAATGGATTGGAGAACCTTCAATAAATGCCTATCCTACAAAAGAAATTATAAGGGGACGTGTAAAAAACAATGGACAAACCAGGGCGGATTTTGCACGAGTAGTCGCGCATCTTTGGACCAGTACTACGGAAGAAGTTGGACTCGATTCTGCTTTTATCGATGGGAAAGAATTCAAATATGAGAGCGGTGTAATATCAGATACAATGCTGGAGCCGGGACAATCCGCAACAATTCAAATTACCATAAAAGTGCCAGATCAAAAACTTGTATCCTACCGCACCTACGATATCCTTTGGACAGAAACTAAATAGACAAAACGTATAATCCATCAGGGACTCCTGTCCCCAATGGATACTGATTAATTTTATAAATAAGGAATCACCCTGCAAGGTCAGGAGACCTTATAAGGTTTTATATAATTACTTATTGAATAGTTTTACCATAATCGCGTTTTGAGCATGCATGCGATTTTCTGCTTCATCGAAGACTATGGAATAGTCCGCTTCCATGACCCCGTCCGTCACTTCACGATCCCGTTCTGCAGGTAA
>JABMOV010000040.1 GCA_013203145.1 Fidelibacterota bacterium
AATGGAAGGACTGACACGGGCAATCTGGTTGGAACCGGAATGTATTTCTGTCGAATAACTGCAGGAAATTTCCATTCGGTGAAGAAAATGGTGTTGCTGAAATAAAGGCTGGTCCCGGATCAAGATTTAGTGTCGGACTGCAGGATTGAGATGTTTTAAATTATAGTACAAGACTTCCTCGGTAAACTGGATTCGAATTAATAATATAGTACATTAACACTATCCCATATATTACTATATACCAGTCATATATACTGTTGTATGCAATAACTATAAGCTCAGATCAGTATTTAGAATAACCAGGGTTATTACAGTACCACTTGTCATATAGGTCGAACTTTTCGGCTTAAGACATCTACCTTATAAAAATGAGCTGTATCTGTCTATATAACGATAGATACAGCGACATATCAATACACACATCGTTTAACCATTTTTTCGATTTACCGTGTTGTACGGTCGATTATTACGTTATATCGAACAAAAGTGTTAAAAATCTCTGATTCTCTCTTTTTTGCAAAAACCTCTGGGTTCGTATTGTAAGTCTCACAAATAAGAGACTTATAGCGAAATCCCGAAAAATAGACAAAATTTGCTCATTTTTGATAATAGAATAGTTCGAGTTTTCAACCACGCTCAATGCGGGGTGACAGTGCATCGAGAAATATGGTGTTATTGAATTTTACGAAAACGAATAAAATTTCTCGTATCACAAGTAATACAAGGAGATAGTGGGTTATTGGAACTTTGTGTTATTTCGAACTTTTTGGGTTATGTATACAAACAACATTCTTCCTTCTGCGCCAAATGTGCCACCAGTGAGTATGTTATTTTGGAATTTTACACTCATTATCGATACTTTAGCTATGTGACCACTAACAGGAAATCCATAAATAGCGCCTTGAACTATATTTGTCTGTGTTCTTCGCAGTCCGCTTTGCGGGCAAGATGAACAGTGCACAGCGCGCCCCATTCATTCGCAAGTAGCGAAGCGGATTGCGAATGAATGTTTGGCTATGAGCAGTAGTGTCCCGCAGGGCGCTATTGCTTATAGGTTTTGTTAGCCACAGTTATTTAAATTTTCCAATTTTTTCAAAATCAAAAACATTAACGAGATGCGGGAATTCATTGTGAAACCTTTGAATTCGATCTGCTCCTTGCTCTTTTATCAATTCAACCTTGGATTTGAGTTCTTCTTTATCCTTTGCTTCAAAGAGTATTTTGACTTTATTAAAATGTCTCTCGGAAATGCACTTCTCTATTAGTGGTAATCGGTATGTATTATAGACTGTAAGATGCGGCCACCATGCAAAGTGGCCAAAGGTTACTGGGTCAAACTGAAAGCACGATACATAATAGAGCAAAATGTCAGCTTCCTTCAATTCGTCAAATACAAAACCTTCGTGAATTCTCTCCTTAATAGTATCGGCTGTGACGTCTGCTCGATTGAGTAGCAACCTTTCATTTCTTCCTTTATTTAAAGAACCAACTGGTTTGTTTAGGTGATAATACATTAAAGGTTCAATCGGTCGATCTCGCTTACTAAGCAGAAAGGGATTGTACAGTATATAGTGCAGCTCCTCAAACAGCTCATTTTTAATTAAAAAAGAGGTGAAATAAAGGAATAACTCATAATTGAAGAAATTGAAATGATCAGAAATTCCTTGGTCGGAATACTTGCTATTTACAGTTTGTGAAAGGATGCTTTCGAAGAATTTGTGGAAAATCTCAATATCAAAAGTTGAATACTTGGAATAGGTCTTCAGAAACAATATGAATTCATCTCGGAAAACAGTCAATTGCTCAACACGTTCTAATACAAACTCATCCAATGGCTTATCACGATCAGCTTCATCTTCTTTAAATTCAAATTGCATGATTGAGCTGGTAAAAGCTTCCAAATACTCAGTTATAAATATTCCTGTATTTGATTTATTGTTCTTTAGAGCATTTATAAGCGGCAGCAACTTGTTTGCTGTTTGACTTTTGATTGGGTCCTCTTGATTAATAAATGCAGGGGGCTCGCCAATTGGTGGTCGCGAAGACTTTGGCTTATCGAAAATATTTCTAAGAAGTTGCTCATAATTGTCCTCAAAGTACTCCGGGTCAGATAAGTCTATATAGAAACGACTATTTACAAATGTTGGGAGACATGCCTTACCATCTTTTGACTCGCGTACTATTGGGATGAATTTTTTTTGATCAGCCTGCGAGTATATTTCATCAGATATAATCATGCTTTCAATTCCGACACCACCTTTTTTATCGTTCGCTTTTGATTGATAGGAACTATTACAAATTAAGAGTACTCGTTTAATGTTGGGGTCATTAACCATTTGCTCCATTCATATCGCCATTTTTAACAGCATTGGGATCTGGAAAAGAACAATTATCGTCAATCCAAGATGACATATAATTTGGCTCACAATTGGGGCCAGAAATTGCATCAATTGAAATAGTCTCTCCTGCGAAAGTTATTTGTTCACTATCTTCTAATAAATGGGGGAATCCTAATACATGTCCAAGTTCATGAATAATTACTATAGGAGTATGCTCACTTTCAACAATAAGTATTGCACCATTTTGATCCACAGCATCTTGGTATAGGTAAGTTGTTCCTAAAAGATTATTCGCCATTGAATTAGTAATAATAATATTTAGAGAGCCTGATGTATTAATCGTCGAATCCGCATGATATTGAGAAAGCATTGTATGTCCATCTGGGGAATCATAATTAACTGGATCAAATATCCTTTCATAAGAAACAAGCTCAAATATTTCTGCTGAAACATTGGGAAGATAAGACAGTTGTAGATTCATTTCTTCAACGGCATATTCAGCCATACATTGATTAAAATAGCTCCAATAATTCCAATTTGATGAATCAAGATACATTGAATCGGGACAAACGAACAGATATCTTTGAGAATAGCTACCACTCCAAGAATTTTCAATTATAACACCTTCGGATAAGTCTTCCGTGTTTGATATTTCCAAAATTCTAACAGGTATTTTTTCATTTCTATCCAAGAGAGTCCGTGGGTTATTATTTCTTATAATAGGATCGTTAACAACTCTATCATTTATTAACATTGTTTGTGCATTAAGTGTAATCATTAATCCTAATAACACCATAAAATATTGCTTCATTATCTTTATATATCCTTTTTTTGTGCAGTAAAATTATAAAAATTGAATTCTAAATTAGATGTCAAGTATAATCAATGAAAGAATTATTTACTAACTAAGAAATGCTATTAGAAAAATATCGGGTACCCATTTATCCTTTTGATTCCACTTTATAATAGAGTCATAACTCGCAATTTTTAGCATATCCTTAAAATGGAGTGCGACAATTTTTGGTAGTGAAATAAAAAGGGACGGTAAAACCGTCCCTTTTTATTATTGCATATTTATTGGATTCTATTTCAATAAAATCATCTTCTTAACCGAATGAAAGTCACCTGCAGAAATACGATAAAGATACATTCCTGCGCTCACAGCTTGGCCCAAATCAGGTGAAAAAGCAGCAAAAGAAAGATTGGATTTTTTAAAAACAGGACTCAAAGGGTATAGTTTAAAACGCAATAATCCTACATTGAAGGGGTTAAGCAATCTAAGCCCATATTTTCATTTTGGGCATATTTCATCCCAGCGAGTTGCATGGGAAATAAAAAATTCAGCAATGCCAACTATTGATAAAGAGTCATTTTTGGAAGAAATGATTATTCGTCGTGAACTAGCAGATAATTTTTGTGAATATGAGCCCAATTATGATTATTTCGAAGGTTTTCATCCATGGGCACAAAAATCATTAAATGAACACCGAAACGATGAAAGGGAATATCTTTATTCACCCAGTCATTTTGAAGCTGCGGAAACACATGACCCATTATGGAATGCAGCGCAAAATCAAATGAAGAATATGGGGAAAATGCATGGATATATGCGAATGTACTGGGCAAAAAAAAATCTGGAATGGAGTCCATCACCTGAAGATGCTTTTCAAACGGCAATAGAATTGAATGATAAATATGAACTAGATGGTAGAGATCCCAACGGATATACGGGAATTGCTTGGAGCATAGGTGGAATCCATGACCGGGCTTGGTTTGATCGACCAGTATTTGGAAAGATAAGGTATATGAATTATAATGGTTGCAAATCTAAATTTGATATTAAAAAGTATATTGAAATGTACACTATATAGGTAGTCCAGATGCCCAAAGGAGAAAAGGGTGCTCTACTTCCCTATACATCATCAAGATCAACCCCAGTTCTGAGAAGATATCTATTTGGCTAATGATACCTGATGAAATTTGAATATCTCAACTCCTGTTTTTGAACATTTATGTCAATCACTTGAACGGGGCAGAGTACTCATTATTAGCTACGAGTAGATACGACGCAGCGATGTTTATTTTTAATTTTTTTTATATAATAGAAATATAAAAACGCTCAAAACGCTCATATATATCTTGTTTTAGTTTATTTTTATATTTAAGTTGGGTTATGACAAAATTCAAAAATTTGTTTAATATAATTGGTTTTCAAACTGGCTGGTGGGCATGTGTATTAGGTACGAAAAATGGTTATCCATATCTTGGACCTATAGTTATGTCGATCTTTCTTTTCATTCATTTTGTCAGATTAGAGAATAGAAATAAAGAGCTATTATTTGTAACTCTAGTTGGTTTGATTGGAACTGTTGTGGATTCAGTTTTGCTTCAAACAGGCATCATTGAATATCAAGGAGTTTATGCAAATAATATTGCGCCTCTTTGGATCACTGCTATGTGGATAGGGTTCGCCGCAACAATTAATCATTCATTGGTATGGCTAAATAATAAATGGATTATGTCTTTTGCACTTGGTGCAATATTTGGTCCGCTATCATATTTTACCGGAATAAAATTTGAAGCGCTCTATTTTGAAATTTCTCTATTAACAATATCAGTACTTGCTTTGTTATGGGGAGTTGTGATTCCATATCTTTATTACCTTAATGGAAAAGTTGTAAGTAACAAATGAGAAAAAATATTTTAAAATACTTTTTATTTTTTACTATGAGTATTGCTATTGGTCAAACTGAATTTGATAAAGTGCATCCATTATTATTATCTCTTAATTCTAATGATGGGTGGACAGATATCAAAGAAATAGATGATTTGGTTAATATTAGCATGAAAGAGTTTGGTGAATCAGGATTTTGTGCGATTAAAGTTGGCAAAACAATTGATATCGAACCGGATCGAATTACTGATGTCATTATGGATGTGAACAATTATAATTCTTTTCTTTCAAATGCTGAATCATTCAAAAGTGAAGTTGTAAACCAGTCCGATAAAAATTTAATTGGGTATCAATATATAAAAGTTGATATACCCTTTTTTGATGACCGAGAATATTATTTTAAAATGAGCCGAGAACAGATTCTCGAACAGGATACGACTACTATGTGTTTTTGGGTACTTCTTGAGCCTCTTGAAAAAGACGCTAACATCAATACAAGTGCTATATATCTAGAATATGGCGCCGGTATTTGGAAATCAGAACAGATCAGCCCAGGCAAATATAATATTTCATATAGACTGTATATGGACCCAGGTGGCTTTATACCCACCTTTGTTGTAGATATAATCAATGAGATAAGCATTGTAGGCCTTTTTCAAGATGCTCTGAATGAAGCATATAGAAGGCAAAATACAAGAAGTTGATCGCTAAGAATCAAAATGAGACTTACACTTTATATTTTAATAAATATTATGATTTGTGGTTGTTTTACAAATGAATCAGAAATAATGAAACCACTAAAAACTGTTTCAAAAGTAGACATTGAACGTTTTATGGGGGACTGGTACGTTATAGCCAACATTCCTACATTTCTTGAAAAAAGTGCTACTAATGCAATTGAATCTTATCAGTTGAATGATAAAGGAGATATTGATGCAACTTTTTCATTCTATCAGAACAGTCCTACCGGCAAGAAAAAAGTATATCACCCAAAAGGTTTTATTTTTAATTCCACCACTAATGCTGAATGGCGTATGCAATTTTTGTGGCCTTTCAAGATGCCATTTCTCATTATCGATCTTGATGATGAATATAGTTACACCGTTATAGGTTACCCCAGTCGGAATTACGTTTGGATCATGGCTCGTAATCCGGAATTACCCGAAAAAACTTATCAATCTATTCTTAAAAATTTGGAGTATGTCGGTTATGATATATCTCGAATTAATAAAGTTCCACAGATCTGGTAACCCCAGGAAAGTTCTAAAGAATTAGTTATGAAAATTGCAATTATTGGCAGTGGAATTTCGGGGCTCACAGCATCCTATCTTCTAAATAAACGGCATGAGATTACACTCTTTGAGAAAAACGACTACATTGGTGGGCATACCCACACACATGATATTACTATTGGTGAACAAACTTTTAGTATCGATTCGGGATTTATTGTTTACAATGAAAAAACATATCCTAATTTTATAAAATTACTGGACATTCTAAATGTTGAGCGGCAAAAAACGACTATGGGGTTTAGCGTAAAGTCAGAAGTAAAAAACCTTGAGTATGCTGGCAATTCACTCAAATCTCTTTTTGCCCAAAAACGTAATTATTTCCGCCCTTCATTTCTACGAATGCTGGCAGACATTATTAGATTTAATAAAAAAGCAAAAACGCAAATGTCTATGTCGCCACAAGTCACACTGGGCCAGTATTTAGAACAAAACTCATTTTCACAATCTTTTATAAATCACTATATAATTCCAATGGGAGCAGCCATTTGGTCCACAACTGCAAAATTGATGATGGATATGCCTGCATTGTTTTTTATTAAGTTTTTCAATAATCACGGCCTGCTCCAAATTAAAGATCGATCAGGTTGGTGGGTCATCAAAGATGGTTCAAAAGAATATGTAAAAAAAATAATTGAACCTTTTCAAGAACGTATTAGAGTGAAATCAGAAATCAAAACAATTAAAAGGTCGGCAGGTAAAATCATTATCACTCATACTGCTAAGGGTGATGAAGAGATTTTTGATGCTGTCGTTATAGGAACTCACAGCAACCAAGCTCTAAAATTATTAGCTGATCCAACCGAGAAAGAGCATGAGATTTTAGGAGCAATTCCCTATCAAACGAATTCTGCTTTACTCCATACCGACACATCTATTCTTCCCAAGCGCAAATTGGCATGGGCAAGTTGGAATTATTATCTTGACCAAGATGAGCATAAACCTGTTATGCTGACATATAATATGAATATCTTACAAAGATTAGACTGTGATGAAACATTTTGTGTTACACTAAACAGTAATGATTCTATCGACCAAAATAAAATAATCAAAGAATTGAACTATGAGCATCCGTTATTTACGCATGAAAGCATTAAAGCCCAGGGACGTAAAAACGAAATTAGTGGTGTGAATAACACTTACTATTGCGGTGCCTATTGGCGGAATGGTTTTCATGAAGATGGTGTCGTAAGTGCCTTAGATGTTTGTAAAAATTTTGGGATCGAATTATGACTTTATCAGTAGGTAATTATATTTATAAAGGTACTATTCGCCATAGGCGCTTCACACCATTCGACCATTTTTTTACCTATCCGCTATTCATGGCTTACTTTGATATCTCAAAAATTGATGACATGTTGAAAAAATCTTGGCTTTGGAACGTGAATAAACCATCCCTCATTTCATTTTACCGCAATGACTATCATGGCAATGTGAATCAATCTTTGGATGATGCAGTTCGTAACACAGTGCATGAGAAAACAGGTAAAATATTGAACGGACCTATTCGCATTTTAACTCATTTAAGGTACTTTGGTTATTGTTTTAATCCTGTCAGTTTCTATTACTGTTTTGATAAAAATGACCAAGAAGTAGAATTGATTATGGCTGAAGTGACTAATACGCCTTGGCAGGAGAGATATACTTATTTTATTTGGGAAAAAACTCAGGGTAAAGATGATCTTTCAGCAAGCCTGGATAAACGGTTACATGTAAGCCCGTTTTGGGGAATGGATCATGATTATGAATGGTTCTTTACGTCGCCGAAAGACTCCCTGACTGTTAATATGAAAAATTTCAAATCCAACCATAAGGTATTTGATGCAACCTTAATTTTGCAAAGGGCTCCCCTAAATTTGAAAAATTTAGCGATGCACCTATTAAGATTTCCATTTATAACCTTCTTAATTGTATTTAGAATCCATTGGCAGGCACTCAAATTGTGGCTTAAGGGAGCACCTTTTATCACCCATCCAAATAAATTAAAAAAGGAGCATATAAGTGAAGGACAATAGACGTGTAGATTTAGCCGCAGATAGACTAATGGCAATTAAAAAGCCGTCATTTTTGGCAAAATTTTTTAAAAAGATTATTTTAAAGAAATTTGAGCAACTACAATTTGGATATTTAAGAATATCAGATGGTGACGAAGAATATCATTTTGGAGATGATAGAAGCGAGCTTAAAGCCAACGTCGAAATATTTTCTCCTGAGTTTTATGTGTTTATGGGTAGCGGTGGATTATTGGGTGTTACTGAATCTTATACAGCCGGATATTGGCAATCAAATAATCTGGTTTTGCTTATCCGGATTGTTATTCAGAATAAAGATGTCATGAATCAACTAGACTCTGGATGGGCAAGATTATTTAAACCGGTTAATAATTACATACACAGTCTTCGTCAAAATTCATTAGATGGCAGTAAAAAAAATATCCTCGCACATTATGATTTAAGCAATGAGTTTTATCAGTTATGGTTGGATGAAACTATGACTTACTCGTGTGGTGTATTTAATAATAAATCTAGTACTTTGCAAGAAGCATCAGTGGAAAAGCTGGATCGTATTTGTCGGAAGCTTCAATTGACAGACGAGGATTCCGTGCTGGAAATTGGCACTGGTTGGGGTAGCTTTGCTATTCATGCGGCGAAACATTACGGATGCAAAGTAACTACAACCACTATTTCGGACGCGCAATATGAATTGGCGAAAGAGCGCATCAATCAAGAAGGTTTAACTGATAGGATTACCCTGCTGAAGGATGATTACCGTAAGCTTACAGGCCAATTTGATAAAATTGTTTCTATCGAGATGATTGAAGCAGTTGGACATGAATACGTACCGGTATTCTTTAAAGCAGTCTCATCTTTGCTTAAGGATGATGGACTTTTTATCATGCAGGGCATTACGTATAATGACCAGAATTTTGACGCATATAAAAATTCGGTCGATTTTATAAAGAAATATATTTTCCCTGGTTCTTGTTTAATCTCTGTATCACAGGTTACGGAAACAATGAAAAAATATACCGATTTATCAATAGTTCATCTAGAAGATATTAGTGTTCACTATGCAACAACACTTAAGATTTGGCGAGAAAATTTCCAATCCAGTATAGCCAGTATAAAGGAATTAGGTTTCTCAAGTGCCTTTATAAAAATGTGGGATTTTTACTTCGTTTATTGTGAAGCAGGGTTTCGAGAAAGACACATCGGCGATTATCAATTCGTATTTTCCAAGCCGGGAGCACGCGAAATCAAAATCAATTATTAATTATGTTGAAATCATTAATTCAATTAGCTGAAAAAGGAATACTTCCAGATAGTTTAATTCGTCTTGGGATCAGGAGCTTGTGTAGAAAAAGGCTGGATTGGGCAAAAGAAATGGGTAGCGAAGCACTTGAAGAGCATCATCACCTATGGGTTGAAAAATTAAAACAAAGCCCCATTGCGTTGGTGCCGGAAAAAGCAAATGAACAGCATTATGAAGTCCCGCCAGATTTTTTTGAACAGGTATTGGGAAAGCATTTAAAGTATAGTTCTGGCTATTGGCCAGAAGGCATTTATACTTTAGACCAATCTGAAAAAGTAATGTTAGACATCACATGTGAGCGAGCTGATTTGAAAGATGGAATGAACATATTAGAATTGGGCAGTGGGTGGGGTTCATTAACATGTTTCATGGCCAAACTACTCCCTAATGCAACCATTACTACCGTCAGTAATTCTCATGACCAAGGAGAATATATTCAAAACCGTTGCCGTGAAAGTAAAATAAAAAATGTAAATGTGATCACAGCAGATATGAATAATTTTAAGACAGATGATATTTTTGATAGAGTCGTATCAGTTGAAATGTTTGAACACATGCGAAACTATCAGGAATTATTACGAAGAATTCACGGTTTTTTAAAACCTGAAGGCAAACTATTCGTTCACATATTTTCTCATAATCTTTTGGTATATCCATTTGAAGATAATGGGCCCAGCGATTGGATGTCTAGGGAGTTTTTTAGTGGAGGACTTATGCCTTCACATCGACTTCTACTTCATTTTCAAGAAGATTTAAATATCAAAAAAGTATGGCGTTTTTCAGGAGATCATTACAGTCAAACATCTGAGGCCTGGTTAAATAAAATGGATCAAAACAAAGCACAAGTTATTAATATATTCTCGAAAACTTACGGTCATAAAAACGCTAAAATATGGTGGCAAAGATGGCGAATATTTTTTATGTCCTGCGCGGAATTATTTGGAATCAATCATGGCAATGAATGGGGTGTGTCTCATTATTTATTTGTTAGAAAGAATTGATAGATAAAAACATGATCAGAACAATTAAATATTTCAAGAATCACAGAACTCTATATTTCGCTATAGGATCTACTTTAGCAATGTTCTTATACGTAAAATTTATTTTGGTTCCTTTCAGTAGATGCTTCACTCTAGATGTTGGATCAAATTCATTAGGTCTTTCTTTTTATTACACTATAGATATGGTTCAAAATTTCTTTGAATCAAGGACTCTGGGGCAACTTCTTTGTTATAGCCAATTCCTTCAAATTTGGGACACAATTTTTGCATTTGTTTATACTTTGATGTATGCATCTTGGATTATGTACTTCTTTAAAAACAATCGTCTATTTTTGATAATTCCTATTCTTGCTATGATTGCCGATTGGGCAGAGAATTACGTTGAATCATTGATGCTAGAAACCTATTTAAATTCAAGTTCAATATCCGAAACATTAGTTTCATTAGGATCTGGAATTAACTCGTTTAAATGGTCATTATCAATTCTTACTTATTTGATAATCATCGTTGGAATAATGAGTACATTAAAAATATTACTAACAAAACCTAAACTGCATTAAAAAAGCAGTTTAGCCAAACCGTTAAAAGTAATTCTAAATGAAAATATTTTATGTAAACTCAGCTGAAGCGACTAAGATTCACCCTGATACGCTAACGCAAAAACGTATCGGCATACATTTTGCCAATTATGTTTTAAGCTTTAAATTTTTAAATGAGCCGTTAACACAATTGAAATCTTTAATTGCGCGGATTGATTTGAAGCCAATAGCATTTATAAACTTAAAAGTACTTTAGTTCAATTTGATATGACTATCCTGGTAATAATTATCGCCCATTGGTACTTGTCCCTGTTCTTTCAAACTTTTTTTCTCCATCGTTATGCATCTCATAGGTTGTACACGATGAGTCCGACCTGGGAGAAGGTATTTTATTTTTTCACATTTATTACCCAAGGTTCTTCTTTTTTAAATCCAGCTGCTTATGCCATTATGCACCGTAGACATCATGCCTATGCTGATACGGTTCGAGATCCTCATTCACCAAGGTATATAAAAAATATTTTTGAATTTAATAAGAGAACCTTTATAGAGTACCGTGGTCTTGTCAACCAGCTATTTCATAATAAAATCAGAATTGCGGATGTACCCCGTTGGCCAACTTTGGAAAAAATCGCCGAATTATTACCAGTACGGGCGCTATTTATATTTTTCTACATTAGTATCTATTGGATTTTCGCGCCTTCCCCTTGGTATTTCTTTTTAATTCCATTACATATTCTTATGGGACCTATTCATGGATTTATCGTCAATTGGTTCGGCCACCTAATTGGCTATCGCAATTTCAAGGAACTCAAAGATAATTCAAAGAATACATTGCCTGTTGATTTACTGATGATGGGTGAACTCTACCAAAATAATCATCATAAAACACCTAATAATAGGAATTTTGCCCACCGTTGGTTTGAAATTGATTTGGGGTGTCTATTGGCGTCCTTTCTGCAAAAATTAAATGTCATTCAATTAAATAAGGGTTTGTAAACATGCGAGATATTTTTATTTCAATAATTTCAGTCATCATCGCAGGAGCATTTGCTTGGGCAGGGTCTTATGGTGGCCCATCTTTTGCTGGATTCCCAGCATTAATATTCATAGTAGGAATAGGTTTCCTTATTCATTGGATAATATTTTTACCTTCATTTTTTGCGAAAACGGAAAAATTTTATGATATCACCGGAACAGTAGCATATTTTGTCATGACCGGTTTGGCGGTATATATTGCGAGTGACAGTAGTTCACTTTCATTGCTCTCTAAAATTATTGCTACAATGGTCCTCATCTGGGCATTACGCCTAGGTTTATTTTTACTGATTCGGGTTTTCCGTGTAGGTGAAGACAAACGATTTTCTGAAGCTAAAAAATCCTTTTCTAAATTTTTGATGTTTTTCAGTCTTTCGGGTTTATGGGTTTTTTTGACAACGGCTAATGCTTTGACTTTAATTCTAAATAATCCAGATATAAATGGTGTTTTATTTTTAGGTATTGGCGGAATTATTTGGGTCATCGGATTTTTATTTGAAGTGGTTGCTGATGAACAGAAAAGGCGGTTCAGGAAGAAAGACTCTAACCGTGGTCAGTTCATTACAACGGGTCTCTGGTCTATATCACGCCATCCAAATTATTTCGGCGAAATTCTGATTTGGATCGGTATGGCGGTAATATCCTTTCCAGTACTTTCAGGTTGGCAATATGCGACCTTGATTTCACCGCTATTTGTCATCCTGCTGCTGACCAAGGTTAGTGGTGTAAATTTGCTAGAAGAAAGTGCTGATAAGAAATGGGGTAATCTGGATGAATACCAGACATATAAAGTCAACACTGCAGCTCTCATCCCTTTTAAAAAGTAATGATAAGATTTAATTAACAACAACAACAACAACAACAACAACAACAACAACAACAACAACAACAACAACAACAACAACAACAACAACAACA
>JABMOV010000041.1 GCA_013203145.1 Fidelibacterota bacterium
CCAATTGCTTTTTCAATAACCCGATTAATAATCCGCCTTGCGCCAGGACCCGGGGACAATAATGTCCCGTCAATATCAAATAAGTAAAGTTTTTTCTTCATCTAAAAATATATTTGTACGTTAACTGTATCAGTTCGCTTTTCATTTTTTCCACTATTCCCTTTTTACATGATCATTTTCAATAATAAGGCGGGTAAGAGACAACCTTGTTAAGCGATCAATTTTAAATAGCGGTCGGACCATAGGCACTAGACCATTTTCTGCAAACCACGGTGGAATAGTTTCAAACCGTTTTTCTGCATCCTCGCGAGTCTTGAAATTCCCCCAGCAGATGATGAAACAACTTCTGTTATCCACATCCTTGGGAAGAATAAATAATTCGTTTGGTTTTGTGAGTATTTTTTTAACGCTGTCAACGGTGGTTCCGGAACAGGCATACATTAAAACAATAGTAAAATGATCCATATCTTGCTGTTTTTCAAGCTTCCAGTATTGAGCGGCTAAATTATATTGGTTCATAGCCATAAGTGTATCTGGATCTGTAATTACCACAACGATTGTATCCTGAGGTGGTAAAATTCGCATTGTGTCCTTCACCCATTCAATAGGTATTGTATCAATGGTCATGATTGGATCTGTTTCTTCAAGAACAATTCCGGGTTCAGGCATCAATGTGTCTGGCTTAAAAATATTTTCATGAATAGAATCTGTACGAACTGTATCTTGAATAACAGGTACAATTACTATTTCAGGTTCAGGGATTAAATCAACTATAATTGGTTCATCAACAAATTTCGGTAGTGTTATTGTATCAATTTCTGTTACAGCTGAAGGTTGCACGGATACTATGGTATCAATGTTAATCGTCACTAAAGTATCTGGAGATTCCAGCGTATCAACCTGAATCGTTTGGGGAAGAGGTTCGATTAGTAGTGTATCAATATCTATTGTATCTGGAATATGGACTGTCAGTGGAATAGTATCAAATGTGGTTGTGTCCTGTTGAACGGTTGTATCTGCTAGAATAATTGCAGGGGGTTCTATTAGAAGGGTTTCTTCTGGTTCAATTCTAAATATCCACCAGACGAAAATGAGTACAACTAGGACGAGTATTAAAGAGAATAATCTAAGGGGACTTACTTTTTTTTTTTATCCTCAGTGGCTGACGCGACCTCTTTTTCCTTTATATTCGTTGAGGCAATGCGATCCAAATAGCCGGCAAGATCCATCTCCTCCTCTTCATTTTCAGTGTCTTTTGGTTCGCTACCATCAGAAGTCTCTTCGTCAATATCAGGATCAAGGACGAATTCATCCTTGGGCGAGTCGGTTTCTCCATCCTCAGATTCATCATTTGTTTCACCATCATTTGGATATATTAATTCGTGAATTTCACTTCGCTCTTCCTGAATGCGATCTTCTGGTGCGCCACCTTCTTCCATTATTGCCAACATCGCCAATGCTTTATCATATTGTTGACGGATTTTCAGATGCTCTACCATTTCAAAGGATGCCATATCGGGATTGATTTGATCTTTGGTCTCGTCTATTTTATCTGGAGAGTCATCCTCGTGGGAATGTTCCACTTCTTTTCTTTTAAAAATCTCCTGCAGTTTTTTTCCGGCATGTTGTACTGCTTCTGATAATCCCTTTACAGATTTTTCTTCTTCCGGCGCTTCAGGCTCCTTTGGTGCCCATTCATCTAAATCCAATTCAACTGTTTCGGTTGCTTCTTCCACAGTTTCAGATTCTTTTCTGATTTTTTGAATAAAACTTGGAACCACTTCCTCTTTATCGCCAACAATAAACTTATCTTCTGAATCTGAAGAAAGATCTTCAGATTGCGCGTCAGGAAGAACAAAGTCCTCATCTGCGGGTGATTCTGGTTCCTTCGGTGCCCATTCATCCATATCAAGTTCTATGGAATCTTTGGGTTCAACAATTGTCTTGGGTTCTTTTTTAACCGAATCAACTCGTTCATCCGATTTGGAGATTGACTCGGGCGTTGGCGTAGGAATGTAAATTGGTTCAGGCATCGGTGGAATATATATTGGTTTCTCAGTCCGTTCTGCAGTACTCGTCGCACTCCCAAAAATATCGAGTATATCTGTTTTTTTCTGTACAGTGACAGGTTTGCCTGAACCGCGTAAAGGTATAATAATTTGCGCAGGATCTCTTTCAATACCTTGCGTTGTAATGATTTCGATGATTTTATTGGCAATATCCTGAGTTGTTACCCATTCACTCCAATCATCATCTGGCATAGCCTCACGGTTGGTAGGTGTATCTATTGTCGCGGGTAAAATTGCATGGGCGCTTACACCAACATGTTGCCCTTCTTGCCAAATAGTTTTTGTTAATGTATGAACGGCCGCCTTTGAAACAGCATAAGGTGCTGCTTTTGCCATACCCTGCTCACCGGGAAAACTGCCAAAATTGATGATACGGCCAAACCTGTTTTTTTTCATCTCGGGGAGGACGGCGCGGCTACAGTTTAATGCGGTAATGAAATTGATAGAAAGCATATGACGCCAGACATCCATGGTGGAATCTTCAATTGATTCTCCCATATGAAATCCACCGGCAGTATTTATCCAGGCGTGGATAGGTCCAATTGAAGCAGAAATATTTTGGACAAGAGATTGAACTGCATTTTCATCCGTGAGATCACATTTTACAGTATAAAATTTGGGACGCGTTTCCATGATGGAAGATTGTTGCCCGCGATGAACCGCAACGACTGTGGCTCCCGCAGATCGCAAACCATTTACCAGCGCGCCGCCTACACCACCACCGGCACCCGTAACAACACAAATCATTTCAGACAGACGCATTGTTCAGACAAAACCCTCTAAGTTGATCATCAAATGAATATTGGATATTTAAAATTGCTGTCATCCCTAATAAGCTAATTTACTAATCTTTTCTTTTACTGTGTCTCGTAATTCTTCAAGAGACATATCTTTGTATGTATCCCATGAAATGAACTCACCATATGTCATCCGAATTCGTCCGGGTTTGAATCGCCAATCATTTTTTGGTTTAGCTTCATAGGCCCCATTAATCCCAATGGGTACTATTGTCGCCTTGGTGTTTTGCGCGACATGAAAAGCGCCTTTTTTAAAGGTGATCATTTCTCCTGTTAAAGTACGCGTACCCTCCGGTGATATTAAACATGAGACACCAGTATTCATCACCTTTTCCATGGCTTCTAAACTATGGATGGCTTGATTTAATTTTGATCGCTTGATTGGAATTACTCCATAACGTTTTACTATCCATCCCCAAATAAACCATGAGAATTGTTTTTGGGCACCCACGCCCGTAACATAATGACGAAATGAGCCCACCAGTAAAAATCCGTCGAACATAGATTGATGATTAAACATATAAAGATATGGCCCGCCCTCTTTAGGCGGAGTGACGCCATCATAGGTTACCCATTGTCCACAAGATAATAAAAATGCGCGGCTGATTAATTTTGCAAGCAGGTACAGCTTTTGTGGAGCAATAAATAATGCAAGAAATAGATACACCGATGAAGAAAGAACAAAGGTTGTTACTCCCAGAGGATATATTATTAATGAGATTATTGTTCTAAACATTGCGATTCCAGTTTTGGTTTTTTAACAAATGAAATAATTTATGATTCGCTTTCGGAAATGCATATTTTGATATCTCTGCTGGTTTTATCCAACGCATTTGACCATTGTTCTTTACAGGGATGTCCTCTATAGGAAGACAATGATATAAGCTCATCGATATAGAAAAATGACTATACACATGTTTGATTGTACCAATTTTCTTTTCCGGGTTTATTTCAAACTGACATTCTTCTCGAATCTTTCTTTTAACCGTATCAATTTCTGATTCGTTTTTCTCTATTTTACCACCGGGAAATTCCCATAAACCTCCGAGGTGTCCGTTTTCAGCGCGCTTTTGGATATAAAAAGAATCTTCCTGCCAGATTAGCCCAGTGGCAACGGTGTAGTGTGGCGTTTTCTTTTTCTTAGTGATACAGGGATAATCCAGCGGTGACCCAGAAGCAAAGGCTACGCAGATTTTAGAGATTGGACATTGATCACATCGTACCATTTTCGCCTTACAAATGGAACTTCCTAAATCCATCAAAGCTTGATTAAAGTCACCCGGACGATTTTTGGATATTCCCTTATTAAACCATAATTCCAGACGTTTAATATTGTAAGGCGTTTGCCTCTTTAACCCTAAGAGCCTGAATCCGATACGTCTGATATTGCCGTCCATAGCAATACGTGGTTCTTTTGATACAATACTCAATACCATATTGGCTGTATAAGCTCCTACACCAGGTAAAGATTTAAATTCATCATAGGTTAACGGAATAATACCATTATGTTGATTTTCGATGATCAAGGCCGATTTATGAAAATTTCGACCACGGGAATAATAGCCAAGTCCTTCCCACATTTTCAATACATCATCCAGGTTTGAATTTGCTACTTGGCGTAATGTTGGGAATTTCTCTATCCATTTATTGTAATAAGGTATAACAGTATCTACTTGCGTCTGTTGAAGCATAATTTCTGATAACCAAATATTGTATGGGTCATTCGTCGTTCGCCAAGGCAAATCACGTTTATTTTCGTAATACCATGATAAAACCTGTTGTGAAATGATTTTCATTATACTTGTATTGTACAATTAATGTTTTTTCATTATTAATTTTGACAATGTCCAATGAAAGGAGGACAATACTTCTTTCATTTCTTCTCTCTCTTCAACGGGCAGCTGTGTCGCAACAGCTTCACCAAATTTATCAATTCGGTTCTCAATCTCAAGTTGGAGAGTTTCACCGTGTTTCGTTAGATAAATGAGATAGGACCGCCGATCCATATCGTCACGTATTTTGATAATCCACCCCTTTTTAATCATGGTGGCTGCCAATCGTGTCATGGTACTGTTGTCGACACCAGCTACTTTTGCCAATGAAGACATATCAATTCCGGTATCGGGTATCGACGATAGAATCAGTAATTGTGATAGGGTCAAGCCTTGAAAGGTAATCTGTCTGCGAAAGATTGCCTGCAAATCCTGCAAGAACGCCTTTAAGAGTTCTCCAAATTCCATAGTTGTATATTACAAATAATAAGATATAAGGGTGAAGTTTTAAGTTTTATGGCGCTGTCACGCACTTAAACCTTTTAACTTGAACGGTAAAACTTAAAACGTCTTACTTCAAATACTTGTCAAACCAACTAATAATGAATTTCAATCTTTCTTCTCTACGATCCGGCCGACCATGTCGTGACAACCCATGGGGTTCTTCAGGAAATCGTACATACTCTGTTTCTCGCTTCAAGTATTTCAAAGCCAAATACATTTGATCCCCTTGTTCAATATTACACCGCAAATCCTGTTCGCTATGGATAACAAGTAATGGCGTCTGACATTTATCAATATATGTAATGGGTGACCACTTAGTATATGTTTCACGCTTATCCCAAGGTGCGCCACCAAATTCATAGTGTAGATCCCATCCAATGTCAGAATTTCCGAACATCGAGGAGAGATCAGATACACTGCGTTGTGTTACAGCGGCGGCAAATTTATTAGAGTGGGTTACAATCCAGTTTGTCATATATCCGCCGTATGACCCGCCCGTGACACCCAAACGGTTTTTATCGATATATCCTTTTGAAACAACGAAATCAACACCTGCCAACAAATCGCTCATGGCCGGTTCTGCCCAACATGCGGTAATAGAATCTGCAAAGTCTTTCCCGTAACCTTGGCTACCACGCGGATTTGTATACAATACAACGTATCCGTTTGCTGCCATTGCCAACATTTCATGAAAAAACGTACGTCCATATTGGCAACGTGGACCACCATGGATATTCAATATTAACGGGTATTTTTTTGATGGATCAAAGTTGGGTGGTTTTGCCAGCCAGCCCTGGACATTTTGATCCCCATTATCAAACCAAATTTCTTCGGGCGTAACGAAGTCTCTACTCTGCAAATACGATCTGTTTAGTTTCGTAATTTGTTGTGTTTTTCCTGTTACCAGGTTTTGGGAGAAAAGTTCATCCGGTGAGTCGAGACTTGCATTTTGGTATACAAATGTTTCTTTTTTTGCGTCAAACGAAAATGCTACAACCACATCATCTTTGGGAGTAATTGTATTGATTGCCCTTTCAGAAAGATGAGCCTGTATCAACGATTGTCGACCCTCACTGGCAATCATATAATATACATGATTCCCATCAGTAGACCATTCGGGTGACGTTAGTACAAATGAAGGCGTAATGTCTCCTATCGTCAATGGATATGCCGTTCTATCCAATTCTTTCCCAATGGACTTATGACCGCTTCCATCTAACCCGATCAGGTTTAATTCATGGTTGATTGCCCCCCAGCTATGATATGGGGTTTGGTGGCCAAAATATGCAAGTGTATGTCCGTCGGGAGAAATAGATAAACCTTCCTTCGGTCCTTCCGGGCTAGAGATTTCCATGACATCGCCGCCTTTTGCTGAAACGCGGTATAAGCAGTTTTCCTCGATTCTATGCTCCCAATCTTCAAATCGATTCGAAATAAACACTATTTCTTTGTTATCCGGTGTCCAAACAGGAAAACTGTCATTGTATTTTCCGTCCACAAGCTGTTTGGCCTCACCCGTTTTAGCATTCGC
Organism: Fidelibacterota bacterium; assembly: GCA_013203145.1. GTDB lineage: Bacteria > Fidelibacterota > Marinisomatia > Marinisomatales > JABMOV01 > JABMOV01. The sequence goes on from JABMOV010000041.1 coordinate 6,674, forward strand.
AATCCAGAGGTGCGTGTATTCGCTGTCAAAGAATCCATATCCGTCTAGACGAAACCATAATCGATTTATGTGCCTGTATGCAGGAATATCAATGGAGCCATCTTCTTTTACCTTGTGTTCTTTACCCAAAGGATGAAATAAAAACGCAAAATTTTTCCCATTCGGAGACCATACGATATCCTCAATGGCACCACGCTTTAATGATGTCACTGGAGCTGCTTCTCCGCCATCCATGGGTAGTATCCATATCTGATCACAGTGATTATCCTTCCGGATAAAGGCAATATTTTTCCCGTCAGGAGACCAGCAAGGCTGACGATCATTGCGTTTTCCATGGGATATTGCACGCAAATTTCGACCGTTGCTATCAACAATGTGTAGGTTGGTATAATACTTTTTATCTTTTTTGTCCATGGTTTCGACAATGAAACAACTTCGTTTTCCATCCGGTGAAATTTGTGGATCACTTATAAGTTTAAAGCGATAAAGATCTTCAATTTGAATGTGGCTTTTTGCCATGATAGTCCCTCTTTATTTGGGTAACGATTTTAATAATTTAGCATGCTCAATATACAATGTACGGATTTCTGCTTTTTCTTCCTTTTTATTTGCTGTATGCCCGATGACATACCAATGATCCATATCCAAAGGTCCGGTTGTGTACCATTGACCTGTAATCAGAGGCTCATTCGGCCGATACTCTGCAATGGGGTCAGCTCCGTTTAAACCCGTGGTTGGACCTCTTTGGGATATTGTGTTTACGACGGCATCATTTTCAAACCACGTAGAGTCCGTGGTTGATCCATCGGACCAATATGCTACTTCTTTCCCTAAAGTTCGCGCCTTGGATTTTAATATCAAATTTATGCCATCCCTCGGCACATGATGCCCCGAGGCGGAATCAAGATGCGTTGCACTTACAGTATAAGAAAAATAGTACACGTTTGGATCTGCCTGAAGAAGTGTATTTAATTCTTGGGCTCCGTTAATACTTAAATCCCAGGCGCTGATGTTTTTTGTCTCCCAAGCCGGATGGTTCCGCATTCTTTCATAATATGACATCCAGTTCTCATCTATTTGTCTTTCAAAACCCCAATGCTCCAGATCAAAATCATAAAATTTTGTGCCAACTGCAGCGGCCAATCCAATAAAGTTTTGGAGAAAGGGTAAAGTGCGGGTAACAATATTTGAAAGTGTCGTCCCGTTATGGGGTGTAGCAATCGTCGTTATGGATGATACCCAGTCCAAATGAGAGTTTCCCAACAAATAACTTGAATCAGGGAATGTTTCAGATGAGTCCAGATATGCAACCGTCTTGAGTTGGTGAAGGAGCATGCGGGCTGTTTGTCCACCCATACTATGTCCGATGATATGCACAGGATGATCTGCATCCCACTCGGGATACAAACCGGCATATTTTTTACCATACGGTTTTTGAATTACACCCCAACGTTCCGCATGTGTTTTGCCATAATCAACCTGTCCGCCTTTTATTTGATAAAATGCTTCCACTGAACGTTCCCAGTTTGATGAAACAGGCCCGACAGACACATTAAATACAATGTGACCTTCTTTTTCTAATTCCTCTTGAAGGTCTTGAGTCCCACCCCAATAATGATAATCTCCCATTTCTTCCGGTCCCCAGCCAATGTATCCATGAATGAGAACGATGGGATAGTTATTTTGCGCAAAAACAACTGTCATTGTCAGGCATAGCAATATTCTTTTTATCATAGCGTTATTAATTCCACGGGTAAAACTTACACGTTTCAATGATTCTGTATAAGCAAAAAGCCCTGAAAATGTTCCAGGGCTTCTTGATGCAATTTTATCTTAATTCTAAGAATCACCACAAATCGTTTCAATCATAATTGCACACACTCTATATGGATCCATGTTTGCAGCAGGGCGGCGGTCTTCCAAATATCCTTTCCCTTCCTTAGCTGTGGCCATGGGAATACGGACAGAAGCACTACGATCGCTTACGCCATAACGAAATTCGTGAATGGAACACGTTTCGTGCAGACCTGTCAATCTTTCATCATTATGGGCACCATAAACGGCAATATGCTCATCATGCTTTTCGCCAAGTTTTTTACAGGCCTCTTCAATATGTTTGTATCCACCATCTTCACGCATTTCTTTCGTACTGAAATTTGTATGAGCACCTGCGCCATTCCAATCACCTGAAACTGGTTTCGGATGCACCGTTGCGCTTACACCAAAATCTTCACCAAGACGATATAATAACCAACGTGCTAACCAAGTTTCATCTGCCGCTTCCAATGCTCCAAGTGGGCCAATTTGAAATTCCCATTGGCCAGGCATTACCTCGGCATTCACGCCTGATATTTCTAGGCCAGCGCGAATACATAAATCCATATGTTCTTCAACAATTGGGCGGCCAAATACTTCATCGGCACCAACACCACAATAGAATGGTCCCTGAGGAGCAGGATACCCACCATCGGGCCAACCAAGAGGCGATCTTCCTTTGAAAAATGTATACTCTTGTTCAATGCCAAACCACGGCTCATGATCTTTAAATTTTTCAGCAACATCTCTTAGTCTTGCACGAGTATTTGTCTTATGGATTGATCCATCAGCATTCAGAACCTCACACAGAATTGCTATATTGTCCCCACCGTGAATTGGATCCATAATAAAACGAACAGGAATCAACAAACAATCACTAGCTCCTCCTTCGGCCTGCATAGTGCTCGAACCATCAAAACCCCAATGGGGTATTTGCGATAAATCTGTGATTGGTCCCTTAATAACTTTTGTTTTTGATCTCAACTTGGATGTGGGTCTGTGCCCGTCCATCCAAATATATTCTGCTTTAATTTTTGACATTTCTCCCTTACTCCACTTTTTCAGCTATTTTTAGGTTCAGCGCTAAACTTTCTTTAAAGGTTGATAAAACAATCATTGTTTGTGTTCGAATCACTCCCGGCCAAGACTGTATATCTCTTAAACATTTTTCTAATTCAGATGAATTCCGCACTCTCACTTTGAGTAAATGGCTTCCGTCTCCTGTGATAGAGTGACATTCCAATACTCGTGCATCTACCGTAGAAAGTTCAATGATTTCCTGATAATGATCAGAGGATGCACTAACAACGGCTATAAAAGCTGATAAATCAAATCCTAATTTTTTCGCATCAACATGTGCGCTGAATGATTGAATTACTTTTGCTTCCGTTAATTTTTTTATTCGTTCAGCCGTAGCCGGTACGGATAAGTCTACCTCATGCGCAATTTCACTAGCCGTCATACGCGCATTTTTTTGAAGCAAATTAATGATTTGTATGTCTTTTTGATCAACCATCGGGGCGAAGATATACATGATATATAAGATAAAACAATAATAATTAAAGAATATATATATTATTTCTTAAAATATTTAGGAAATGGAGGTAAATAATGTAATTATATTAAAAATTTTCGGATTAAGGTTTCGCGCCTTTCGAATTGTTCTTTTTACGTTGTTCTTAAAATTGTAACCGACAATATTTATAATTGATAATTATTTGTTTATTCCGATCCCTTATCTGATTCTTCTAACTCAACTCAAAAATAAAATCCCCATTGAAAAATCACTCGCGGATACCAGTTTGGTTCACCGTTGGGTGGGCTGGATAACCAAAAAGGGAAATAGACACCTAATTCTATCATTGATTGAGATTCTACACCTAGACCCACGGCCGTAAAAGCATTGGACGAAAAAGAAAGTGCTTTAACCCTATCAATGGCGCTGCCCGCTTCGGGCGAAACAAAGGCCATGTCTACATATAACATTGGCCAGGCAAACCAATCTGTTTCATATCCAAAGCTAAAGCCCGATCCTGCCACCGTATTCCACCAAGTATCTGGATTCGCAACAAAACCGCGATATAATGGAACGAAGTTTTCTCGCTCCTTCCATATTTTTGGTAGATATTGTAAGCGATATCGCAGCACATCTTCGCTTCTGGTATCCCATGTGAAACCAAATTCCAAATGGCCGCGAGCAATGAGCCAATTCCAAAGATGCTGTTCCCCGTCAGCGGCTAGAGTGAGCCGGGACAAATTAAAGGCCTTTTCCTCTTCCAGAGCATGTCCTATTAAACCAAATGCTTGTAGTACATACCTGCGATCACCCGAATAGTAGAATCGTTTATATTCTTCACTAAACCAGTACTGTATACCCTGATCCCACCAACCGGTTGATAACGTGTCTGTATACTCAACTCGTCGCACTTGTGTCACCAATCTGTTATACAAAGATTTTCCAGAGGTCAAATAATAGCTGGGTTCTCCAAGATAGTTTATTAATGATAATGTTTGTTGATTTCTGGGATATGCGTAATCAATCGTGAAATCCCAGTATGTAAGATGAATGGACGATAGTGGAGTGCGATACGAAAACCGTCCTCCCCAATTTTTCTCGGGCATCCCTGTTGAGAAAGTAATATCCAGGTCAAAACTATTCTGAAATAGAGCTGGCATGATGGGCATTAGATTTAATCCCAGTCCTCCCGATATTCTAGCGCCCAGTCTCCAGTTGTGAAGCCAGTCTTTGAAAAACCGTGGACGATACGATATTGAATAAACATCCCAGGTCGGTCTGCCAATTAAGGGTCTAAAAATTAGTCGCCTGGGCCATCGATTGTTAAACCGATTTGCATCATATAGTTTATTTTCGGGGTCTAATAGAATTGTCTTTATAGGATCGGAAGAATAGAATATTATGTGATCATTCTTATTTAGTTTTAGCTGTTTTTGAGACAGACTATCACCTGCTTCCGTTATTGCGATAGCGTTTACAGGAAGAACCCAATCCCCTTGATATTTTGTATCTACACGAGTTTCCCATTGATGTGGCGAAAATTCTTCAGTTGTGACTTTCCTAATTTGTATATCTGGCCGAATATTTGTTGTAAGTGCCAATCGAAAATTTTGTGCAGTTTCTTCCCCGCAAAGTTCAGATACAATACTAATAAATTCTTCGGTCGTTGCTGGGCGATGTGCAAATCTATGCAAATAGGTGCGGATAATTTTCAACATGGTTGTTTCATGAACTGTATGTTGCAATAGTTGCAGGGCATGACTTCCTACGATATACTGAGAATATAAATGGCTACTATTTTCCCATCGTGTATTCTTGCCCGATTGAAATTTTGGATAATCTACTCTATCTCCCATCACCTCCAACACCAATCGCATCCATTCGTCCGATGTTAACGAGCGATAATTGTAAAATAATTGTTGAAAGACATTTGTTTGATCTTGCTTGGGGGCTTTATTTTCTTCAATAAGGCGTTGCTCATAAAGCCACACAAAATATTCTGCAAGTGATTCATTTAGCCATACTTCATTGGGATCAGCTGCATAAGCATAAAATCCCAGCCATTGTCGTGCCAGCTCATGTCCTAGCGTATGACCGTCCAACAATTCAGGATGATAAACGATCATGTTACCCCAAGACAGTACCCGTGTAGGCAAATTGGGAAACCCAACAAATACAATGCGTCGTTTTGGGAGGTCTCCCATCCATTCTTGGTATATGGGCAATACGGATTCAACCATACTATAAAGGGAATTTGGCAAAGAGGTATCAGAAGTTGAATTGGTGTAATATATAATGCTTGATCCAGCAATTTCAGTATTAACAACATCCTTTTCCGTTGATGCTACAAAAACAAAATCAATCAGGTCTGTAGCCTTATACTCATATCGACGCCGTCGAATGGGCACTTGTTCTACACCATCGTCAGGTACCGAAGAAACAACATTCAATTCCTCGGGGACCGTAATCGATATTGTATAATTCCCAACACTTTTTGGATGCCCAAACGACGCTCCATGGTGTTCAACCTGCCAGCCGTCTTCATGAAAACATTCCATAGCAGGATAAAAATGTTGCGCCAAAATCACTACTTTATCATTGTCTTTATATACCAATGGATGGTCTGATTCTGCCAACGCACTAACCGGGGTTTTGAATTGTATGTCAATAATCATTTGTTCGCCGGGTTTTAGTGCCGGAAATAATCCCAACCGTAGACTTGATGTTTCTTTGCCGGTTACTTTGATTTGACGGGTCGCCTGAACAGACTCAATTATTAACCCGTTTTCGTGATCATTGCTATTGGGGATAAGTTGAAAATAGAGTTCACCAATTGGCTCAACCCAACGATTCGTTACGGTTACAGTATTTTTGCCGCGGATTGAGTAGTTATCCTCTATTCTATCAATGGAACAGTCAATTGTATACGATAAGTCAAGAAAATGAGTTTTGTCAGGGTTGGATAAAACAATCCCTAAAAAGGATATTAGAATCGTGGAATAACGAAAGTTCACACTAGAATTTAAAACTGGACTTCACATCCAAGGCCATGAATCCACCCACCGGCACCAAAAAGATATGATCCAAAATCGATGTCTACGCCTTCAACATGTATGGTTAAACCTGCTCCTGTACTTCCCAGAAAATCATTGGTCAAATTAATTTGCGTTGATTGGTCTATCTTTTGAGTTGAGGATCCCCAGCGCGCTTCTAACATCTGAGACAGATGAATTACTCCGCCAAAACGTGCCCAGTATTCATCAGTGTTTCTAATTTGTCCAACATCAAGGCAAAGTGTCATCGGTAAATGTTCAAGTTTTTTTGCTAGCCCAGCTACAATTGTTTCAGGCAGGGATTCTTTTATGTCCGTATACCCCTTTATTACATTTCCCATATTTTGCAGACTTATCCCAATCTGAATATCTAAAGGAGTATACTTATAAACAATCCCTGATGTCATCACAATTAAAGTTGATTTAAAAGCTTCTATTCGACTGGTATAATAACCGACAGTTACTCCGAGCTTTATGTCCGGTGTAAAAAGAGACTGATTGTAGGCCGCTGAAAACCAAACGTCAGATGCTGTATATGTCCCAGTGGACTCTCCCTGCATATCATATCCATCAAATACGCCATAATTCAACGTCCGCATGCTGAACATAGTAATCCCATTTTTACCGGG
>JABMOV010000042.1 GCA_013203145.1 Fidelibacterota bacterium
ACCTTTGGGTTATGAGCCCAACGAGCTACCAGACTGCTCCACCCCGCGATCATTATATAAATTTTGTGTCAAATAAAGCCTATAAAATTACCGTCTGAATCAACGTCTGTCAAACGTGAAATCAATAAATTGAAAATAAATTATTTATACTAACTCCTAGCGAAAAATCGCGCTTTTATTGTTCTTCGGATTGGGAAGGGTAACCAAAATACAGCAAAAAGTATAAATGCTACACCTGCCAGTGAAAACAAGTACCATGGCCATGGTCCAAGAAAATCCAGTATAGATGGAATATCAGGCTTTCCCGCCACAAAGAAATAGTTTGAACCAAGTAACAAATTGATAATTCCGATGGGAAGAAGAAGAGCAATGCTGATGCCCCAAGTGAGAAGTAATCCTCTAAATGTGGGTTGGTATCGAAATACAAATGTCGCGTATAACACGCCTGTAATGATCATGGCGTGAGTAAAAAAGAATTCAAAATAGAGGAAATGTGGATATCCAAATAAAACGGTAGGAGTGAGGAGGGATTGGGTGGCACCAGCCATACCCCAGAAATACATTATTTCGTATAATATTTTATTTTTATTGATGAGCATAACAGGGACTAGAAATGATGCAAATCCACATAAATGAATTGGCAAATCTTCCTGAACAGAAAACATATCGTGCTGAATACGCCAAACGCGCAAGTACACCCAAATAAACCAAAGCGTAATAATAATGAAGAGCCTGATATACCACTCATATTTGGTATTCTTCGAATAAACACCTGAAATGATTAATACAATACCAAAGCCAAGATGTCCGAGAACAGCATAGAGATGTTCGGTACCGAATATCATAAAACTATTTTCCATAATTGCCCCTTTAATTACGGAATAATTGTTAATAAAATAGAAAAAGTAGCGAAATTGAAATTATTTTGGGGGATACAATTTGATCATCACTGCAAGATGATCTGAATAACCACCTAATAAATTATTTCCGGCCCAAAAACGAAAAGGATAATCTTTATAATCACCAGTTTGTTGGCGATACTTTGGCATATCAAGTACGGAAACATCGGCTTGTGAGCTAGTCCATCCTTGATTATCAAATAAGCCACGACTGACAATAATATGGTCAATGACATTATGTTTCCCGCGATACATGTACGTGCCTTTATCGGTGGCATCATGGATGGGTGTCATCAGGTTTGTTAATGCGAAAGAAGAAGGAACCTGATTGCGATATAAATCCGCACCCAAATGTTCCACAATGGATGGTTCAAATGGTTCATCGTTGAGATCGCCCATAATGACTATATCTGCATTTGGATCCGCTTCCAATAGAGTATCAACATGGTGTCGCAATGTTTTTCCAGCTATAGCTCGTAAAGGAATGGTTGCTTCGGCACCTCCATATTTAGAAGGCCAGTGATTTACAAAAATGTGAAGCGTTTTTCCACCTGTGATTCCTTTTACATACAAGATATCTCTGGTTGGTTTATTATCAGGTAGAACGACAGGAACGGCTTCACTATAGAGCACTTCAAATTTTTCTGAATCGTATAAAAGTGCCACATCTATTCCACGATTATCCGGTGAATCATAATGGACAATGGAATAGTTTTTATCTGAATAAGAAGAATTCAATTGCTCCAATACAAATCGATTCTCTACTTCACAAAGTCCAAGAATGTCAGCGTTGAGATCAGTCAGGACTTCAGACATATTTTTGAGTTTCAGATTATAAATCTCTTCATCAACATTTTTCTTCCCACCAATTGCAAATTCTTCATCGTTTTTATTCGGATCGTCCAGCAAATCGAATAAATTTTCAACATTCCAGAATGCGCACGTAAGCCCATCCGTGGCGTTAGATTGACTGAAAAGAAGCATTGGAATGATAAAAATAAGAATAATGTTATGTTTCATAATATTTCCCGGAACTTTACTTTAAGTTATTGGTTTCCTTCTTTGAGTGGGCTGAGTAAGTTATTGCCAACTCCTTCAAATACCCTCCTATACCTCCTTGGTTTGGCTCAGCTCACTCATCTTTCCAAACCTTCACAAATCCCTCAAATCGCCCATTTATCGCATCCATAAACGCAGCACTCTGATTTAATGGAATTTCAATTGTCCATTTTAGTTCTATCTGTGAATCATCTGCAATGATTGTTCCGCTATATTCCTCAAGGAATCGATAATTATCGCTATAATGAGAAAGCTGTCCTGTAAAAATTAAACGTATTTTTTCTTCCCAGCGGATGGGTTTTAGAGCAAGGATGGTTTTTAGCGCAGATGCACCGTACGCATCAATAAGTCCTCTTTTGCCAAGTTTTACACCACCAAAAATTCTGAGCACAAACAGTACGGTTTGTACCATATCTTTTGATCGGAGAGTATTTAGAATAGGGGTACCGGCCGTCCCGGATGGTTCTCCCGCATCACTGCTATTTTCTGAAATAATCCCGTTTTCTTGATAACGGTAAGCCCAGCAGATATGACGCGCTTTTGGATTTGCTTTTTTAAGTGATTTTAGGTGTTTTGATACATCTACTATGGATGTGATGGGAATTAGTGTTCCCGTAAACGTTGAGCGTTTTATTTTGAGTAAAGAAGATATTTCTTTGGCAGCAGTAAAGTTCACTTCTTCCTAAAGGATAATCGAAGGGGAACACCTTCTAAATCAAACGCTTCTCGTAATTGATTTTCCAAATAACGTTGATAGGCAATAGGAACTAAGGTTGGATAATTACAAAAGAGAGCAAAAATCATGGGTTTAGTTGAAACTTGCGTCATGTATTTTAATCGAATGACTTTTCCTCTTTCTGCTGGGGGAGGGAGTTGTCGTGTCACATCTCCAAGCCATTTATTCAAAACAGTCGTGGAAATTTTTTGATTTATACGATCATTCAGTGCCCAAATTAAATCCATGATGTTCGACACCCGTTGACGAGTTTTGGCAGATATATAAAGGATTGGATAATGCGCCAGAGATTTAAATTGACGTGCAATTTCTCTACTGAATTCACTTAAAGAACTGGAATCTTTTTCAATTAAATCCCATTTGTTCACCAGGAGGGCAAGCCCTTTTCCTTTGGAAATTACCTGATCTAAAATTGTTTTATCCTGCTTGCCAAACCCTTTTTCGGCATCAATCAACACCACTACAATATCGGCGCGTTCAATACTTTGGATAGTTCTTATATTTGAATAATATTCAATGGAATCTGCGACTTTTGTCTTTTTGCGTAAACCGGCTGTATCAATAATAATGATTTCTTTGCTATACCAACGCAGCGTTGTGTCTATGGCATCCCTGGTTGTCCCGGCAATGGGGGTAACAATCGTCTGTTCTTTCTGAAGCAATGCATTAACCAGAGATGATTTCCCAACATTTGGCATCCCGACAATGGCTAGGGATATTTTATTCGGATTTTCTTCTTCTTCGAGGGATCGCTCAATATCAAGTTTTTCAACCACAGCGTCAAGTAAATCACCTGTGGATCGACCACTAAGAGAAGAAATAGTGTGCATTTCAGGGACACCTAATTCATGAAACCGATGTTGAAAAGCATCCTGCTCAATTGAGTCACATTTATTAATAACCAATAAATGTTGTTTACCGGATTCTCGAACAAATTGCGCCAACGTAACATCACTGGAAGTAGGATTCTCACGACCATCTACCATTAACAGAATTAATTCGGCTTCCTGGATTGCCATTTGTGCTTGTCTTCGTGTAGCAGCATTGAACACATCAATATCTTCAGGGATATAACCACCCGTATCAATAAATGTTAATTTATAACCTGTCCAATCCATGGTACCGTAATTACGATCTCGTGTAATACCTTCGATGGGATTTACGATTGCTTTGCGTGTACCTAATACACGATTGAAAAACGTGGATTTGCCCACATTTGGGCGACCCACAATTGCGATAACTGGTGTTTGTTGCATTGTCTTCTTCTAAATGGTGAAAAGCCCATCTCATCTGATGGGCTTGATGAGCGGGCGATGAGAATCGAACTCACGTCACGAGCTTGGGAAGCTCGGGTAATAACCATTATACGACGCCCGCAAGAGGAGCGAAATTAACGACTTTTATCGACGAAGTATAACGGAAATTGCCTTATTATCACATTTTGTATTGAACAATTGAAAAATGCGTCTATCGTCTCAAATAGTGTCAATAGGTGTCATATGGATACGGAAACGGGATACCGGATTGCGGGTAGGAGCTTTTCTAAGAAAACAATATTTTCAATTACTTTGTACATATTTAATTAAATTAACGATAGGTATGTAAATATATTATGTTGGATTTAGCCATTTATATGAGAAAGAGTTTTAATTCCAAGGTTGACAAGTGTCAACTATTGTAGTAATATTATAGAGGGATAGTTGCCAGTCAATTCAAAGATATATGCTACTCCCAAATGGCCTCTTGTTAAGATTAGAGAGTGCATCAATCGCAATAAATATGAAATAAGTGATAAGGCAACAATATGTGCAATTCTTCACTTTAGTTGGACTGACAATGAGATCCTGAGAGCAATAAAAGCATTAAAAAAGGTTCATTTTTATAAGTCAGAACCACATCGTGATATTGATATGCAAATTTTTGGAATAAGAGTGGACTACTATAAAGCGATAAATTTGTACGGACGAAATATTTATACCCACTTTCACATTGATAATAACGGTATACTTCAAATAGAGAGTTTTAAGGAGATTTAAATCGAATGGCACATTGTACAACATGTACTTCTCTAATGACAAGAAAAAGAGATAGGATAATAATTCGGGATAAATTTCTTGGTGAAATTGTTACTTCTATTATTTTATACAATGAATGCGAGTCCTGTCATGAAAAGTCATTTCCACCCCTAGCTTTAAAAAAAATATTTGACAGTCGTCTCAGAAAGCAAAATGACCTGATAAATTCTTTGCCTGTTTCTGAATTTTATTCTGCAACTATAGCTTCTAAGAAACTTGGGATATCAAGGCAAGCTCTACACAAAAAAATAAATATTAATAAGGCACCAATATATTATACAGAAATAGATAGGAAAAAATTCTATAATAAGAAGTCAATTAACAAATATTTAGTTGATGGTGATGGCAGGTATAAACTTGAGGAGAATGATTATTCAGGTATTAAATTCATATCACTGGGTAATGAGTTAAATGAAAGTACTTTCCAAGTGTGGTGTAAAAATATCGACAATTTAGAGAATATTACTTCATGGGAAGTAGATATGAATCAAACCAAGGGCACTATTGGTTCTGAGGAAGGTCTTGAGACCTTGATGCAAGATTTATCAATAGATCAGAAATTTTATGCGTAATGTTGATATGAAAAAAAAATCTAAATCAGGAGAAATTAAACTTCATTCTATTCGAACACTTGAATTTTCATATTCTCAAGATGCAATTAACAAAAAGGGTGACTTTAATACAGATATCAATTTTAAGTTTGATTTTGATGAATCAAAACCTAAAATACTGATTCTTTCACTGAGACTGGTTTTTACATCAAAAGATAAATTGCCGTTAGGTAGACTGATCACTGAAAATACTTTTAAACTAATGAATATTAATATTCCAATAGATGATAATAAAATAAATATTCCTGATCAATTGACAAATATTATATTATCAATATCATATTCTACAGCAAGAGGAATATTAATCGAAAAAGGTTCAAATTCGATTTTCGGGAATAAACCACTTCCAATTATGAGTTTTTTACCCAGCAGGATGAAACAACCAAATACTCAATAACTACTCTATCTCCCAAACATACTTATAGACCAAATTGCATTTATCGTCATAGATGTCTTTTTTATAAACAGGAGGTAGTTTGTTTAATTCAATTTCGATTGCTTGTTTTATTCCTGCACGGGTTTGTTGCTTTTTCTTCCAGTCTATGACCATTTTTTCAGTTTTAAGGCTATTGAGAAGTTGGCGTGCCACACGGACGTCAAACGCTTTAGCGTGGAAATGATGTTTTTGAGGAAAAAATATGTTAGATTTAGTTATAATGAATTTTACGAATAACTTTCACACCGCAGAGCTATCTCGTTAGAAGTAAATAATAAAAAGGTGGATAAAAATGAATTATAATTATGAGCATTTAAAAGAAGCAGTTGGGCCGGGAGTGTTTAGTGAATGGCAGGAAGTAGATGTGGAAATTTATGCCTTTACTGATTTGGGAATAAAAGTAGCGATAAATGATGAGTATACAGGATTGGTTTATAGAAATCAGGTTTATGACGAGTACCAAAAAGGGCAAAAACTCAAAGCATATATAAAATGTGTCAGAGAAGATGGAAAGATAGATGTTTCCTTGCAGCCGAATCAAGGTATGCATGTTTTTTCAACTACTGATAAAATTATGGAACATCTTAAGGCAGCTGGTGGGAAATCTAGGTTTAACGATAAAAGTTCCCCTGAAAATATAAAAAATGAGTTTCAAGTAAGTAAAAAAGTGTTTAAGCAAGCAATCGGCAGTCTATATAAACAACGTAAAATAAAGATTACAGATAATGGGATACAGCTTATTAAATAAATTTAATAATAGAGAGTAAAAAAAGGTACCCTTTACATGGGACATTTTAAAGGCTACTAACGTCAAAAGTATATAATATTACTAGCAGGGATACCCATATGATTAAAAATTAATTAAATATAACGATTACATATTTGGTCAGATATAATTTCTGGGGATGAAATCACTCACTAAAGTATACGATAATATCGGCACCGTTCTATTTGAACGAAGTAAACGCGCAATACGAATGAATATTACGATTCGACCATTTAAAGGAATTCGTGTGGCTGTTCCTTTTGGTGTAACATTTAAACAAGCTGAAAAATTGATTCTCTCTAAGACAAATTGGATTGTGAAGCATCTAAACCAAATTAGGGAAAGAGAAAAGCTTCGCAATAATCAGCCAATAGATATGCCAATGGATAAGGCCAAGGAGATTCTAAATATTAGGGTTGCTGAATTAGCTGAAGAGCATGGTTTCACGTATAATAGAGTTTCCGTCAAGAGAATGACCAGTCGCTGGGGAAGTTGTTCTACCAGGAATAACATTAATCTGAATATTAAGCTATTACATTTGCCAGAAAAACTTTGTGACTATGTTATTTTGCATGAATTGGTTCATACGATCCACAAGAATCATGGTCCAGTATTCTGGAAGGCATTAAGTGAAGTTTGTGTAGTTGATAATCCCAAGGATTTGCAACGTGAACTCACAAAGATTAGTAAAAATATTTTGTAAGAATTCTATTTTCTGATTTTTGAGTAATTGTTCACGTCTTCATTTAAACTTTATTCCACACTTTCTAAACTAAGCCATGTCAAAAGACCGTTTTGTTGCCCATCTTGATCTTGATGCATTTTTCTGCGCTGTGGAAGTCCTCAAAGATCCCGGATTAAAAGGAAAACCCATTGTAGTGGGTGGAAGACCCGAACAGCGGGGAGTTGTGGCTGCTGCGTCCTATCCTGCGCGGAAATATGGCATTCATTCCGCCATGCCCATGGCTGAAGCGGTACGACGATGTTCTGACTTAATTATCATTTCCCATGGATTTAAATCGTACAAAACATATTCGCGCATTATTATGGGTGTTATACGAAGTGAGGCCGAAATTATTCAACAGGTCGGTATCGATGAGGCATTTTTTGAATTAACTGATCAAATTGATCACTGGGATGATGGAATAACCATCGCTAAACGCATTAAACAAAAAATTTCCAGGGACGTGGGATTAGCAGCAAGCATCGGAATATCAACAAACAAAATGATCGCGAAGATCGGATCCGATTTTGAAAAACCCGATGGATTTACAGTTGTACGTCCTGGAGATGAACTCAAATTTCTTGCGCCCTTAACAGTGCAAAAAATATCTGGGATTGGTAAACAGACTACAAAACGACTAAACGAAATGAGTATCCATAAAGTGTTGGATTTACGCAACACGCCTGAAAAAACATTAATGGATAGATTTGGAAAACATGGTATCCAAATGTCCCGTTGGTCGAATGCTATTGATAAGCGATCATTAACCGAGGAGCGTGAAACAAAATCAATCAGTCAGGAGCGAACATTTTCTTCTGATATCCATCATGAAAGTCCATTACTGGA
Organism: Fidelibacterota bacterium; assembly: GCA_013203145.1. Classification (GTDB taxonomy): domain Bacteria; phylum Fidelibacterota; class Marinisomatia; order Marinisomatales; family JABMOV01; genus JABMOV01. The sequence continues at coordinate 8,153 of JABMOV010000042.1, forward strand.
AAAGCTGGAATCCATGAGTGAAAAAGTAGCTCAACAATTAGCAAAAGAGGAAACAAAGGCTAGAACTGTTACTGTAAAAATTCGTTATGCTGATTTTCGTACAATCACACGACAACAATCATTTCAGGTTGGTATCCAGACCAAGGAAGAAATATTTCAAATTGCGACGAAATTGTTTCGAAAATATTGGGATCATACACATCCCTTGAGGCTTTTAGGTGTTGGCGTTTCCGGGTTAACAGATAAAGAATCTCAACTCGTTTTAGATTTCTAAAACTAAATGTCAGAAAACAGACGAATTTATTTCTGTATAGCATTTAATTTCGACCTTCTATAATATTTTATCATCAATAGGGAACGTTTACATGAAGAAAATTGAAATTGCCAAAATCAATGAATTAGACGATCGGATTCCTCAACATGCCATCGTTGCCAATGTTGATCTCGTCATAATACGTTACAACGAAAATGTATCTGTATTTTACGGTCGCTGTCTTCATCGCGGTGTATTATTAGCCGACGGTTATGTTGATGGAGATAATCTTATTTGTGGTGTTCATCAATGGGATTATCGGATTGATTCTGGTATCAGTGAATACAATAATAAAGAACAATTGCAAAAATTCACACGTTGGGTTGAGAACGATATTATTTATGTTGATGAAGATGAAATCGCTGCCTGGGAGAAGGTAAATCCGCAACCATTTAACAGGGATGCCTATCAAGGTGGTTTGCAGGATGTACATGGTACTGTAGATGAACCTTTTGTGAATGCGATCAGAGAATTAGCAGAAAATGGATTATCGAAGACAGGACACCATGGACCAACGGCATCCATGGGAGTAGAACGCAGTAAACTGCCTGCGTGGGATGATATCCAAATAGTTACGGCTCAACTAGCAACATTACCATTACAGGATGATGCAAAAGTCACGACTGAGTTAGTCATCGGACCAAATGCAAAAAAACCATTGAAGTTGGATATCCCCATTTTTGTGTCAGACATGAGTTATGGAGCCTTATCAGAAGAAGCCAAAATTGCTCTGGCAAGAGGAGCCGAATTAGCAGGAACTGGAATTTGTTCAGGTGAAGGTGGAATGTTGCCAGAAGAACAATCGTCTAACTCAAAATATTTTTATGAATTAGCATCTGGCAAATTTGGATTTTCCTGGGATAAGCTAGAAAAAGTGCAGGCATTTCATTTTAAAGGTGGTCAAGGAGCAAAAACGGGAACTGGCGGACATCTTCCTGGTGAGAAAGTTCAAGGGAAAATTGCTGAAGTCCGTGGACTCGTGCCAGGACAGGCTGCCATTTCTCCACCAACATTTCCCGGTTGGTCATCCTGGCGAGACTTTAAGGATTTTGCCACCGAAGTGCGCGAGAGAACAGGTGGGATTCCCATTGGATTTAAATTATCAGCGCAACATATTGAAAAAGATATCGAAACTGCTCTTGAGAGTGGCGCAGATTATATTATTCTGGATGGACGAGGAGGAGGCACCGGTGCTGCTCCCACAATTTTCCGCGATAATATTTCTGTTCCGACCATCCCTGCTTTGGCGCGAGCACGAAAGTTCTTAGATGAGACGGAAATGTTTAATGTGACACTTATCGTTACTGGAGGATTGCGTACACCGGCAGATTTTGTCAAAGCACTAGCACTGGGAGCCGATGGAATCGCAGTATCAAATGCAGCAATTCAAGCCATTGGATGTCTTGGGATGCGGGCTTGTAATACGAATAATTGTCCGGTTGGGATTGCCACACAAAAACCACATTTGCGAAAACGATTACCAATAGATGAGGGAGCGGAACGTCTGGCACGATATTTTCGCGCATCCGTTGATCTCATGAAAGTATTGGCGCGCGCCTGTGGTCATGATCGATTAAATAAATTTACGTTGAATGACCTTACGACCTGGAAAAAAGAAATCGCAGATTTATCTGGCGTGAAATATGGTGGAGTATCTCCTACTTAAAATAGTAGTATAATCCTGCTTCAGGAACAATCATGGTTATTTGTTTATTGTCCGAGATTGTCAGTGGTAAATCCAATGAGAATCGAATATTTTCAGTAAGTTCATATTCTAAACCGATACCAGCACCAACTCTAAATGTGTAATCTGTAGTTGTCTCTTTTTTTCGATCTGAGACAGCCTTGTACGTATACGTTGAATCAGTATCGTGAATGTACTTGTACTCCATATAATAATCCGAACTTGAACTATAATACATGCTAACACCACCTAATAAATAAAACATCGATTTTTCTGCGCGGTGTAATGGTTTTATAAATACCAAACCTGCATTTCCCCAGGTTCCACCGTTACTATATTCATACATTTTATCAGTTCTTGATGTATCGGGTACCCAATCGATTACGCCGTAACTACCCATGTGATCCTCTCTCCAATAAGTTTCATCATCATAGTCATCATGAGGGAAAGACATAATTCCAAAAGTGAATTGAATACCTTTGGATTCACCTATATTTCGATAGGAGAGACCAGAGCCGGTAATCATCCCAGCTGCAACACCAAGTCCGGTTGAGAGTTCACTGGATTGGGGAAATATAAAATTGACGCATAATAATAGTGGGGATAAAACTTTGAGTTTCATTTTCTTTCCTAAACGTTTTAATAAGAGGATCGAAATTAAATGGAATAGAGTAGAGATTGTTTCATGTTTTTGAATAATATTTCTAAACGATTTGAAATGTGCATTATTTTTATGTTCGGATGAGATAGCGCAGGACGAAGCAGGGCAGAAATTTTACCAGTAGGTGGGGTCGTAGTGAGCGTAATCCCGTACGGGCTACTCTTAAATTATACTTAACTTATAGCAATTCCCCGACGACAAATACAGTATTTAGATTAGGCACAAGCAGGCTGGAATGCGCTAAATAATGTGACAGAATGTGACAGTCAATTATTTCTGAAACTTTTAATCCATGAAAATTTTTTACATTTATCAGCGGCGTAGTAATCATCAATTTGTTTTGCAAGGGTAGTAGGTAATTTTAATATTTCATGGAATTCATTCAGCAATTCCGTATTAATAGCTTGATATTCGGTTAGTAGTGGTTCCTTTTTTTTAGGATCAGAAAGACCATTGATTTCACGTAACAAATCTCCCTTTAGCTGTAGTTTATCTTTGTACCATGTCCATTTATTATAGGCTAGCATTAGTGCGCTTCGTACTTCAGGAATAAGATATAGACAATTGCTCATATACCATTCACGAAATCCTTCCGTTATAGGAAATTTCTTTGAGTGCTCAGCATGAATATTGTCACTTAATTGTTCAGCAAATCGATAGGCTGCTTGAGCTGCATCAATACGTTCCTTTGCTAAAAGAAGTTTGTATTTATCTCTACGGTCAATGAAATGTATATATGTAATTGGACCTGCAGCTAAAAGTCCACCCATTATCAGGTATAATAATTCCATATTATCTCCTATATTTTTAATTAAATGCGTTTTTAATCAGATCCACAGTTTTTCCTAATTCGGTGTAAGTTATATCACTCGCTCAATATGTGGATGGGGCGGGGGATAATTAATTTGTACTGGTTCTTTGACCAGTGTGAGATAAAATGTTAATCCTGCAATAATAATTGCAATAATTGATAATACAGTGGCGGCGGTAGCGGCTTTACGGGCGAAATGCAATTCTTCATATTCAAGGAGTTTCATTCTGCCGTCCATAGAAACCCTGTACATCTTTCTATTATTTTCGTTATGGATACCAGCTTCAATAAAATAACCATTACCATAAATTTCACTAGAGTTGCTTTCAACGTAATCCGCTTCAATAATGGTCAAATCTAAGTCTTGCATAATTCGATCAACGGAAAACCCTCCAGCACCTTTATCAACTGCATACTTTAGTATCCTTATAAAGAAATCATCTTTCATGTACTTTTCCCTGTAATTGATATATTGCTGCTTTTAAGACCTGCAAACAAATTTTCGCTGTATGTTTGTCGGGTGAAAAATTTGAACTCATTTGCTCGTATGGGTGAATATAATTTCTAAAGTCTCGTAGGATATGACTGAATTTCTTTACATCCAAATTTAAAAAACCAATTTCATGAGCAACATCAATCAAATGGCTGAGAGTCCATTCGTGCAATTTTTTAACTTTTTTATCGTTTGACTTTGGGGAGTAACTGGCTTGATTGAATTCTTTTGGGTGTTTTAAAGCAACTCCTAATAATAGGCCTTCTAGAGTGCTACCTGATAAAAAGATTACTGAAAGTGAAGCCTCAGCAGAATAACAGCTCTTTATTTCATCAAATCTAGCATTTAATATTTCCGTGATTGTGCCATCTAGACCGATTTTATCTAAAGAAATATCATCAAATTCATATTTTAAAAATTCATCTTCCTTTAAATGGCTTTTGTCCTCACGGAGTTTAACCTTTGGAGCCAGATAAAATGTTATTTCGGTTTCATTTCTCAATATTTGCCATTTATCAAACGCCAGGTATTGATTAAAGTTGGAAATAAATTCATCCAATACGGAAATCTGACCAATGAAGTTAATAGGATTAAAAAGGTTTTTTATGCATTTGTCTAACTCTGGTTTTCCATTTATCTCTGATAACTTATCATCTGTGTACTTCCACCTGGATGGAAATCCTTGTCCATAACTTTCATTAAATCCAAGTTCGTTGAAAAATTGAACTAACTTTGGTCCTGATCTATACTCCGTTTCTTCGTTTATTAAATTTCTTAACCTCTCTAATGTTTTATTATTTAGAATCATTTAGATAATCTCAACCAAAGTAATATTTCAAGAATTTCCAGATCCCGTTCTGTGCATGATTTATACATTACTGATCCATGGCGATGAGTACACCACCGATAATGAAAAGAGCTGCAGATAGCTTTCCTTTGTTGATGGATGAGTCTAACAAATCGTCAAATTCTTCCAAGGAGGCTTTTCTACTTTTCTCAGTATCAAGATACGTGGAATACTGTAAAGCCCCTGCAAGGGCGATACAAATACCACCAATCTGTGCAAGATTATTCCGTGGTGTTTCTGAGAGTAAGGATGATTTCTTTGCAATAGAATTAACATAATAGTGATTTAAATCATCGACGATGATTTCTCCGTTATAAATCATTACTGTATTGTTTCCATATAAATACTCAATACGATCAATCATAATTAAATTACCAAACATGTCACCATCCTGTTTGAATTTCACACGATCTTGCAGAACATCTTCAAGTTTGCCAGTGTAAACCATGTTCGTTTTTTTCAACTTCAATGTATCCTGACAAAAGGATATGCCAATAAATAAAACAAAAAGAATACATCTCATATCACCCTCCAATAATTGATGGACTATATTAAACTGTAATCGGTAAAAAGACAATAAGCTTTAATACGTATTTATTCGAAAATTTATGGTCAGTTTATAATATGGTATTTATATGTAAAAAATATTAGGTTCGCCAATCGTAGTCCCGATTTATCGGGACGAATATTGGTAGCCGATGAGGGACTCGAACCCCCGACACGCGGATTATTATACCGCTGCTCTCACCAACTGAGCTACTCCGCCAAATAAAAAAAA
>JABMOV010000043.1 GCA_013203145.1 Fidelibacterota bacterium
CTCGGTCAGCTACGAAGGAACTGTGCTTGGCAAAAATAATAATAGTTTTTTTATTGTTGCGAAGAACTCTCAAAATAGTGATCAGGCAATTTTATTCCTATCAATCGGGAATAAAGATGCCGTCCCGGGACTTGTACGAAAACTACCCCATTATGGAAAATACAGCTACCTTGCATTCGAGGGTGATGAACCAACAAATATAGCTAAAGGTCAATGGCCTGTGGTCAACTCTCCACTAGTAGAAGTAATGGATGAATCAGCAGCATCGATTCAGCCCGTAATGGAAAAGAGAGAAGCTCTTGGAAAACTTGCCCCGGTATTTAATGCCAACAGGATAATGAAGCACGTGGAATATCTTGCCTCCGACAAATTGCAGGGTCGTGGTATTGGTACAAAGGAGATCGACAAAGCAGCTGCCTATATTGCAAATAAATTTCAGGAAGCAGGGCTTCAACCAGGCAGTGACGATGGTGCGTATTATCAAACATGGTCGGACCAGATTAAAGGTGAAAAGCTTGAACTAATAAATGTTATTGGCATCATTCCCGGTACAAATGCTGAGCTTGCGGATAAACCCGTTATTATTTCTGCTCATTACGATCATCTGGGACTAGGAGTCGCTGATGTGCGAAAAGGAAATGAAGGTTTGATACATAATGGTGCCGATGATAATGCTAGTGGTATTGCTGTAATGCTGGAAATAGCACAGATATTAGGGAAATCATTGAAACCTGCCAGAACTATTATATTTGTCGCTTTTACTGCAGAAGAATCTGGATTAATAGGTTCCAGATATTTTGTGAAGAACTATAAGAAAATTCCGGTTGATAAAACTATTGCAAACCTGAATCTCGATACCGTTGGAAGATTATTCGGGAATAAGCTTCTGATCATTAATGGCACTACTGCTAAAGAATGGAAGTTTATATTTATGGGAACTGAATATACAACGGGTGTTGCCACTGATGTTGTCAGTCAGGATTTTGATGCAAGCGATCAATTGGCATTTATTGAAATAGGCATCCCGGCTGTTCAGTTTTTCAGCGGGCCGAATACAGATTACCATAAACCCAGTGACGATGTAGATAAAATCGATGGCGACGGGATGGTGAAAATTGCTACCGTTGCCCGTGAAGTTCTGGTTTATCTTGGCGACAGACCCGATCCCATGGCATTTACTGGTGAGAAAAAATCTGAAGCTGCAACCAAGAAGCCAAGCTCTCAAAAGGGTGGCAGAAAAGTAAGCACAGGAACAATGCCTGATTTTTCTTTTAGTGGTACCGGCGTTAAAATTAGTGCTGTATCGGATGATTCCCCGGCGGCAAAGGCTGGGTTGCTAAAAGGTGATGTTATAACAGCTTTCGATGGTAAACCGGTTGAAAACCTGAAAGATTATTCGAATTATCTTAAAGAACATCAACCCGGAGATAAAATTATCGTAACCATTGACAGGAATGGCAAAAAGAAAGATGTAAAATTGGTTCTTGCGGAACGATAAAATAAATTACTCTGAATTTTTACTAAGGTCCTGTCTGAAGTAATGAAGAATCAAATAACATTTTCGTTAATAATATTACTACTCGCGCAATCTTCTGCTATTGCCCAACATGGTCATTCACAGGAACAGAAACCTGATCCAAGATATTCTGTATTTGGGCCTCCAATACCTGCAATTTGGAAATTTCAATTATCCCATTTGCAGAAGGACGGTGAGAACGTCTCAGCACTCAATCTTTACCGTAAAGATCAGCGGGATAAAACACTATTTTTCACGATTCTAAATAACGGGCTTGATAATACTAACCAGTACCGAGTTCAACAGATTTCGGGTGGAGTTATATTATATCCCTTTAAGGATGATGACCGTTATCAACTTGATGTCGGAGGAACACTCGATAAAACAATAGATACAACTCTATATAATAGCACTATATTTTCGAGGTTTACATGGAGACCGTCCCGAGCTCAATGGATACGACTCGGAGCCGAATATTTCGATGGATATGAACCTGGTCATTCAACACAACTCTTCAACGAATCATCTCTGAATTCTTTTTACTTAGCAACCAAATATAAAACTGGATTCTTCTCAACATTTGCAGTTGTAGGAAGAGGGACGATAAATACTAATTTAAACGACAGGTTTGGTGTAGGTGGCTTAATTGACGGTCAATTCAACACTTTCCTGTTCGGTGGGTATATAAAGAGCACTGATGAAAAGGAAGATGTTCGTACACTTGCAATTGGCAGATGGTCTTCTTTCCGTCCTGATGGACTTCCTAGCGGGGTATTTATCTGGAAACATAGAAGTGACTATGATTTTCAGCTAGGTGGTATATTCTTTGGCGGACGAAATCAGTTCGTGGCACCGGCTGCAATTGGCATGATAACGGGCATGTTCGTCAGCAGCACAACACTAAGAGTAAACAGCCAGCTTCGGCAGCGTAAACTGATGACAATTACTGATGATTACACCAATTCAGATTTCGCTGCTTACTATGTTCATTTGAACCAAAAGATCGATGAGAATGCTCATGTTGGGTTTACAGTTGTTCAGTTCTTTATGTATTTTACAGACACAAAATATTCCATTTTTTCTGAACCGGTAATCGGAATACACTATAATGAAGAAACTAAGCCTGAATTCGATATGGCTACTTTTTCTCTGGTTGATAAAACTGAGAATTTTTGGTCATACCAGCTCGGTGTTATAATCGCTGATAAATTTATGCTTGATGCGATCCATTTCCCAACCAGATCAGGGTTTACTCTCGCCGTATCTTATCTTCTAAAATAGTAATATGAAATATCGCAGTTGAAAGAGAATAATTAAAATGAATAAGTGTCCCATTCTCATTGGTATTAGCGGCGGTACAGGATCCGGTAAAACATCTGCTGCTAAAAAATTATTAGAAGAATTTAAACGTGGTGAAGTTGTGGTCATTGAACAAGATTCTTACTACAAGGATTTGACCCATCTTGATCCCAAAGACCGTCATAAGCAAAACTTTGACCATCCCGACGCCATTGATTTTGAGCTGATTACTGAGCATATGTCTCATTTAATTCAGAGTCAGTCTATTGAATGTCCACAATATAATTTTTCCACACACACTCGATTACCAAATACGATCAAAATAGAGCCTCATCAGGTTATCGTTTTTGAAGGTATATTGGTTCTTCACCATCCTGCATTACGAAATTTAATGGACATAAAAATTTATGTGGATACTCCACCTGATATTCGGTTTATCCGACGATTAACTCGGGATATGCAAGCCCGTGGACGTTCCCTGCAATCGGTAATTGATCAATACTTACAAACAGTACGTCTCATGCATGAAGAATTTGTGGAACCTACTAAATACTTTGCCGATGTGATTATTCCTGAAGGTGGACAAAATCACGTTGCTATTGATCTACTCCGAACCAAAATTCGATCTATATTAAAGGAATCGCAATGACGCTTACCCCTCAAAACGCTGGCTGGATTGAAGTTATTTGCGGAAGCATGTTCAGCGGGAAAACGGAAGAACTCATCCGACGATTACGTCGTGCACAAATTGCCAAAATGAATATTGCGATATTTAAACCAAAATTGGAAACCCGTTACAGCGCAGATCATATTGTGTCGCACAATCAACTTAAAATGCCGTCCTATTTAGTCGATTCACCGCAAGAAATACTCATCCAGGGAAAGGATGCAGAAGTCATTGGGATTGACGAAGCTCAATTTTTTGATAACAGTTTGGTTGACGTTTGTAAACAATTGGCTTTGGATAAAAAACGAGTATTAATCGCAGGTTTAGATACAGATTATAAGGGCATCCCTTTTGGCCCCATGCCAGAATTAATGTGTGAAGCAGATTATCTGGATAAATACCGTGCAATCTGTGTCAAATGCGGAAATCCAGCAAGTTATACTCAGCGCACATCTGCTGACACAAACCGTATTGTATTAGGTGAAACAGATATATATGAAGCGCGTTGTCGGGATTGTTATGAACCACCGGAGGAAAAATAATGCATTTTACAGGATTACTGGGAATTGTTGCCCTGCTAGCCATTGCTTATGCCATGTCTCATAACCGGAAAGCCATCAATTACCGTTTGGTGGGATGGGGTTTGGGACTTCAACTAACATTTGCATTATTGATACTAAAAACACCATTTGGGAAACCATTTTTTGGTATTATTGATCGTTTAATCAATAAACTGCTCAGTTTCTCCGATGCTGGTAGTGATTTTTTATTTAAATCGTTTGGCATGGGCGTGGTTGAAGGACCTTTGTTGAATTTCGCATTTCGTGTTTTACCCACCATCATTTTCTTTTCGTCCCTAATGGCCATTTTATATCACATAGGTATTATGCAGTGGGTTGTGAAATGGATTGCTCGTGGTATGCAAAAAACATTGAAAACCAGTGGTTCAGAAACATTGAGCGTTTCAGCAAATATATTCGTTGGTCAAACCGAAGCGCCATTGATGGTGAGACCCTATATCTCAGGAATGACCAAATCTGAATTGATGGCCGTCATGACTGGTGGGTTTGCAACCGTGGCCGGTGGCGTAATGGCCATCTATGTTAAAATGTTGTCAGATATCCCCAATATTGCCGGACATCTTATGGCGGCTTCTATTATGAGTGCACCGGCGGCGTTAGTCATTGCAAAAATAATTTATCCCGAAACGGAAGAATCGATGACAGCCGGTGATTTAAAAATTGATGTGAAATCCGATTCAGACAATTCCATGGAAGCGTTAGCAAAAGGCGCCACGGATGGGTTAAAGCTTGCGGCAAATGTCGGGGCGATGCTCATAGCGTTTGTTGCGATTATTGCCATGATTAATTCCGTGCTTGGTTTAGCAGGTTTCTCATTACAACAAATTTTGGGCTGGATATTCAGTCCATTGGCATGGTGCATGGGTGCACCATGGAGTGAAGCCCAAACATTGGGCATGCTTATGGGTGAAAAAATTGTATTAACTGAATTGATTGCTTATGCTGATTTAAGTAATTTCCGTACCGAACAACTTATATCAGAAAGAACCGCAATTATAGCCAGTTATGCATTATGTGGATTTGCGAATTTTGCATCCATTGGAATTCAGTTAGGTGGAATCGGTGGCATTGCTCCAGAGCGCCGCAAAGATCTCGCCAAATTAGGATTTCGTGCCATGTTCGGCGGTGCATTGGCCTCCTGGCTTACGGCAACAATCGCTGGAATCATAATTTAATACCGGAGAATTCGTTATGCGTATCGTTTTAATGGGACCCCCAGGAGCTGGAAAAGGTACCCAAGCCGCGCTCCTTGAAAACAAGTACAATCTTATTCATTTATCCACAGGCGAAATTCTTCGAAAAGAAATAAAAGAAGATAGCTCACTAGGTCATCAGGCTAAGACATTCATGGATAAAGGTCAACTTGTACCTGATACCCTTTTGCTTGAAATGATGGAACGTCGTCTAAAAAACCCAGATTGTGATGGCGGCTACCTGTTGGATGGCTTTCCAAGAACAATTCCGCAAGCAGAAGGATTGGCTGTTAGTCTTGATAAACTGGATTTATCTCTAGACTATGCAATTAGTCTTTTCGCTGATGAGCTTGAGCTTGTGTATAGATTAGTTTTGCGCGGTAAAAATTCGGGTCGCAGTGATGATACCCCTGATGTAATCAGAGATCGGCAACGTATCTACTGGGAGCATACTGCTCCTGTCCTCGGTTTTTATCGTAGTAAGGGATTGTTAAAAGAAATTGATGGAATTGGTTCCATCGATGAAGTATTTAACCGTATAGTTGATGTGGTGGAAAAATAATGCTTAAAGTGGGAATTACAGGCGGACTTGGAAGCGGCAAAAGCATCGCAAGTAAAGTAGTAAAAAAAATGGGATGCTATGTGTTTGATGCCGATGCTGAGGGGAAAATATTATTGGTATCAAATCTTAATGTTCAAAATGAACTCATCGCTGAGTTTGGATCAGACATCTTAAATGGTGATGATACTATTAATCGTCAGAAACTGGCACGCACTGCATTTCAGGATGAGGATCATCAAATGCGGTTGAATACCGTTATTCACCCGTACATTTTTGATGAAATTGACAAACAATACGAAAAACTTTTGGATGAAGGACAACATGAAGTATTTGTTGTCGATGGTGCTCTCATATTTGAATCCGGATTGGATTCTCATTTAGATTATACAGTCGTTATTACCGCGCCTTTTGCCATGCGGATGAGCCGCGCTTTATCGCGTGGAGGTCTTAACCGTGATCAAATTCAAAAACGTATGGGATTGCAGTGGAAAGATGAAGATAAAATCAGTTTAGCAAATTATGTTATAAATAATACCAAAGATGAAGATTATTTAACGCAACAGATAAAAGAGATATTTGGGCAGTTTATTTAGATGAGCATTTTCTTGTGGTTGCTGTGACAACACAATTGTCATTGCTAGAAATAGCACAGCGAATAATAAATTAATCTTATAACAGGCGTTATTGATTGCTTCTCCCGGAGAATCGGGATCGCAATGACATTTAATATAAATCTGATATATTGATTTCAATTTCACGATTCATTTTTATTCGAATTTCCACCTAAAATCCATCACTGAAATTGAATCGTATGACCCAATATCTGTAGATTCAAATACAAGTTTTTAGTATCTCATTATAGGTTAATCATGGCTAAAACACGAGGACACATTTCGATCGACATTGATGAGTGCAAAGGGTGCGAACTTTGTACAGTTGAATGTCCACAAGATGGTATGGCAATGTCAACAGAACTCAATCGCAAAGGATACCATTATGCTTTACTAGTTGAAGATGTTTGCACAGGTTGTACTAATTGCGCATTGGTTTGTCCGGAAGCAGTGATCACTGTATACCGTGAAAACAAAGCAAATAAAACAAAAGAGAAGGTTGCTGTGATAACTGATGTCAGAGACAACATCACTGTAACCGTTTCTTGAGGATTCTATGAATACAAAAGTATTGATGAAGGGCAATGAAGCTCTGGCCGAAGCGGCGATCCGTGCCGGTTTAAAAGGATATTTCGGATATCCAATCACTCCCCAATCTGAACTTCTTGAATATATTTCCCGTGAACTTCCCAAGCGTGGTGGAAGTTTTATCCAGGCTGAAAGCGAAATCGCTGCAATCAATATGGTTTATGGTGGCGCAGGTACTGGAGAACGAGTTATGACGAGTACTAGTAGTCCCGGGTATAGTCTCATGCAAGAATGTATATCCTATATTGCGTGCGCAGAGCTTCCGTGTCTACTTGTGAATGTAGTTCGCGGTGGTCCCGGATTAGGAACCATCCAGCCTTCTCAAGGCGACTATTTCCAAGCTGTAAAAGGTGGCGGACATGGTGATTATCGCGTTATTGTGTTAGCGCCCAACAGTGTACAGGAAATGGCCGATTTTACATACCTTGGCATGGATCTCGCTGATCAATATCGCAATCCTGTTCTTATTCTTGCAGACGGTGCGCTAGGTCAAATGATGGAACCAGTCATTTTCCCTGATTATAATCCCGAAGATCACAAAGTTGATCATTCGGCATGGGCGACTCGAGGAAAACCAAATGACCGTGATCATAATGTTATTACCACATTACATTTGGTTTCCGAAAAAATGGAAGAAGTCAATTTGACACTTCAGGAAAAATATCGAACCATTGTTCAAAATGAAGTGCGATATGAAACAATTGAAGTCGATGATGCCGATTTTATAATCGTTGCTTTTGGATTAACGTCCCGGGTAGCACATAAATCTGTGGAACTTGCACGCGCTGAAGGATTGAAAGTTGGTCTCCTTCGTCCACAAACACTGTTCCCCTTCCCAACTAATATTTTATCAGAACTTGCAGATAGAGTACGGGGAATGCTGGTTGTTGAAATGAATGCTGGACAAATGGTGGAAGATGTGCGGCTAGCAGTTAATGGCAAAATCCCAGTCTCTTTCCATGGAAGAATGGGTGGGATAATTCCTCAGCCAGAAGAAATTCTCGACCGTATAAAACTCGTTTACAATGTGAATGAAATGGAGACAGCATAATGTCAGCAGCATCTGAAGGCATACAATGCGCCTATATCGAAGATTTAGATGAAGTATGGGCTCGCCCCAGTACACTTATCGAAACAACCATGCATTATTGTCCGGGATGTGGGCACTCGGTTGTGCATCGATTGATAATGGAAGTAATTCGTGAATTAAATATTCAAGAAATAGCCATCGGTGTGGCTCCTGTCGGATGTGCAGTTTTTGCATACCACTATATGGATATTGATATGCAGGAAGCTGCCCATGGTCGTGCCACGGCCGTGGCAACTGGAATAAAACGTATGCTCCCCGATCGAATGGTTTTTACTTATCAGGGTGATGGTGATTTAGCAGCCATAGGAACGGCTGAAACAATTCATACCATTAATCGTGGTGAAAATATTGTAATGGTCTTTATTAACAATGGCATTTATGGAATGACTGGCGGACAAATGGCTCCCACTACATTGGAAGGCTCCATAACATCCACTACGCCAAGTGGTCGCGATCTTGCTATGCATGGCCATCCCTTGAAGATCACGGAAATGATAGCAATGCTCCCTGGTGCTTACTACGTAACAAGACAAGCGGTTAATACTGCAAAAGCGGTGCGCAAAACAAAACGTGCTCTGATGAACGCCTTTAAATACCAAATGGAAGGAAAAGGTGGAACGAGTTTTATAGAAGTTGTATCCAATTGTCCCTCAGGATGGAAAATGACTCCCATTGAATCAAACCAGTGGTTGGAAAATCATATTTTTAAGAACTTTGAACTTGGTGACATTAAAACACCCCCAAAGGAATAGATTCATGAAACACGAAATTATCATTGCAGGATTTGGTGGTCAGGGTGTGCTATCCATGGGAATGACGTTAGCATACGCAGGGATGGTCGAAGGCAAAGAAGTCTCATGGATGCCTAGTTATGGTCCTGAAATGCGTGGCGGCACGGCAAATTGCACCGTAATTATTTCTGATGCTATCATTAGCTCTCCCATTATCAATAGTTACGATATGGCGGTGATTTTAAATCAACCATCCATGGAAAAATTTGAAGATTCTGTAAAAGAAAACGGGCATTTGTTGTTCGAAGCCAATAACATTATGGTGAAACCGACCAGACAAAATGTCACAATTCATGAAATTCCGGCAATGATCGAATCCGTGAAACTTGAGAACAAAAAGATTATGAATATGATCATGCTTGGATCCATCTTGGCTGTACGACCAATTGTTACCATTAAATCGGTGCTAGAAGCTCTTAAAAAAGTGCTTCCAGATCGACATCATCACTTAATTCCAATCAACGAAAGCGCCTTGAAACGGGGAATGGAACTCGTTGGGGAATTAACAACGGCATAGGAGCAATTATGGACGCTAAACACTTATCCGAATTTGCTTCAGTTGAAGAAATCCTGACATACGCCATGAACGAAGAACAGGAAGCATACGATTATTATGTTGAGGCGGCTAATCGTACTGCTGATCCCGAATTGAAAACCTTTTTGGTTGAACTGGCAGAAATGGAAATTGATCACTTTAATATCCTCAAAAAGAAGCTGGAAGAATTTCGCGCCAACGACTTTAGTGTTCACGGAATCATGGCTTCCTTTGACGACGACGATATATCCTAAGACACATTAACCGGAGATCACGATTTCTTTATACTCACTGTAAACCCGGGTTCTACATCCACCGAATGTGCATACTTTAATCAGAATACGCTTCTGTGGAAAAAATCTATAGACCATTCTAATGATGAATTGTCGTATCATGTTATTGATCAGCTTCCAACTCGTCTGAAATATATTGCTTCTCAACTATCAGTCAACCAAATAGATGCCATTGCTGCTCGAGGCGGTCCTCTAAAACCACTTTCTGGTGGTGTTTTTGAAATATCTCAAGCCATGCTATTGGAATATCGACAGGCCACTTATGCAAATCATGCCTCCAATTTGGGGGCGTTAATAGCACATGAATTAGCCGAAAAATGGTCTGTTCCTGCTTACATAGTTGATCCAGTAACATTAGACGATTTCACTGACAAAGCACGAATTTCCGGTGTTCCGGGCATTGAACGAAAAAGCCGCTGTCATGCTCTAAATATCAAATATTGTTATTTCAAAACCTGTAATGAAAATGATATCCCCGCAGATTCGGGGCGGTTTATTGTGGGACATTTTGGAAGTGGTTTTTCAATCGCTTCGGTTGTCGGTGGAAAAATAATTGATGTGAATGATGCCCTATTAGGTATGGGTCCATTTTCTATTGATCGTGCAGGAGCACTACCACTGGCAGGAATTTTATCTCTGATTTATGAAAAGAAATTGACCAAACCCGATTTAGAAAAACTCCTAAGTACAGAAAGCGGTTTGAAGGCATATTTAGGAACAAACAATTTCCGTGATATCGAAACACGTTATAATCGTGGCGAAAACATCGTAGAACAAATTGTTGATGGAATGATATATCAAATTTCCAAAGAAATTGGATCGTGTTTTGCCGTACTCAATGGAAATTGCGATGGATTAATAATTACTGGCGGACTTGCTAATTCTTCCCTTTTTATCGAAAGTCTTACGTCAGCCGTGGCGTTTATTAAAAATATTTATGTCTACCCAGGATCGTATGAATCTGAGGCTCTAGCTTCCGGTGTACTTCGAGTCCTTCTAGGAAAAGAACAGGCAAAAGTATATCAATGATTACATCATATGAACAAATTTTCGCCGCCCTAGAGAAAACGGATCCGATACCCATTGCCATTGTTCAGCCGAAAAGTGATTTTCTACTTAATGCAATTAATGACGCTACCAAAAATGGCTGGATAACACCTTTGATTTTTGAACATTCTGTTGATCTTATTGCAGCACAACAGGCAGTTGCATCTGTAAAAAATGGTGAAGCAAAACTGATGATGAAAGGTGATATAGAAACCGCTACAGTTTTAAAAGCTGTACTGGATGATAAGGAACTCCGAACGGATCAGCGGTTATCTCATGTTGCGGTTGTGGAATCTCCGAATTACGACCGTTTAATGTTGTGGTCCGACGGTGGGGTCAACATAGATTTGAACCATGAAATCATGGATAGTATCATTACCAATGCATATGTCATGGCAAAGGCGTTGAATATTCACCACCCCAACATTGCCCTTTTAACGCTCGTTGAAACGGTTAACGAAAAATTGCCCGAAACCATTTTAGCTTTTGAGATGGAACAAAAATATTCATCTTATAATAATTTTTCTATTGAAGGACCTATTGCCTTGGATGTCGCTCTCTCAAGAGAGGCTGCAGTTAGCAAGGGTCTTTCATCAAGTATTGCCGGTAAAACAGATGTTTTTATCGGACCTTCAATTACTGTTACAAACCACGTTGTTAAATCCCTCATGAGTATTGGTGGAGCAAAAGGTGGCGGCATTATTCTTGGTGCGCAAGTTCCGATCGTGTTGTTATCACGATCGGATTCATCCGAAACCAAATTGAATTCCATCGCTCTGGGCGTTTTAACAAGTACAGGAGATTAAATCATGGATATTCGTGATCGAGATATTCTTATTCTTGGGGGCTGGGGTCTTGTTGGCACAGCCATCCTGCATAAACTCAGTTCATATAAACCAAAAAAAGTAGTCATTCTTTCGCTTCAAGAGCATGAAGCAAAAGAAGCCTGTGACATGATGTCAAAAACATATCCTGATATTTCTTTTGTACCTGAATGGGGAAATATATTTGTCCGCCATGCAATGAAAGATTTATCCCGGGGCGAATTACTAAATAATGCATTATATCGTCAACAACTCATGGCTGATACCATGGAGGCTTTCAATGATGATATGTTGGAAGAATCCTTTTTAAGTCAGGTAATTAAACGACACAAACCACATATCGTTATTGATTCTATTAACACATCTACGGCTTTGGCATATCAGGATGTCTATAACGGATATTATCAGATGAAACAAACATTGCAGTCTGATAATTGCAATGCTTGTAGGGCAGATATTGAAAAAATGTTAACCACGCTATATATTCCACAAATAATTCGCCATATTCAAATTCTACACGCCAGTATGGTAGAAAATGAAACGGGAATTTACATGAAAATTGGCACAACAGGTACTGGTGGAATGGGATTGAATATTCCCTATACACATAGCGAAGAACAACCTTCTCGTGTTCTATTGAGCAAAACATCATTGGCAGGTGCTCATACCATGCTATTATTCTTAATGGGTAGAACTCCGGGGGGTCCAATTTGCAAGGAAATCAAACCGGCAGCTGCCATCGCATGGAAAGGAATTGACTACGGTGAGGTAAGGAAACATGGCCAACCCATTCGTATCTATGATTGCACATCAGAAAATGCTGAGCAATTAAGTGATTCATTTCTTTTCAAGGGACATGATAAATGGGATGACTTAAACGATACCTTGAAATCGGTATATATTGATACGGGTGAAAATGGAATATTCTCTTATGGTGAGTTTGATACTATTACATCTGCTGGACAAATGGAATTTGTGACTCCTGAAGAAATTGCAGAAAACGTAATTCTTGAGATTTTGGGTGACAGTACCGGACATGATATTATCAATGCACTTGATAACTCAATTATGGGGCCAACTTATCGTGCGGGATATATGCGCCATCAGGCACTTGAACAAATGGATAAGCTCAAAGAAGAAAATAATTCTGATAGTGTTGCATTTGAGATTCTTGGACCGCCTAGATTGTCCAAATTGCTGTATGAAGCTCATATTTTAAATAAAGTATGCGGCGATCTCAAATGTATATCAACTCGCGGCCCTGAACAATTATCTGAAATTGTCGAAAAGTATCTTGAAGAAAATCAGGAAACACGTTCCCAGGCTATATCCATTGGGATTCCAATTTTAATGAAGGATGGAAAATCGCTCATCCGTGGACCACAAGTAAAAATTCCAGCACCCATGGGTCGTGATTCCATCGAAATAAATGACAAAAATATTAACGAATGGGCCAATGCAGGTTGGATTGATTTACGTCCCGAAAACATGGAAATCTGGCAGGCAAGAATTGATCAAATATTAGCTTGGATTGAATCTCTACCTAAAGATGATACGAGTTCTCGTTACCACCATGGATTACAGTACTGGGATACTAAACACCCTTTGAAAATCGGAAAAGTTGCTGCGTGGATTTTCATGAACGAGGATAAAGGTACGCGATTCAAAGGGTAAAGAAGTTTTAAGGTATAAGGAAATTATTCGATGATTACGGTTTCGAGGAAAACAGAGTTATTTAGACGTTAATGTCCAGACTCCATTCCAGTCATCGCCTGGAGGATTTTCTTTAAAATGGTTGCATCGATCAATATAGACGAGACTTGGGTTCGTTTTTCGTCCCGGGAACATATCTTCCAGCGCATCAGCTTTTTTGAATAGAGCTAATCCCTCATCCCATTTTTGGGCGATATAACATGCCAACGCTTCATTATAGACCTCTAGCAATTGCACATAATTACCTGTGAGTTTTCCTTTCTCAGAGATGAGCTCATAAACGTGTACTGGTTCAGTTTTTCCCATAACGCGGACGTAGTCTAAATCTCGCCACTCGAAGAGATCTTTCACTTTTTGATAAGTCGTTTCAGCAACCTGAATATAGATACCATATTGTTTTGCCGATGCTTCCAGCCGTGCAGCAAGGTTCACCGTATCGCCCATCATGGTATAGTTCATCCGCATCCCTGATCCCATATTACCTGTGACCATTTGACCTGAATTAATACCAATTCTGTTTTGCATATTGTGGACAATCTCTGGCCAACGATCGCCTTCTGATCGCCATTTTTCGCGAAGCTCTACCAATCTATCTTGCATTATCAGCGCTGTGAGACAGGCTCGATATTCATGCTGTTCTACTGGAACAGGAGCACCATAAAAAGCGACAATAGCGTCGCCAATATATTTGTCTAATGTTCCTTTATTTTCTAAAAGAATATCGGTCATTTCTGTAAGATACTCGTTTAACAGCTCCACCAATTCGTGCGGTGTGAGTTTTTCAGAGAAACCTGAAAAACTCTGAATGTCTGTAAAATATGCGGTGTGATATCCCTCTTCACCGCCCAGTTGTGGTTCGGTATGATCTTTAAACATTCGGTCAATTAATTCAGGAGAAATGTATGTACTGAATGTCTGTTTTAAAAACCGCTTATCTTTATCTACGACTAAAAAATTGTATAGAAATACCGTCAGATACACCGCCCCGATGGACAGGATTGGTCGTACGATATCCCAGATAATTAATTGATTTAAAAACTGATTATATGCAAATACAATCCAAACAAAAACAGCTGCCAGTGGGATTGGGAGAGAATACAATGGTTTTGGAGGTAAACTGATGAGCAATCCAACACACAAGGAAAGCGCAATCAATGTTAAAAGTTGGGTGCTTTTCTTAACGGGTCTAATAAAATCATCATTTATAATGTTATACAATGTGTTGGCATGGATTTCTACTCCGGCAAATGTTTTTTGAACGGAAGTATTCCGTAAATCCATAAGACCTGGCAAGGACGATCCCACAATGGCGATTTTTCCTTCCCAGTAGGATGGATCCAGCAATTCTGCATCGAAGCAATACATGTAGGGTATATAATAAAAGGTTTTAAAAGGACCGGAAAAATTGACCCAGATACGACCTTCTTCGTCAATGGGTAATTCTCTCACAACTGTTCCTGTTGTATCAGTCATGGTGAGGATCAATGATTCAAAATCGTATGATAACCCATCCTTGGGAACACCTAGTATATCCATTGCTGCAGCCATAGATAATGACGGATAAACATCACCTGGTCCATCAAAATAAAGTGCAGTAGGAGCCCGCCTGATAATTCCATCGGCATCCTGGGGGAAATTGGCACTTCCTGTTCCTTTTGCGTATGTCAATAAATCTGCGTAAGTATTTCCCATCCGCGGTGCTCTAGGTAAATGTTGCGCCTGCTCTTCCGGTAGCGAAATAGTATGATTTTCTGGAAAATACCCCTCTATTTCATCATCCATGGCATAGAGAAAATTGGTAGAATCGGTCGTTTCGAAAACCAATGCGTGATATACTTTTTGCGATTCATAGGTTGCCTGAACAAATTGCATGGGATCATATAAATCAACAAAATCATTCAATGCTTGTGCCTGGGAATGTGAAGAATCAATGTCAAGTGAAGTCAATACATCATAGGACATATTGTATTCCGGATCAAAAATTATATCAAACAGGATAGCCTTTGGATTGCCGGATGAGATAACATCTATGAGTTGACCATGATAAGCTTGCGGCCAATCTTTGTAGTTTCCCAATTCCATAACAGAATTTTGATCAATGTCCACAATGACGATGTCTTCAATGGACATTTCTGGAACGTCAGATACTCGTGCTCGAATGCGAGCGTCAAAAGAATTCAATTCATATTTATTCAGGAGCTCGGTTAGGAAGAATCCTGATTTGTTTGTGCTAAGCCCAACCAATATTCCAATAACTAAACCAATGATTGTACCGGTAAATATTCTTTTTAAAGTAGATGACATTGGCTACATAGAATCGATATTAATAAGTGGGATTTGCCCCTTGGTACTTCGTTGAAATTGAGTCAACCGGACAATTATTGGGCATCTAATTCTTTATTCCATTGAACAAATTCATCCTGCGCATCAGATTCCTGGTCAAATTTGAACATATAATACTTTCCATCTTTCCGCAGATTGATTTGCATACCATCAACCAACGAAATCCATTCATCAAGTGTTAGTTCGTAAGGCCCTGCAACCTGAGTTGGTGCATCTATTTCTGTCGGTGGAGCCAGTTTAAATTTTGGTTTTCCTCCCGGTTTTGGAGCTGTTTCTTCTTTTTCTACATTTTGCGGTTGGTTTACATCTACCTTGCCTTCATACACCAGCACTGAGCTTTCTTCTTCACCTGCTTTTGTACGATAGGTTGTACCACGGATGGCCGCTACAGCAGTGGGCGTTCTTACAGATACATTTTTCTTTTCACCAAACGCGGCTTTTGCTGATACCCAGGCATTGCCTTTTGTCAAATTGGCTTGAAAGTTTTTTTCCATGGGTTTGACGTTGGCCTCGTTCAATTCCAATTCGGAATTTTCTCCGATACGGATTTTTCCACCACCCACCAGCTTGATTTCACATCGGGATTTGGCTTGAGTGCGGATGACATCGCCGACATTGACAGGTTGATTAGGTTTAGCTCTTTCCCATGATTCTCCGCTATTTGCCAGTACTTCTACTGTCCCCAATGGTAGTGTAATTTTACCAAATTGGGTTTCAGCGAAACCGAAAGAAAAAAGTATCAGAAAGATGATTAAAAAAATGGATGAATTCTTCACAATATTACCCTCATTATCATCTAAATATAATCGTTTATAAACAAGGATGCCATTACAGGTACAGATGCCGCTGTAATCTATAACCATCGCGGACGCTTTGAGCGTCCGTGATGGTTTTTAAAATGTCTCTATTTAACAAAGATCATTTTGCGAGTTTGATTTAGTAGCACTTTTCCGCTAGGCGATTTTATAATCGTTGAGTAGAGATACAATCCACTCGCAACACGGTTGCCCTGTTCATTATATCCAGACCAGATGAAATTATAATAACCAGGCTGTAAGTATTCTTCCTGTGCAAGTGTAGTAACCGTTTCTCCAAGTAGGTTATAGACAACCAGATCCACGACAGCCTCATTTTCTATAGACAAAAGAATTGTTGTTTTCGGGTTAAACGGATTCGGGAAGTTCTGACTCAAAGCAAAGGCATCCGGATAAAGTGAAACTCCGGCATTATTCTCTTCAACAAATTCCCGTGTACCAATAACCAACCTGAAATCACGTTGATTTGAAGTCCTTCCAGCTGGATAAATATATGTATCCCTGCTACTGAGATTTTGTGCTGTCCCAATTGATTTATCAATAAGGAAAATATCAAAATCCTCAGGAATATCAGAGATTCCATCAAACGTAACTATTACATTTCGATCTTCATCCTGTGCGACCACATTCAAATCCCAGAAATGACCTTGTTCGGAAACAGATTTAATATCGGTTGAATAAATATCATTTGCTTCATCCCAATGTGTATTGTCAATCCGCATTGATACACCACCCGGTACTAATGGTGGCTCGAAGGCGTCCCATTCATCATAGAAATCAGATGCATCAGTTAAAACACCAACACGATTTAATTTATCGGAACCGAATCCGTTTTGGACATCTATGTCAATCAACCATTCTTCTTCGATAAGGTCAATCTCTTC
>JABMOV010000044.1 GCA_013203145.1 Fidelibacterota bacterium
AAAGCAATGAAATAAGCATCCGCTACACGTCCTCGTGTAGATAATCTGCAACAAAATTTCTGACGGAAAAACGATCGCGACTATCAGGTCGAAATGTTTTATGAATATAGTTACCTGCACTTGCTGCCACGTATAGGGATTTATAGTCATCTTTTTTTAATGTGATGTCTTCCAACGCAAAAACCAAAGCATCTACATCAGATTCTGTGGTATAAAGCCCAAAAGATGCCCGAACCATACCTTGTTTTTGGAGAATGAATTCTGGATCAAGCTTATCGATATCAAAATCATCTGCCGCCTCTAAAAGATCATCCATGATCATTTCTTTTACGTAGGGATGGGCACAGAAGCATTCATTTCGAACGGCGATATTGTAATAGTCATTTAATGCAGCAGCGACCAGACCATGATCCAATCCCTTAATATTGAAAGAAATACTGGCAGCCCGTTCACAAATACTGCAATCGGTTTCTCCATAGATTTGGATTTCAGGCACATTTTTCATTTTATCCAGAGCCATATGAATAAAAGCAGTTTCTTCTTCGAAAATGACATCCATGCCAATTTGATCCATGACTTCAATTGCGGCGGCCAAACCGATGGCTCCTGGAATATTAGGAGTCCCAGCTTCTTCTCGATCAGGAAAAGCTTCTTTTACTGTATAGCGATCAACATAAACTCGATCCACCATTCCACCACCAACTTCTTCCGGTTCAATTGCCGATAGAATATCCTTGCGACAGACAACGACTCCGGGCGATCCGGGGACATACGTTTTATGACCGGAGAAGACAAAAGCGTCAATATTCCGACCAGGATTTAGATGTCCATATAACTTAACCGGAAGGTGGGCCACGGCTTGAGCACCATCGACCAATATTAAGGCATCGTATTTATGCGCCAATTCAGCAATTTCATAAATGGGATTGATAATTCCCGTCACATTGCTCACAGCAGTTACCGCGATATAATTGATGCGATCTTTGTGCTTTATCAACTCTCGTTCAACGGATTCTAAATTGATACAACCAGGGCGAGTATCACGCATATCTAAAGGCAAATGTATGACGCGGCCAGAATGTTTACGGTGGGGAAGATCGTTGGAATGATGCTCCATAAGAGAGACCAACACGGTATCACGCTCAGGACGATAATCACGAAAAATGCGCGCCAACCGATTTACGCCACCCGTTGTACCACTACCGGTAAAAAAACAAGCATATTTTTGAGGATCTGCTCCGAGAAAAGTCAAAATACGATTGTGTGCCCAGCTGTATTCCTCGGTTGAAATCTTCGCTGAAAAATGTAAAAGACTATGGGTATTTGCATAATGGTCATAAAAGGCTTCTATGGCATCATATGCTGCACCCATCATAAGTGTAGATGCAGTGGAATCCAAATATACTCGCTTCGTTTTTTCTCCATTCGCCAAAGTATAGATTGTATCCAGACCGATAAAATTTGATTTGATTTTATTCAGGATTTCAGTCGATGTTTTGATGTTTTTCATGGTCGGGATTCAAATTGAGTAATTAACGATTATTGAGGTTCGCCTGAGGATTCATTCGTGAAATTAAACAAGTTCCTTTCCAGTCTGAAAGTGACATTGTTTTAGTTAAAAAACAGTCGTTAGAACAAGCCACTTCGGCCGTATAGATAGCGGGGTTGGATTGACCATTGGAATCATGAAAAATCACAACAAAGCCATTGATTAATATCTCAGAAAATTGACTAACAATTGCCAACGATTCAAATACACTTGAAGGTTCCAGTGTATCGGAGGCACTATCATTCATGTCAATTCGTAGAATGTATTCTTCTCTTTCATTGTAAGTGCTAACACCCATTACCTTGTATTCAGGATTATGATCTTCCAGATAGAATTCCACAACTTTTTGAAATTGTTTTTCATGTAAAAAACTTTTTTGACCAAAGGCCATACAAAAAACAATCATTATTGAAGACAGGAAATATCTCAACGTTTTTTAATCCACAAAGAAAAGAATATCAGAGAAATGAGCAATGTAAAAAAGATAACGATCTTTTGAAAAGTTGTTGTGGATATAACGATTGATTGGGCTTGGAGCGTGTATGAATCATTAAGGAATTCATTTAACCCAAAGGACCATTTTAATGTATCTCCAGCCAGAGTATCTGCATTCGTCTCCACAATCCGACCTGGCATGATGATGGCGAATTTGAATTGATCATCTTGTAATTCCATAATAACAAAGATATCATGCTCAAATGGGATCATAGCCGTTGCTAGTTTTGGTATAAACTCGACGGGCAATTCATTTGAAAAGGGTGCTAAAATGGTATGAAGCAAGTTGAACTTGTTTGTAGTCAATTCAGTATAAAGTTGTTCATAATCCACGCGTGACAAATAATTATTAAAATGGGTAAGCAAGCGTTCTTCCATTCCGTAGGGCAAGATCAAACTTGTATCAAGCGATGCTGTATTAAGACCGTTGCGGATGATGTAATTAAAGGATTCTGTTTTCCATTGTGTGGAATCAGCCGCTTCATTGTTGCGGATTGCTTCACCCAATAACGGAACTTTTGTATAAATCCCGCGGCCTGAAAATGTTTGGGAATAAGAATAGGTGGTGGTGATCCACCCAATTGATTTTGATACTTCCATGGGATATTGTTGAACACCAAAATGTTCATCACCGGGAAATGACGTGTATTCGGTTGAAATAAATCCTTTGGATTCCTTGATCCAAACGGGATCATCGTCGCGAATTTCTTTTGTAATGGAGGTCATCCACGTTTGAGTATCCATGGGATGAAGAAAGTCTGAATCATAGATGTCTGTAGAATCTCCGGTTGATCGAATAATGAATTCAGTTTGGCCTTCAGGAAATATGCGAATAAAAAACAGATGTTCAACGCATCCGCAAAAAAGGAAAAGAGATAATCCAAGTAGTCTAAGATTCTTCATAATGAAGGCGTAAAAATAGCCAGTTTCCTAGATGATATGCTAGCCATCCTGTGATTATTCCTGCCAGCCCATCGATGGCATAATGGAACGAGCCCACAATCGTGGACAAGATAATGCCAAGAGCCAACCCAAAAACGAATATCCGATGATTTGAATTAAAACGAATAGCAAACTTCGATAAAATTATTGTTGAGGCAACGTGTAGGCTAGGGAAGGCGCCACCACCTTTGTCCGCATTGGCATATATCCAATCCATGATTGGGATAAAAAGAAATCCGTCCGGCATCAATTCAGCACGTAATGGAACGGGGCCAGATGCGGGAAAAGATATGATAATAAAGTGGTGAAGTAATGAGGATAATGTCAGGGTAAAAATATATTGTGAAACCAGAGTCGGTTTTGATCTCCAGGCCAAAGACGCAAAAAGAAATAAGGCGATATAATAGAAAAAATATATTCCATGAAAGAATTCTAAAATGATCACGGGTAATTGAGAAAATACTCGATACCATTCCGCACCAAATAGATTGATTTCCCACCGGAGTAAAATCGGGTCAAATTCCTGAGGTGAAAATAAAAACCGCAATTCACACGCTTGCGGATATAATAGTCCCATGAGAGCAATGGGATAAAAGGTGCGAATACATTTAATAATATTCGATGAAGTATTAAATCGCCCAAATGAAATCACCCCAACAATAATGATCGCATTTATCATAAGATGATGGGTTGTATCAACGCGGTCAGATTGGAATAATATCAATAGCACGGAAAGAACCAATTCATAGAACAGGATTATCCGATCAGTAAGACTAACTGGTATTTTTTCTATCATGTGTAAATTATTTTAGGGTGTAATAATGCAATACAATTTTGGTTGGAACAAGCATAAAACTAGAATGTGGACTTCGTGCGCCAGAATACGCAAATTTAAATAGAAACCATGTACATTATTTCACGGCTTATCTCATGAAAGTACACAGATCGGAGTAAAAAATATGAAGAAAGCGTCAATTTTTATTGTTGAAGATAATGCTTCAGAGGAAAAAAGAATTCGCCACCTGTTAAAACGGTTGAACTATAATGTCACTGGAAGCAGTCCAACGGGAGAAGGCGCAATTCAACAGATACGGGAAATGACCCCGGATTTAATTTTAATGGACATCTTTTTAGAGGGTGAATTAGACGGTATTGAAACAGCAGATAGAATTACAAGTAAGTACAATATCCCAATCCTCTATTTAACTGCGGCTGATGAAACTGAACATTTTAGTAGGGCAAGACAAACAGATCCATTTGGGTATATCCTTAAACCAGTTTCAGAAAAAATATTACAGATTAGCATTGAAATGGCTTTAGATAAAGTAAAGCAGGAAAAACAATTAATTGCTGCTAAGACGTATGTAGAGAACGTTTTAAACAGTTCCTTAAATATGATAATTGCGGTTGACAATGATCGCTTGATTACAGAATTCAATGTGTCCGCAGAATCTTCATTTGGATATAATAGGATTGAAGTAATCGGTAAACATATTAATCTATTATATGCCGATGAAAAACAGGGAATCGAAGTCCATAATACAACAATAAAAAATGGTCATAGTGTTCGGGAAATATTGAATAGGCATAAGAATAAATCCACGTTTACGAGTTTGTTGGTTTCATCTGTTTTAAAAGATGAATATGGAAATAAAATTGGAGTAATGGGGATTTCACAGGATATTTCAGAACTAAGAAAAACACAGCGGAAACTGTATGAATCACAACAATACGCCAACAATTTGATTGAGTGTTCCATGGATATGATAATTGCAGTGGATCAAAATCGAAGAATTACTGAATTTAATCATGCAGCGGTGGATACCTTTGGATATACAAAAGAAGAAATTCTTGGGAATCCAATAGATGTATTATACAAAGCTCCCAAAAAGGGTCTCGATACACATCAAGAAGCCTATGAAAAAGGCAAGCATATAAGCATTGTTGAAAATAAGCGTAAAAACGGTGAATGTTTCACGAGCTATTTATCGGCGTCAAAAATAGTTGATGGTGATGGCAACTATATTGGAATCATGGGGATTTCAAGAGACATCACAGATAAACTGAACGCTGAAAAGAAATTAAAGGAGTCGGAGAAGAAATACCGAAAATTATCCGAGGAATTGTCTGAGTCAAATAATCTGAAAGAGTTGTTATTGGATATCATCACACATGATTTAAAAAACCCGATCGGGGTGATCAGCGGAATGAGTGAAATCCTGGAGGACGAATTATCGGAAAACGAAGCGGTCTCCGTGATTAAATCCAGTAGCGACGGATTGATCCAACTCATCAATAATATTGCTGTCTTGTCAAAAGTGACCATTGGTGAGAGTGTAGAAAAAGCGCCTTCTGATTTATCACAATTAATAAAGGAAGAGTTAGAGGGTTTTTCCGCAGCTTTAGAAAGAAAAGCAATAACAGTTAAACTTAAACTGCCAGAGGAGTTGATAGCTGAAGTAAACCCAATTATTAGTGAGATATTTAAAAACTACATTTCAAACGCTATTAAATATGCATCAGACGGCAGAAAAATCGTTGTTGAGGGACAAAAGCTAGAAGATTCAGTTTTGATCAATTTCAAAGATTTTGGCAAAACGATACCGGTCAAAGAACGGAAACGAATTTTTAAAAGGAATATTCAACTGAAACGCGAAAACCGACAAGGTAGAGGATTGGGTTTAGCTATTGTAGAAAGAATTGCATCGATACATAATGCAGAAGTAGGTGTTAAAGAAAATGCTCCAACGGGGAATATATTTTATTTGAAAATTCCGTATAAATAAAAAAGGGTCGCTATTGAGCAACCCTTTTTTATTGCTGAACCTTCCGAAAGTTTTACACTGCACTTTCGGAAGGTTTTAGATGTATTTAAAACGTCTGATGCAGGCTGGTCTGAATAGTGCGAATGATGAGCAACGCATCGGCACCATTTATGAAACCATTAGGATTAAAATGACCAGTAATGACATCTGCTTTCATGATCCCACGCTCAGAACATAATGCCATTGCGTTGTAGGCAGGATGACTGCTGGGAACA